>CAYSCH010000058.1:22531-34085 GCA_964429355.1 uncultured Planctomycetaceae bacterium | reverse complement strand
CCGGATTATCAGGAGATCCTGGCTGCCATCTGCGAGGCCGCGGATCAGTTTGCGGGCCAGAAGCGTTTCGACATGCCGGGCTTTCGGCCGAACCGCTTCTATATCCGCGAGATGCAGAACTACGGTGTCCTGCCGCGACCGTTACCGGACGAGTACGAATTCGACGTCTATGAACTGGACCAGCGGTACTGGAAATCGTGCTGGGAGTGAAGGGCAGGGGGCTGCAAGATGACGCTGCCGAAAGGTCTACCATGATGAAACCAACTGTTGGTGTTGTCTGTCTCGTTCTGGCAATCTCCACTGTACGTGCCGGTGCAAGTGCTGAACTGCCAGGGAAGAGTGCTTTTACGTGGAATGTGGATGCGGAGCGGCGATACTACACGCTCCTGGAAGGGGACCAGCCGGTTCTCCGCTACAACTTTGGAGACGTTCCCATGCCAGATGGGCGGGAACCGGAGCGGTTTGCCGACGGGCGGCCGTACGGCGGCGACCGGAGCGACTACGTTCATCCGGTCTACGGTCACAACGGAGAGGTCATCTCGGACGACTACCCGGAGCACCCCCATCATCGCGGCATCTGGTGGAGCTGGCCAGTGGTGCGGTGGAACGACCGGGTGGCCGACATCTGGGCCGTGTGCGACGTCTGGGCCCGGCCGGAAAAACTGGAAACCTTGGAGACGGGGCCGGAAAAGGCGGTCCTCAAGGCGACCAACCTCTGGAGATTCGGCACCCGGGAGCAGCACCCCATCGTGCGTGAAGAGGTGAAGCTCCAGATTCATCCGACGACCGGATCGGATCGGCGAGGGCGCGTGTTCGATATCGACGTGACCCTGACGGCCTTGGAGGAAGGTGTGGCCATTGGCGGCCGGCCCGAAGCCGGCTACGGCGGAATGACCTATCGCGCCGCACCCGGCGAGAACCAGGAGATCGCCCCGTTTGTGGCGGAGGAATTGGCCAGCCCAAGGCCAGCCTGGTGCCGCTACACGGCCGATTTCCCCGGCAGCAAGCAGCGGACCTCGCTCGTTCTGTTTCAGCATTCGAGCAACCCGGGCTATCCGACAGGCCACAATGTCTACGCCAACATCAACTGCTTCATGCCGGCTTTTCCGGGTGCCACGGAGTATCCACTTGCCAAGGGCAAGCCCCTCATGCTCAAACATCGGGTATGGATCGTCGAAGGGGTACCGACCCAGGAAGAGTTGCAGAAGGCGTGGCAAGGATATCAGGCGAACTGAAGCTCGGTCAGGACTGTAGCGCAGTGGAGACGCTTGTCGAAATCGTCGAGCTCATCCACCGGTCTTGCGGGCAGAGTGTCAGACACCAACTGCCAAGGGAACATGGTACCGCCAAAGTGGACGACTCGCTTCTCAGACAGATCGAGCAGTGGCGAGCCGACTTGGCCCACAACATGGCTCGCCGCAATCTGCAGCTGCCGCAGCGGGACATCAGTCTCGCCGTGCAGAAGACGATCGACCGAATCGTCTTTCTGCGGATCTGCGAAGATCGAGGAATCGAGCCCCGCGGGCAATTGCAGTCGCTGGTCAGCGGCGGCAGAATCTACGCCCGGCTCTGCGAGTTGTTCCGCCGGGCGGACGAACGTTGCAGCTCGGGGCTGTTTCAGTTCGCGGGAAAGAAGAATCGCACGGAGGCTGCAGACGAGTGGACTTCGTCGCTTGAGGTTGACGATCGCGTCCTGGCGGAAATTCTTGGCAGCCTCTATTCTCCGGCAAGCCCGCACGAGTTCTCGACGTTGGGCGCGGATATTCTGGGCCGCATCTACGAGCAGTTCCTGGGCAAGGCAGTCCGGCTGACCAAAGGCCGGCAAGTCAAGGTCGAAGACAACCCTGAGGTCAAGAAGGCAGGCGGGGTCTACTACACGCCGGCGTACATCGTGGACTACATCGTCAGGAAGACGGTGGGCGGGCTGCTGAAAGGAAAGGAGCCGCACCAGGCAGCCGGCCGAACCCAGGCAGACTGGAAGCCTTCGATTGATGGGCAGCCGCTAGCAGTCGTCGACCCGGCATGCGGCAGCGGATCGTTCTTGATCGGCGTCTATCAGTATCTCCTCGACTGGTACGGCAACTGGTACCTTGAACATGATCCGGCCAGTCACCAGGACCGTGTCTACCAGACGCGGGCGCATGAGTGGCGATTGACGACGACCGAACGGCGGCGGATCCTGCTCGACCACATCTATGGGGTCGACATCGACCCGCAGGCGGTGGAGGTGACGAGGCGGTCGCTGCTGCTGAAGTTGCTGGAAGGCGAGGACCGGGAATCTCCCGTCCAGCCAATGCGGCAGCACCACAAACCGGCTCTGCCGGACCTGGAGGAAAACATCAAGTGTGGAAATAGCCTGATCGGTTCCGGTTTCACTGCCGAGAAGCAACCCCACCGATCCGGCAACGAGATCCAGCGGGGAGACAACAACTTCGACTGGGATCGCGAGTTTCCGCGAATCGCGAATGCGGGCGGGTTCGACGCCGTGATCGGCAATCCTCCCTACCGGCGTGAGCGCGACTATCGACATGAAATGGATGAGATTGCCGCCAGCGATTTCGGCCGGAAGTACCGTTCACCGCGGATGGATCTCTGGTATTACTTCGTCCATCGAGGACTGGAACTGCTGAAGCCAGACGCCCCGTTATCGTTCATCGTCAACGCCTACTGGACGGCGGGTACCGGCGCCGAAAAACTGATCCGTGCGATGACCGAAGACTCGCACGTCGACGAAATCTTCTTCCTGGAAAAGCTGAAGGTGTTCCAGCGAGTGTCGGGACAGCACCTGGTTTTTCGGCTCACCAAGGGGCCGAGCGATGCTGGCACGACGATCAAACGGGTAGTGCCCGAGGGAGAACCGACGGCCGAACCGTTCATCCTGGGCACGGCCCGGGTCGCTGAGTTCACGAAGACCCGCGCGCAACTGTTCGCGGGGGGCCGGGTCGATCTTCAGGAGCCGGCGGATGGGTTGTTGGCCAGGTTGGAGCTGCACGACCGCCTGGAATGCCTGGGCGAGATCCGGCAAGGCATCGCCGAGAATCCGGCATCGGTCAATCCGAAGACCAACAAGAAGTACAACGAACGATGGACAGTCGGCGAAGGCGTGTTTGCCCTCACCACGGGAGAAGTGCGTCGTCTGAAGTTGCCCGAGCAGGAGCGGCGACTTCTGCGGCCGTACCACGATCTGTGCGATCTGGGGCGATATTATCTGGCCGAAGAGCCGTCGCTGACTCTCATCTATTCCACGAAGCAGACGTGTCCGGAGATTGGCAAGTATCCCGTGCTCAAGAATCACCTGGATCGCTTCAGGCCGATCATGGAAACACGCAGAGAAACCCGAAAGCAGTCGAACTGCTGGTGGCATCTGCACTGGCCACGCGAAGAACGTCTCTGGCAGAGCCCGAAGATCATCTCGGTCCAGATGGGCTCGCGGCCAGGCTTCGTTTCCGCCATCGCACCGGCCTATGTTCCGTTCAGTGCGAACGTCTTTGTACCCGATGCGAGCATCCGCGAGAGTCTGCTCTACTTCGCCGGGATACTCAATTCACGTCTGCTCTGGAAGTGGTACCAGCACCGTGCCAAGCGTCGCGGCGCCGGCCTGGAAATCAACGGTCACGTACTGGCACGATCGCCGGTACGCCGTATCGATTTCGAGAATCCTGCCGAGGTGAAGTCGCACGACCGGCTCGTCGAGCTGGTCGGGCAGATGCTGCGTCTCAACATCCGGTGCCGGGCAGCCAACAGGACCAGCGGGCAAACCGAGCTGACATGCCAGATCGGCGCCATGGATCGGGAGATCGACGCCTTGGTGTACGATCTGTATGGACTGCCGGACGATGAGGTGCGGATTGTGGAGGAGGCGACAGGGAAATGAGGATCGATGGGGACGTTTTCCGCCTGGATCGGCCGTTCGAAGATCCGGGTCACGAAACGGGCACGCAGTGTCCGAACGTGGTTTCTTCTATCCTTCTGTGGCCGTTTCTTCTGAAGCGGACTGGGCGGCGGTCGATCCGACGGATTCGGTTGTTGCCGACTCGGTCTCGACGCAATCCTGGTCGCGTTTGCGCTCATAGGCTGGAGGACCAATGAGGGCCTCGATCTGGCTCTCGTCCAGTTCTTCCTCGCGGTCCAGGGCGATCGCGAGCGTATCCAGCTTTTCGCGATGCGCGCTGAGGACTTCCGTGGCCCTATCGGAGGCCTCATTGAGGATCCGGGTGATTTCCTCATCGATGACCTGGGCCGTGTGTTCGCTGTATTCACGAGGCTCAGACATCTCTTTGCCCAGGAACGGATGGTGTTCGCCGTTGCGGAAGGCCACCGGTCCGAGACGTTCGCTCATGCCCCAGTGGGTAACCATCCGCCGGGCCAGCGCGGTGCCACGCTTGAGGTCGTCTTCACACCCGGCGGTGTACTGGTCGAATTTCAGTTTCTCCGAGGCACGGCCTCCGAGGATGAAGGCCAATCGCGTGTGGATGTCGTGGGCGGAGATGTTGTAGCGGTCTTCCTCCGGCAAGGTCTGGGTGGCGCCGAGCGCGCGGCCGCGAGGAATGACGGTCACTTTGTGGACGGGGTCGGCGCCTTTGACGAGCCAGGAGAGGAGCACATGGCCGGCCTCGTGATAGGCGGTCATCAGTTTCTCTTCGCCGACGAGGAGTTCCTCTCGCTTGGAGCCCATGAGAATCTTGTCGCGAGCGTATTCGAAGTCGCTCATGTCGACCGCGTCCTTCCCCTCTCGGGTCGCCCAGAGGGCGGCCTCGTTGACCAGGTTGCGGATGTCGGCACCGGTGAGTCCCACGGTCGCGGCCGCGAGCCGCTGCAGGTCGACGTCGTCAGCCAAGGGTACCCCGCGAGAATGAACCTTGAAAATGGCCACGCGACCTTTCAGGGTCGGGCGGTCGACGGTAACGTGCCGATCGAACCGTCCCGGGCGGAGCAGGGCGGGATCAAGCACATCGGGCCGGTTCGTGGCCGCCATCACGATCACCGACTCGGACTGCGTGAAACCGTCCATCTCCCCGAGAATCTGGTTGAGCGTTTGCTCCCGTTCGTCGTGCCCCCCTCCAAGCCCGGTACCGCGATGGCGCCCAACCGCGTCGATTTCGTCGATGAACAGGATCGCTGGGGCGCTCTCCTTGGCGGTGGCAAACAGGTCACGAACGCGGCTTGCACCAACGCCGACGAACATCTGGATGAACTCGGAGCCGTTGATCGAGAAGAAAGGCACCTTGGCTTCGCCGGCCACCGCGCGTCCCAGCAGGGTCTTACCGGTCCCGGGCGGACCCACGAGGAGGACACCTTTCGGCACCCGGCCGCCAAGCCGCTGGAACTTGGCCGGGTTCTTCAGATACTCGACCACCTCTTCGAGATCGTTCTTCACCGATTCGAGGCCCGCCACGTCTTCGAATGTGACCGGCTTATCGCCCGCCTGATAACGCCGGGCCGGACTCTTCCCAAACCCGGCAAGCATACCGCTCGACATGGATTGGGTCCGACGGATCATGATCCAGATGCCTACGAACAGGGCCACCGTCACCAGCAGTGAGACCCAGAGGAGAGCGGCACTCGTGTCGGTCGGTTCTGCAGCGGAATACTTTTCGCCAAGGGCCTCGTACAGCTTGTCGTCGAAACTGGAATCATTGAGCACGAAGGGGGATACCGTCGTCTTGAACTCTTTGTTGAGGGTCTTGGGCTCCTTCTTGCCAGCCTGGGGATCGGCGGGAGGCTGCTTGAACTTGCCGTATATGTTCCAGCCCTGAGCTTGGGCCTCGGCGATATTGCCCTCCTTCAACTGGCGGCGAAACATACCCCAATTGATTTCCGACTCGCGTTTCTGTCCATCGTAAAACACGATCAGAATCACCACGATTGCGGCCACAAGCAGGATCCACATCGAGGTGGTCGGCGGACGCCGAGTCAGTATCGGTCGTTGGGGCGTCCCTTTTTCCTCGTCCGGCTTTTTCGCCATAAGTGCTTTCTTTCCAATATCTTCGGGTTGGTCAGCCCGCGCGGCGGCCAACAAACGTTGTACGAGATGAGGTAGTCCGGCAATGACGCGGCAGACTGGGCCGTGCCACAGGCCACCAATGTTTCATTCTACCGTAATGGCCAGCAGGATTCGACCAGGGGGCATGGCTAGAATGGGGGACAGCAGGGATCCGTGCATCCGGCTGGGGGCTTGTTTCAGGGGGCTGGATCGGAAAACCAGGCAAGAGACGCTGTCATGGAGAAACAATGGACCTGTGCCGACTGTCACCCCTCTCTGCCACGGATCCTGGTCCAAAATGCCGGTTCCCGTGAAGTTGAGCAGGGCGGCACCGGCGGCCGAGGTTAATCCTGAGACGGCGCTCGCCGGATCAGGATCAGTACCCGAGACGGGTGGCTTGATCCAGCTCGCGACGAACGGCCTCGACAGACATCGCTCGGGCCGCAGCGGTTTCTTCCACCGAAAAGCCGGCCTGGATCATTCGCCACGTCCAGAAGCAACTCGGACGATCGGACCTGGGAACGATGCCGGACATCGCCGCCGACGCAGCCTGGTGAGCAGTTGTGGTGCCTGCTGTCCTCGCTGTCGGTTCGGGTTGGTATGGGATGGCAGCGAATTCTGTCCTCGCGGGCGTTTCGGGGTAGTTTGCGGAAGACTGTTCCGAGATCAGTCCCAGAAGCTCGGGACCGTATTGTTCGAGCTTGCGCTGTCCGATACCGCTGATCTCCAGAAGTGCTTCGCGTGTTCGAGGCTGCGCGGCGGCCAGTTCCTCCAAAGAGCGGTTGCTGAGAATGAGGTAGAGAGGCTGCCCCGTGAGCGAGCCTTTCTGCTTGCGCCACAGTTTGAGACGATCGAGGAGTTGCGGATCCACATTCAGCGGCTCGGACTTCGCTTCGGAGTCTGCGTGAATCGGCGAGGGTTGATCGCCTCGAATCCTGGCCAGGACCTCTTCATCCAAGGGAAGAACGCCCTCGAATTCTCGCTGGCCTTTCATCAATTCGATGCCGGCCGCCGTCAGCTCCAGCACAGGGCGGTGCTGATCCAGGTCGACCTGGGCGAGGTACCCCGTCGTGATCAAGGCTTCGAGCAGAGCCACCACCTCCACCTGGCTGAGGTGCTCGAGCAAGCCGAACGTGCTCAGTTGATCCAGGCCGAGCTTGGTGATTCTTGCCGCCTTCGAGCCGCACAACATCTGGCCGATCAGGTTCTTACCGCATCGGAATCGTTGCTGTGCGCGAGCCACGCCGCTCAGTGCGATGCGGATCGTCCTGACGGCTTCGTCGTTCAACTGCCTGGCAACCGGCGCCGTGCCGCCCCGGCCGAGCCGCTCGCAGTTGTCGCAATGGCCACAGTCGCCACCACTGGCCTCGCCGAAGTAGTGGAGAATCGCCTGCTGGCGGCAGGCGGCGCTGAGGGCGAACTGGACGACCCGATTGAGTTTTTCGTATTCAGCCGCTTTTCGTTTTTCGATCGTCTCGAAATCGATCTGGAGTTGATCGAAGGGGGTTTCGCGATCGAGCATACGGATCGCACGCCCGCGGAAAGGCGGAACGTAGTCGAAAACGTCCAACTCGTTCAACTCACGTAGCGCCGTCGCGATCGACGCCTGTTCGAGCCCGGTCAGTCGGAGCAGTTCAACCGGCTCGAAAGGCACCGTCTCTCCACGCCGCGAGCCCACGATCTGCTCCAGGGCCCGCAAGACGGTGCGGCGCACGTTGGCTCGCTTCGGCAGCAGGTCGATCAAGGTGGGAAGCTGGCTGTCGAGCCGCACCGTGGCTCGGTTATCCGACGACACGAGCCTGTGCAATACTCCGGCCGATTCGAGCAACTGCTCGCAGGTGCCGACGCCGTCGGCGCCGATCGGCAGCGCGAGGCGTTCCTTGATCTCCTGCTGGGTCAGTTCGATCGGATCGGTGTCGAGCGAAGCCAGGTACTCGTATACGAGCTCGACATTTTCCGGGCCGGGGTAGGCACTCTCGATGAACCACTCCTGGATGTAGCGATCCGAGGCGTTGTAGAGAAGCAGGCACTGGGAAGGAAGCCCGTCGCGGCCGGCACGGCCTGCTTCCTGGTAGTAGCCTTCAAGCGTGCCGGGCAGGTTGTAGTGGATGACAAAGCGGACGTCCGGCTTGTCGATTCCCATGCCGAAGGCCGTCGTTGCGACGATGATCTCGACCTTCCCTCGCATGAACGCTTCCTGGGCGGCCTTGCGTGGTTCGGGCAGGAGACCGGCATGGTAGGCGACGACTCTCCGGCGGAGTCGTCGGCCGAGTGCTTCGGCCACTTCTTCCGTCCGCCGGCGTGTGGAGGCGTAGATGATTCCGGATCCCGGCGTCTTGTCGAGAAACTCCACGAGCCGTTCCATCTTCTCGCGTTCACCGCTTGTCTTCCAGACGCGGTAGAAGAGATTATCGCGGGCAAATCCCCGGATGAACGTCTCCGGCTGGCTGAGGTTGAGTTGCTTGACGATGTCGCGTCGAACCTCGTCGGTGGCAGTGGCCGTCAGCGCGATGGTTGGCGGATTCCCCAGAAGCTCCCGAAACTGACCCAGCCGAGCGTAGTCGGGGCGAAAATCGTGCCCCCACTGGCTGATGCAGTGGGCCTCATCGATCGCCAGCAGGCACAGACCGGCAGCGCGCACCGCTTCCACGAATCGGGGGCTGCGGAACCGCTCCGGCACAGCGTACACCATCTTGACCTCGCCCGATGCAACCGCCTGGAGCCGAGCACTCTGCTCGTCGGGCGAAAGGGTGCTGTTGATGAAGGTTACCGGCAGTCCCAGCGCCGACAACTGATCGACCTGGTCCTTCATCAGGGCAATCAGCGGCGAAACGACCACCGTCAGTCCGTCCAGTGCGACGGCGGGCAACTGATAACAGAGGCTCTTTCCCCCGCCTGTTGGCATCACGCACAGACAGTCGCGGCCGGCCAGGACCGTGCGGATCACGTCCTCCTGGCCCGGTCGAAACGCCGAGAGACGGAATCGCGCCAAGTGCGACTGGAGTTGCTCGATGGATGGCGAGGGCATGGGGAAACAGGAATACGGTCGGGTCTGATGCTCAGGGGCCGAAGGTGGTTTGGAGTTCGACGAGAGTTCGGGCGATCTCGGCGGTCGAGCGGAGCACATCTTCTTCGCGGAAGACGGTGATCATATCCTTCTGAACGAGAGCCCAAGCCTGAGCCAATTGCGTACACTCGGGGCCGAGTTGTTTGGGGCTGGTTCTGGCGACGATCCTGGAGTTGAGAGTTCCACAGGAGGTGCAGAAGGATCGGCTTCGATCAGCGGCGGACGAGAGTCGATTGCGTACGTGATCGGGGTACTTGCCGGACGTCTGCATCGAAGATTCCAAGCTTCGTTCGAGCGCGTGTGCCAGATACTCCAGCCGTGAGCTTCGCTGTTGGGCCAGTCCCCAGTCGATCGCCGGCGGAATGCCCAGGAGTTGTCGCAGGGAATCCATCGATTGCTCGATCTCGGCCAGCGTACGTTGCACTTCGGGCGATTGGGCGGAGACAAAGCAGGCCGAGAATCCGGGCCAGGCGGCATCCAGATCCCAGTAGGCTTTGGCAAGGTCGTCCAGGCTGTCCTTGTTTTCGGCACAGAGGATGAAGTATTCACAGAGCCCGTAGAACTCGCTCGCCGTGGGCAGGACCTGTTTTGCCGGCGGCAGGTCGATCAGGTCTTCGAGCGAGACTGTGTCATAAAGTGCGTCGATGTCGCCGCGCAGGACCTGGGCCATGTAGAGTACGTGTGCCGGATCGGTCTGGTAGGGAATCGACAACAACTCGTGAATCGCTCGATCGGTTTGCCATACCCGGCGGACCGTTCGCTGAATGTAGCGATTCTCGATGGGATGCAGCGCTGCCGCCAGTGCGCTCCAGTCGCTGCGAAACCGCCCGTACGACTCCTGGATGATCTCGCCGGCCGCACCGCCGGAGACGGCCTCGGTTGTCTCGCCGGCCCCTTGTTGTGCCTTGCGGCACAGAGATACCAGTCGGATCCTGTCAGGCGACGGCGGCAAGTCGGACTGAAGATCCTCACTGAGGTTCTGCAGGTTCTCGATCAAAGCGGCTGTATGGCGAAGGAGTGCCGCGGCGTCCATTTGTGGCACGACCTCGAGTAGCGTGCAGAGACGTCGATCGTGCTCGTTCAAGGCGCCAACAAGGTCGTAGCATTTTTGACTCAACTTGCGGGTCTGCTGAATGCGGTTTGCCAGAACTCGCCAGTCGCGATTGAGAGTCGCGTAATCCTCGGCTACCGGTACAAGGTCGCGGACAGGGGAGTGGTGATACTTGGCGGCCAAGGCGGAGGCGGCGTGATGCACCTTGGCTGTATCGCCGATCAACGGGCCAACCCGTTCCGTACGCGACCAGTCTCCTTGCAGGGCGGCGAGCAGTTCGCGGGAATCCGCCGTGAACGATTCGAGCTTTGCCAGGACTTCGGCCAGTTCTCCAGGCGGCCGGACACTAACGGGTGGCATCGGCGGAGGCGGCTGGGTGCGAGGTACCGTGGGAGGGGGCGGAAGCTGCGAATCGATCAACGTTTTGAGCAAGCCTTGCACAAACTCACGCCGCCGGGCCGAGTCAGACTGCTGGGCGCTGGCCGTTTCGGCACCCCACGCAACAAGAATCACCACCACAGACACCCAAATGAAAACACCCGGCACTCGCCGTCTCCAGTCAGCTCCAATCATCATCCGTCTCCGTTGGATTCATTGTCTGGACTGCCAACCTCAATGATCGTGAAGTTCTTCACAGAGACTCGCGACTTGCCGGGAGCAGGCCATTTCCGTTCGAGCGGTAGCTCGTATTGGCTCACCGGCCCTGCCGCCCTGTCGAAGAAGCAACACTCGAGCCCGGTCCTGTCGGGCCAGCATGCCAGAAACCAGGGGAGTTTCGCCGAATTCGGCACGCACCAACGATTCTACCCGGTTGACTCTTGGCCGCGAAGTGGTGTGAAATGGAGGTCCACCACGGGGCCGTCGTCTCTCTGCAAGGGCCGCCCTGGGACGACCGGGTCCGGCCGAATCGCAGCCGATTTCGCGAAGAGCCTGCGCGGTTGCAGTACTCAAGGGGCTCAGGCCCCTCACCCTGGAGAAGAGGTGTGCAGAATTGTTCTCCTCGGGAGATTGGAGCACGCCGGCAATCTGGGCCAGCGCCATCCTGGATTCGAGCAGAAGCGGGGCAACCCTCGCGGCTCGAACGCCTTCTTGCACAAAATGACGACAAAATTCCACCGATGGGTGTTCCGCAGAACCGGTGGCGGTGGTAGAAGAGGAGAAAATGAGTCGCCCGCCGTGCCCAAGCCGGGCGCTGGCAGTCGGTGAGTTGAGGAGAATGACAGTGCGTGACGGAAAACTCGGAGTCGCCGTGCACGGGGCTGGCTGGGTGGCGGGGGCCCACGTGGCCAGTTGGCTGAAGAATCCTCACGTGGCGATCGTGTCGATCAGCGATATCGACCCCGACCGCGCCCGCCAATTGGCGGAGCGGTACGGTTTGAGCTGCTCGATTCGCCGTGATTACGGGGAAGTTCTGGCGGACGCCTCAGTTGACATCGTCGACGTGACCGGTCCC
>CAYSCH010000058.1:17442-22521 GCA_964429355.1 uncultured Planctomycetaceae bacterium | reverse complement strand
GGCCGGCAAGCACGTGCTGGTCGAGAAGCCGATCGCCCTGTCGATGGAGGAAAACCGGGCCCTGCGGGATGCCGTTGCCAAGGCGGGCGTCAAGAGCCTGGCGAGTTTCTGTCTCCGCTGGAATCCGGCGGTCCAAACGATCAAGTCACTGGTCCAGTCCGGCGCGATTGGCGAGTTGATTTACGTGGAAACCGACTACTGGCACGGCATGGGCCAAGCGCACCATGCCTGGAATCTCCACAGCAGGAAACTGACGGCGGGCAGCGCCCTCTTGCTCGCTGGTTGTCACGCGGTCGACGCTCTCCGCTGGCTCACGGGCGACGAGGTGGAGGAGGTGTCGGCTTCCTCCAACAACCGCAAAGGACTGTTCGAATTCGATGCCAACGTGGTCGCCGTGGTCAAGTTCCGGAGCGGCATCCTCGGCAAGGTCTCGGCTCTCTTGGACTGCGAAATGCCCTATGCCTTCAACATGGACCTTGCCGGCACGGAAGGCACCATTCGCGACGATCGCATCTGGTCGAAGAAGCTGTTTCCAGGCCAGACCGGCTGGGCCACGTGCCCCACGATACTGCCCAACTCCGGCGACGTGCACCACCACCCATTTGACGGCGAGATCAATCATTTCGTGGATTGTATTCTCGAAGACCGGCAGTCTCACTGCAACGTTGCCGATGCCTATCGCAGCCACGAGCTGTGCATGGCGATCGACCGCTCGCTCGAACTCGGCCGGACGGTCAAGTTACCCCTCGACGACATTTAGAGCCGATCACAATACCACCCGCTGTGCACGTCCATGCCCGTGGGAAACTCGTACGTTTTGTCAGGCCTTTTTCGCTTAGGCAAGCGACCGTATGGAATCCCTTGAGATCGTCAACCGGGCCATCGAGTTCGACTGCCCGCCGCGGCTTCCGTTCTGGCAGCACTGGGACCACAAGATGCCGGAATTTCCCGATGACATCCACAACATCTGGGAGATGGACCGGGCGGAGGCAGGCTGGTTTTTCGACAACCCGGTTCGAGACGACTGGAGTTGCGGTTGGAGCACGACGGAACTCAAGAACATCGGCCAAGTCAGCGATTCTCCCCTCGGCGACTGGGCGCAACTGGCCAGCTACCGCCCGCCCAGCCCCCGCAATCCCTTCTACTACGAGCGCCTCGGTCCGCTGATCGACCAGGCCGCCGACCGCTACGTGTGTCTCACCGCCCACTCGCTCCTGTTCTCGCGGCTCCACAAGCTGCGAGGTTTTGCCAACACGATGGCGGATTTCTATCTGGAGCCCGAGCGGGTCCACCGAGTACTCGACATGATCGTCGACTTCAAACTCGAACAGGTGGACGAGTTGCAGCGGCGGTTTGGCAGCCGCATTCACGGGCTGTTTGTCACCGACGACTGGGGGACGCAGGCGGGCACTTTTGTCAGCCGGAAGACCCTGGATGAGTTCTTTACGCCCCGTTATCGAAGAATCTTCGACGCCATCCACGCCTGCGGGTGGCATGTATTTCTGCATAGCTGCGGCCGGATCAACGATTTCGTGCCCACGTTTCTCGAGCTTGGTGCCGATGTGCTCAACATGCAGCAGACGCTCAGTTACGGGTTGGAGCAGTTCGGCCGCCAGTTTCGCGGCAAGGTTTGTTTTGCAGCCACTGCCGACATCCAGTCGACCATGCCGCGGGGTATCGAGGCCGAGGTACGTGAGGAAGTCAGGCGGCTGGTCGAGAACTGGGGTACGCCGGAAGGCGGCTTGATCGCCTTCGACTACGGGGCCTGGGCGGCCGTGGGCGTTGAGGAACGAACTGCCCGTATCATGTTCGATGAGTTTGCCGGCCTCGCGGGGTTCTGGCAGCAGGCATGTGGCGGGAAAGAGTCGTGCCACACTCACTTCTCTGATCGGAAACACGAACTTCAGGAGCTCGAGTGATGTCACGCAGATCCACACGACGCCAGTTCCTGGCCGCAACCGGTTGCACAATTGCGGCGCCGTTGATCATCCCTCGCTGCGTACTGGCCGCCGCAGATCAACTGGGGGCCAACGACCGGATCGGTCTGGGATTCATCGGCGTGGGACGCCGCGGCCTTCAATTGATCGGCGCCCTGCCGAAAAATCAGGAAGGCCAGATCGTGGCCGTTGCCGATCTGGACCGCACCCGGCGCGACGAAGTGGCCGGCCAACGCAGTTGCCGCGCCCATGCCGACTACCGCGAACTGCTCGATGCGAAAGATATCGATGCCTGCCTCATCGCCACTCCCGACCATTGGCATGTCGCCCCCGCCCTGCACGCCTGCCAGGCCGGCAAGGACATCTATCTGGAGAAACCGCTCAGCCACACGATCCGTGAAGGACGCCGGTTGGTCGATGCGGTCCGCAAGTACGGGCGCGTTTTGCAGACAGGCAGCCAGCGGCGATGCATGAAAAACCACCGCCTCGGCTGCGAAATGGTCCGCAACGGGCTGGTCGGCAAGATCGAAAGCGTGCTGATCATGAACTACCCCAGCCCGTGGGGATGCGGGCTGCCCGGCCAGCCCGTCCGCGACGGGCTCGATTGGGACCAGTGGTGCGGGCCCACCGAGCCCGTGCCGTATCACGACGACATCTTCGTCCAGCGGTCCAACCCGGGTTGGATCAGTTTTCGGCCCTGGTCCGGCGGCGAGATGACCGGCACAGGGGCCCACGGGTTCGACCAGATCCAGTGGGCCCTGGAGATGGACGGCACGGGGCCGGTCGAGATCTGGTGCGAGAAAGACGACTTCAAGGCGCCGGTCTACAACGAACCGGAGAATCGCGTTCGCGGCGACCGGCTCTGCAGCGAGGGCTACCGGGTACGAATGCGCTATGCCAACGGGATCGTGATCCGGCTCGAACCCGACGAATCGGCGGCCGGCGCGTCGTTTGTGGGCCCTGGCGGCAAGATCCGCATCGGCAACGACACAGTCGACAGCAATCCGCCCGAGCTGGTCGAAGAGGCGGTCAAGGATTTGAAGATCCGGCTGCCCGAGATCAACGATCACATGCAGAACTGGTTCGACTGTATCAAGAACCGCGAGCGCCCAATTGCCGACGTGGAGATCGGACACCGCTCGGCGATCGTCTGCCATCTGGGCAACATCGCCCGTTGGGCCGGCCGGCGTCTGACATGGGATCCCGAAAAGGAGATCTTCCCCGACGACGTCGACGCAAACCAGTTCCTGGATCGGCCCCGGCGCAAGGGATTTGAGTTGCCCGAGGTGTATGAGGCTGAACCCAGTCGGGGGTTCTGAACTCGTTTCCTGCCCGTCGGATAAGCCATGCAGGCAGTGCGGCCGAGGGGAGCCCGGAATTTGCGGTATTCAGCAGTGCCCCATCGCGGCACTCGATTTCTGCAGACCCATGGAGCCGCTACCAGGTCGCCGGGGCTCGCTACCGCTGGTCTCGCTCCTCGAATCTCCGTGATAGTTCCTCGAGCCGAGCGCTGAGTCGGGTCAGTTGGCCAGTTCCATCGTCAGCCTCGTCCAAGCGGAATTGGTCGTCGCCCGTCATTGGCTGCCGATTGCTGCGAACGGCCTTGCGGGACGGACACGGCGTGTTCGCCAGCGAATCAGTCTGCATCACCAATCCCAGCAGGAGCAGGATCTGGCCCGCCGCGGCGATGGGGATCCCCATGGGCAACAGGTCGGGCCGCGCGCCGAAGTGCCCCCAGGCTGCGAGACTGCCACCGCAAACCGTGACAGCCAGTCCGAGCGCCAACACCGCACGGCCAAATCGGGCAAGCCCGCTGAGTCTCGGTTCCGTGGGGGGAGCTGTAATGGGCCGCTCGTGCCGTATAAAACCATGCATCGAGTCGATCCGATACTGCTGAGACCCCGACGGAGAAAGGGGGCCGCTTAAGGGGCTCCGGGCATAGATCCGGTCGAGATGCCGGAGTCGCTCCTCCATTTCCCACTCGTCGTAGTCGGACCGGGGAGGCGATCCGACACCAGTCGGATTGGTTTCCTCCACGGGCTCGTGTGGCAATTCCACCTTCCCACACGATGACATGCCTTCCCCGCAACGGGGGCAGCAGTACTGACCCCCGCCAGGCGCGATCGAACCGGGCACATCTTGGCGGCAAATGGAACACCACATGGTGTTCTATCCATCGGCGGACGGGCTGTTAAACTGTAGCGATTCCGCAGATTTTGCGGGCCCTGGCCGTAAGTATGGGCAAACCAGGGAATTTGACGCGAGATTCAGCCACTGGCGGCAACGATTTCCACCCCGCGAGTCGACTTTTCGGGCGGTTTGATTGCGGCGGGCCTGCTGGAGGACTAGACTGTTGCCTCGTCAGGCTTTACTTCCCGGAGCGGATTTCTTGCCAGCGCAAGAGGCAGTTGCGGCAACCGTCTGAGACATCCCAGGGACTTCAGCGCGGCCGTTGCCGCGTCCAACTCCCAGCTCGGATCCGCACCACTGGGATGATCCGCGCCTGGGAGCCCCGTTCGATTATTCTTCACATTCTGGAGGAGAGCGATGAACCAGATTTACACTTCGCGACGCAATTTCCTGAAGCGTTCTGCCTTGGCCGCTGGGGTTGCAGTCTCGGCCCAAAGCATGATTGCCCGAACTGCCCACGCTGCGGGGAGCGATGCATTGAAATTCGCCTTGATCGGTTGCGGCGGCCGCGGTACCGGGGCCGCCAGCGATTGCTTGAACGCGGCCAAGATCCTCGGTCAACCCGTGAGATTGGTCGCGGTTGCAGATGCCTTCGAGGAGCGAGCCAGCAATTCGCTCAACCAACTCAAGAAGGAATGGGCGGCCGAAATCGACGTTCCTGACGAACGAAAATTTGTCGGCCTGGACGCCTGCCAGAAGGCCATCGAGTGCGGCGTCGACATGGTGGTCATGGCAAGCCCTCCCGGCTTCCGCCCCAGCCAGTATGCTGCCGCCGTACAGGCGGGCAAGCACGTTTTCATGGAAAAACCCTGTTGCACCGACGCCCCCGGCTTCCGCGAACTGGTGAAGGCCAACGAGATGGCCGACGAGAAGAACCTGAAGGTGGTCGTCGGCCTGCAGCGTCACCATCAGGCCGGCTACATCCAGGGTGTCCAGGAGATTCACGACGGCA
>CAYSCH010000058.1:0-17432 GCA_964429355.1 uncultured Planctomycetaceae bacterium | reverse complement strand
ACATCCAATTCATGCGAGTCTACTGGAACGGCTCGGGCGGTGGGGCTCACGACCTCGGCCCGCGGCCGCAAAATGATCCCAAGGAGATGGAATTCCAGATCCGCAACTGGGGATGCTTCCGCTGGCTCTACGGCGACAACATCGTCGAGCAGCACGTCCACAATATCGACATTGCCAACTGGGTGCTGGCCAGGAACGGCGATCCCCGCACCGGCCACCCGGTCGAGGCCAACGGGATGGGCGGGCGGGTCGACCGGGGCAATTACGGCGACATTTTCGATCACCACTTCGTCGAATACACCTACGAAGGCGGCACCAAGGTGTTCAGCCAGAGCCGCCATCAGCCGGGCACCTGGGATCAGGTCAATGAGTTTGCCCATGGCACGAAGGGTGTCCGAGAGGTGGCAGTCGGCGGCGGACCCCGGCTCGAAAGCGGCAACCCCTACGTCCAGGAGCACGTCGATCTGATCAAGGCGATTCTGGGCGACAAGAAGATCAACGATGGCTGGCATGCGGCCATGAGCAGCATGACGGCAGTCCTCGGCCGCATGGCCACCTACTCCGGACAGGTCGTCAAATGGGACGAGGCGATCGAGCAAGGTCCCCAGGAGAGCCCCGAGCGAATCGCCTGGGACGCCAAACCTCGCAGCCTGCCCGGCGAAGACGGATTCTATCCGTTCATGATCCCGGGAATGTATAAGGCCTATTGAAAGGCCATTCTGGGCGGATCCATCCGTGGGTGATATCTTTCCCGCATCTCTGGATCGCGCCCGCCGGTCCAAACCGGGTGCAGGAAGCGGCTTGGCTGCTTCCTGCACCCTGTTGCATCTGTAAGCTGGGACCTGCCTCACTCCACCTCCTGAGTCACCATCTCCAGAATCTTCGTTCCGCGCCGTTCGAGCAGTCGTCCCAGCGGCGCCAGCGTTCGCCAGTAGAGGAGTGCCGCGAGCGAAGTCAGCAGCACAGCGCTCAGGAGCGTGGCTACAGCAGCGGGAACGGGGTAGAAGTACGCAATCAACATTCCTGCCAGCGGCGGCAGCAGGATTGTGGGGATCACCAGTATCGAGGTGAGATGGCTCACGAAGATCATCAAGCCCGTCAGGATGCTGGTCTTGGTCGGTTTCTTCGATCCGGCCGCGATACGGTACGGAACGAGGGTGGAAGTCAGGTTTCCCAGCACGCTCATGAAAAGAAACACGGCAGCGAACTCGAAGAGAGCCGCCACGACCTCCACAAACCCAAGCCGCGCCAGCACGGTCACCAGGACGAGGAACACACTGAACATGCCGGTGGCCACCACGGAAAGGGCAAGGTTCTTGCCCAGCAGGATGTAATGGCGGGGCGTTGGCAGGAGCATCAGTGCCCGAAAGCCGTTGCGGTCGAACCCGAAATGGTTGAACATCAACTGCGTGAGTCCCATGAACGTGACGGCGACCGCACCGCAGACGACAAAGGGACGCAGTTCGGCGGGCATCGGTCCGGTCCCCCGTAACAAGGCCCCGGCTCCCATGACCCCAAAAATGACGACATTCACGGTGAGAGCCATCTTCACTTCCGGCGCACGGGACATCGATCGCAGAGTGGCCAGGCCCAGCGTACCGGCCTGCTGGGGGAAAAAGGGCACGTTTCGTTCGACCAGGTTCGTCCTCCGGCCCTTGACGCTCTTGGCGGCATTGGAAACCGGCAGCGGTTTGCGAGTTTCGACTCCTTGATAAAAACGTACGGCCCCACGATAGGCGCGGCCGAAACCCCACGAACCGATGGCAATCATGCCCAGAGCACCCCACAGGGCCGGCCACACCTGGCCTTCCGCCAGCCCCCTGGCGCCGTTGGGCAGCCACAACAGCGGCACAACCTGATGGACCGCACGGAAGATGATCGCCATCTGCTCGCCTTCCTTCGCGAGGCGCTCGGTCCGCTCGGCCGCCGCTTCTGGCGTCTGAATGGGCGGGTGTTGTCCGGGATGGCTCCAGACGTTCATGGCCAGGTTGGGCAGCTGTGAGAGAAGGATGAGCGCAAGTGTCACGCCCATCACGATCGCCTGGCGGCGGCGCTTGTTGACCATCAGGGCAGCCAGCCACCCACGGACCCAGTAGGTCCAGGCCGTGATCATGAAGAAGAAGCCCAGTACGAGGGGAAGCAGAAGAAGCATCGCGACACCGCGTCCCAGGGCAAGTCCCAAGGTCAGGCCCAGCATGACTGGAAGGATCGTCACCATGCTGAAGCTGAGGAGCGATGCCAGGTAGTTGAGCAGGAAGACGTCGCGGAGCGCAACCGGCAGATGAAGAAACCGGGTCAGGTCCAGAAGCTCGGATCTCTGCAACTCGGTGATCAGGCCGATCGTCCACATGATGAGGAAGCCGACAACCAGGCCGTCGAACACAAACATGGTTGCCTCGGGTCTGGAATCCGTGAGCCCAACCAGTCCCCATGCAAACCCCGCAATGCTACCGACGGCGGCCAGCGTCAGCCCGACGGCCACCACCACGAGCATGAGTACGGCGTTGAGTGAGCCGCCACGCCGCCACTGGTTGTGGCTCAAACGCCAGCGGAGCCAGAGCATGGTCCGAAGATGAGACAGGTTCACGTCACTCCTCCAGCCAGCTCAGTTTCTGTTTCTCTTCCTGACCGTTCCCCACGACCGCCAGGAACCGCTCCTCAAGGGTGCCGTTCTGGCGGACGTCGTCCATGGAGGCCTGCATCACGAGTCGCCCCTGGGCGATGATACCCACGTGGGTACAAAGTTTCTCGACGATTTCGAGGACATGGGAGGTGAGAAACACGGTGGTGCCCCGTTTGACGAACTGAAGCAACATATCGCGAAGCATGCGGGAGGCAACGGCGTCGACCCCTTCGAACGGTTCGTCCAGGAACAGCAGGTCCGGATTTGGCATCAGGGCCGCCGCGAGGGCCAGCTTCTTCTTCATGCCGTGAGAATACTCCAGGGTGGTCTTCTTCTCCTCGCGGTCCAGGTCCATCATCGCCAGCAACTCCTGGCACCGCTGACGCACGGTTTCCGGGGGCAGGAGGTACATCCGGCCAATGAAGGTCAGATACTCACCGGCGGTCAGATTGTCGAACAGGGCAAGGTCTTCCGGAACGACCCCGATTCGGCGTTTCACCGTTCGAGCCGCCTCCGTCATCGCCAGGTCGGTTTCCAGCACTCGCATTCTGCCGCTGGTCGGCGCAAGCAGTCCGGTGAGCATCTTGATGGTGGTCGATTTTCCCGCGCCGTTGGGGCCGAGAAAACCGAAAAACTGCCCCGCCTCGACCCGTAGTTCCAGCCCGTCCACAGCGCGGACCGGACCGAAGCAGCGTGTCAATCCGCTGGTTTCCACGGCAAACATGTATCGTGTATCCTTCTTGTGCAACCGGGCCGAGACGGCCAATCGCGAGACCGTTTCCCTGTGGGAATACCTCGGCATACGGGTAACCGAGTCGCTTCCTGCCTGAAATCCCCGTTCGCAATACCTGGCGTCAACGATTCCGATAACCTCGTTGCCCAGGGCCCTATTCTACCCTCACTCAGAGCGTCTGTCAGTCGTGGTGGCTCGACGCCCCTGCCGTGTTCATCGGGAACATCTGTTCCTGCTGCATCTCGGCAGCTTTGTGGAAGGCGAGATCCGCCTCGCCGGCGGATTGTGCTGCAGTCCCACATACTCTTCAGTCAGTCCCGTTCTCATTCACATTGTGCCCTCGGTTTCATCCCGGTACAATTCGCACTATCAAAGTAGCCCATCCCTCAACGCGTCCCAGCCAACACACTGCGAATCATCGACACGGGCGAGACACTTGCCAAAGTGAGCGGCGATCCGAACCATAGACCTCGGAATCTTGACCGCACAAACCGCGTACCGGTGCTCCAACTCGCCCCAGTATGAACCGAAAACGCCTGACCACGAAGGAGCAGCCGATGGCGACCGCATCGAGTGGCGAAAGCCAAGCCCCGCAGACGAAGGTCCACGCCCAGGCACTCGACGAAGTGTTTGCTGAGATGTCGGCGTCTGAGCCACCGCCAAAGCCGGTAGCCAAGCCGGCCAGAGTCGGTTCACAGGTGAGGCCCTTACGCGAGTACTCCGAAACGCCGGTTGAATATACGCCCATACGGGCGACGCGAGTTGCGTTGCTGGAGGAGCCCACTTCCGACTGGACCGGCCGCATGCTGAGAGCCGTCTGTGTCGGCTGCATTCTTCTGATCGCATTCTTCTTCTACCGGGGGATGTCCGATTCGTGGCGCGACGCGATCATTCCGCCTTCCGGTGCTCCGATAGCTCTCGCAAGCGCGGCGCCGGCATCCCATTCCCTTGGCGAGAAGCAACTACGAACCAAACCGATCGAAGACGTCTGCCTCGGCGATCGCCTTGCGGGTCACAACCCGATCCGCGAGCAGGCTGAGCTGATCGAGCCTGACCCCGCCACGTGGCGTCAAGTCAGCTTGTACATGACCAAGGAAAACGCCCTTGGCCTCTGGATTGAGTTGCTTCGGCCGTTGGCGTGGATTGAGAACCACGATGCCAAGCCCGGCAGGACGATCTTCATCGATCTTTACGAAATGGGTGCGGTCGGCGACGCCCAGGTTCAGGGTGTCGGCCCATGTCCCGAAATCCAGCCGGGTGACGGAGGTGCGGTGGTCATCGGGACTTTCAAGCACCAGGCCGACGAGAACAGTAACGTCGTTCATCTGAAGCTCGAAGATCAGATCGAGTTGACCGGCGTCACGGGCAACCACCCCTACTGGTCGGTCGACCGCCAGGCCTTCGTCGAGGTCGGCAACCTTCGCATCGGCGAACTCGTCGATACGATGTACGGACGGAAGCACGTCGTTTCAATCACGCCGATCGAGCATACCGATTTCCTCTACAACTTCGAAACGACGGAGCATGTCTACCGCGTCGGGTCGTTGGGGACGTTGGTGCATAATACGTGTGTCGTTCCAAACAAGTTGACAGGGGCGGAGTGCGATGCCTATCGAGAGGCGGCACGTGATCTTTGGCAGGCGCGCAATTTGGGATAATATGGATGTTCACCACCGAATTCCTCTCGAGTGGGCGCACAAGTTCCCCAACGCGGATCCCAATCGCGCTGCAAATCTCGTTGGTGTTGGGCGCGCGCACCACCCCGCAATAAATAAGGCATGGCCCGACTTCAAGACCACGCTTGGCGGACGAGATCCAACAGCCGCCGAAGTAATGGAGAAGGCATTAGAAATCGACAAGCAGTTTGGAGGCGGCTTCACATTCCTGCCGTAGCAGACAAGCTTATGTTGTCAGTCCCCAACGAGATTAAGGCGTTGTGTGATGCAGTTCCGTGGCCGCCGAATGAGCCACGGCCCCAGGGCGCAACGGAAGCACAGATCGAGACCGCTGAGTCGCGAATTGGAATGCGATTCCCTTTCCAATTCCGAGACTTTCTTCGCTATCTGAATGGACCCCGCATTGGGCCCGGAGGGATACTGGGCGTTGGGCCGGAAGGCTTCAACCTCGATCTTTGTGAGCTGTTAGATGCGTATCCTGCTTGGAAATTACGGCGGTGGATTCCTGTGGCCGGCGACGGGTGCGGAGATTACTACGTACTTGCGACCGGCGACGATGAGGAAGCGCCCGTAGGCTTCGTTGACACGGTTGCGTCGCCTGACGATATCGCGTACGTTGTGGCATCCGACTTCTGGCATTTTCTCGACTTCCTCTTACGAAAGGAACTCGGGCGAACCGACTGGCCATTCGCGCGAGAAGAGGTCGTCCAGGCAGACCCGAGCATCGCAGGATGCAGGATCGCGCCGATGCCATGGGAGGCATAGACAAGATTATGTTGTTGGTCGTCCGTGGAGGTTTCCCCGTTTCCACACGCACCCCACCACTTCCACTCGCGTTGCACAACGATCCTGAGGGAAACGGCATCGACGCTAGCAGCCGTTCTCATGGAGTGTCCGAGGTCACTGGAGCGGCGCAAGCAACCGCTGAAGTCGGACAGGCCAAGCTTGACTTCGACCGCATTCGGGGGCTGTTACGGGCCCCGGAGTACTTCGGTTGATGTTCTGCTTGCGGAAGCACGTCGTTTCAATCACGCCGATCGAGCATACCGATTTCCTCTACAACTTCGAAACGACGGAGCATGTCTACCGCGTCAGGTCGTTGGGGACTTTGCGGTACAAGGAGAAAGGGTCCACCACATGCCCCAAAACGCCGCACATGTTATCTCACGAGGTAGAGGACCGGCATTGGGGATGACAGAGGCTGATCATGCATTTGCTGGGCGAGGTCGTGTTGCCAACGCGGCCGACGCAGGCCTAACGCCGATGGAACGTCTCCAGGAAGACATCGCCGATATTCGCGAGTTACTTGGCGACAAGTATGGCAAAGGCATCGAAGAAATGCTTGATTATGCCAAAACCCCGGCAGAAGTTCACTAGATCCATGGCCATGGTTGACGTGACAGTTGATATCATTGCTCCCCGGTTTGGCGCCTCGTATGCGAGGCCGGGCGGAGGAGTTGTCGCACGCGGTGCCGGGAAATTCAGTCACCGATTCGGAGGTACATCTTGGCGCGTGCAGGATCCTCGCAAGATATGCGGTGGACCGACGCTATTATTTGTGTTCGACTTGCATGATCCAGTTTTCTCCGACCTTGCAATTGAGGGGCTCACCGAACTCCCAATTTGCTCGTACACAGCATGTGACGTGTGGGCCTACCCACAGATGTACAGAATTCAGCCGGACAATAAATGCCTTGCACTAACCGACCGAGAGGAGCCAGCCTCGGACGTGTTCTTTCCGGAGTTGTTAGGGCCATTTCCAGAAAAGGAGATTCATCTTGAGCCGATGAGGGCGGAAGACTGTCCAACGAGCGAAGAGTCATACTGGCGGGTATCTGACGACTTTCTCGGCAGAAGCGCGAAATTCTGCAGAGTGCTAGGGCCTCCCGTTTGGGTATTCGCCGCTATTAGCGTGAAGTGTTCGTGCGGCGGGCGAACGAAATATGTTTGTGCTCTTGGATACGAGGGAGAGTCAGGCCGATTAGGATTGATTGACAATGAGTTGCTCTTCTTGGGCGAAAGCGCACTCTACTGGTTTCTCTGTCCTCAGTGCCTAAGTCTCGCTGTCATATCTCAGGTGGCGTGAATGTGCTTCTGTATGCAGGATGTGAGAGATTCAGGAACCGGGCTGGGGGCGGAGTGAAGGCCAGTTTGGGTTCTGCTTCTTGAACTCCTGAAACGCCGCATATTCCGCCCCGTCAACCTGCCCGTCGCCGTTCTTGTCGATCACCGGAAACAGCCACTCCCAGCCCTGCTTGCCCCCGTTCCATTCGGCCTGGGAGACGAGCTTGTCGCCGTCCCGGTCGCAAATCTGGCAGAGGGATTCGAAGCTGTATGAATTGCCGCTGTCGGCCGAACCGACCTGACGGGCGAGCTCTTCCGTCCACTGGAGGACCTGGCCAGCCTTCTCCAGCGTCTGGCGGTAGGCGGGCATGTCGATCTCCTGGACACCGGTGTTTTCATCCAACGCTCGGCAGGCGGCAATCCCGGCAGACTCGCCGCAGATCATGAACACCGGTTCCATCCGGGCCGACGCATAGCCCAGATGGCTGGCCGAGAAGCACACCGGCACGAGCAGATTCGTACACTCGTCGGCCTTCGGTGTAATGGCCCGATAGGGAACAGGGTAGGGCACATTCGTCGGCCCACGGGCGCCGCCGACGAACATCTTGCCTTCCAGCCCTACGTAAACCTGTCCGTCGCGCTCGAACCAGATGCGGCGCGAGGGATAGGTGTCGATCCCGTACTGGGCCAACCCGATCGGATCGTCCACCGTCGTCTCGTTGTAGACGTCGTGGGCAGTGATCGTGTAACGACCGGCAAGGCGGCGGGCCACTCGAATGTAAAGCTGATGGGGCCAGCCGCCGGTCTCGGGATGGAGTCGCCCGTCGAGTCCCACGGCGGCCGTCTTCCGCCGAAACGCCTCCGGCACTCGCGGGTCGGTGCTCATGAAGTGGTGGAGGCCGCGTACGTAGTCCTGGTGCTCCTTCCAGATGCGGGCCTTGGTGGCATAATCGCCGTCGGCGTAGAGCTGGCTGATACCCACCGGCGCCATGCTGAACAGCGACTCGCGATAGTAGTTCCAGTCGCCCGAGTTGGCCCAGCCGGGAAAGATGTGGGCCAGGCGCACGTGGAGTTCCCCCTCGTCACTCACGGTCTGTGTCAGGTACTCGACATAGCGCCCCACGAGCTCGAACTCGGCCGCATCGTAATCGGCCGGCTTTGTCAGCTCGATGCGATGCTCCGGATTGTCCGTCGTGTAGTAGCGGTAGTTGTAGGCCTGCGTGTAGCCGTCGGCAGCGCCGATCGGTTTGCCGTGATCGGCCTCGACCCACTTGAGGAGCCCGCTACTGGGATTGCCCGGTTCCGCGAAGGGATCGATAGGGGCCTCTTCCGCCACCGGGCGCACGCCGGCCAACTCCTCGCCGAACTCCTCGGTCGCCTCGCGCCCCACGCGATACGACACGCCGGCCGCCGCCATGAGATCGCCCTCATAGCTCGCGTCGATGAAGAATCTGGCCGTCACCCGGAGCGAATTGGCTTCTACCGCCACGGGGATCGGGCAGCCCAGTTCGTCGAAGGGAGCCCGTTCGAAGCTGGCGGTGCTGATTGCGGGGCCGTCTTTCTCGCACGTGCTGACGCGATGGTCGTAGATGACTTCAATCTGGTGCTGCTCGACAAGTTCGAAGAAATCCCGGCGAATGTCTTCGGGGCTCAATTGGCGGATGCCCAGGCTTGCCCGGACCGTCCGGCCGTCCTGCTGGATCATCGGCTGCCCGAGCGTGCCCAGCAGATCGCGGGTCATGCCGCCGGTGGCCAGGATGTTGGGGCAGTCCTGGCTCGGCTTCAGCCCGGCCCCCAGAATCCCGCCGACCCAGCGACTGGGTTCAACGATCACCACCGGCCGTCCGCCCTGCCGCACGGCGATGGCGGCGAGAATGCCCGAGGGAGTCGCGCCGTACACACAGACTTCGGTCTTCACCTGCCGAGGCTCGGCCTGTCCGGCGGAATCAAGGCCCAGAAAAGCGAGAGCGAGTAAAACGCCCAGCCTGGCGTGGAGACGATGCATGGGTGAGGCTCCTCGAATGAACCGGAAACGACTGTCTGCAGCGTCAACCTTCGGCGAGCCGAAGTGACTGGGGTCAAGCGTAACGGGCACCGAAGAGATTGTACAGAGCGGCAATTATTCGGGGTGCGCAGGCTTGCCTTGCCTGCACCCGATGCCGAGCAATTGCCCCGCGTGGCCTCAACCCCACCCAGCCCCACCATCCGCCAGACCCACAAAAATCGGGATCGGCTACTTCTCCCGCCAGGTTCCTCGCAGCCAGTCGACGAGGGTGTCGACTTCCTCCTCGCTCATCAGGCAATCGTCGGCCGACTTGTGGTGTGCCGGCATTCCGTCGTTGTTGCTGCCGTAGAATCGTTCGTGCTGCGGATCCTTGATGATCCCGGTGAGCCAGTCTCGCGACATATAGCCGCTCAGATCCGGAGCATCCCCCGGGGCGCCGAGGTGGTAGAAGCGATGACACTCCGTACAGGTCAGGTCTTCGAACAGAAAGAGAGTCTCTTCCTCGACGCCCTCGACCGTCTCCTTGTCGGCATCGGCCTTGCGAGGCTCGTCGAGCCCGGCCTCCGCGGCCAGACAAGCCACCAGGTCGTCGAGGGCTGTTTTTTTGGTGTCGTCCTCCTCGGCGAGATCCTTCAAGACGTCGCCGAGAGTCCCCCGGACGAAATCGACCATCGAGCCGTCCTTGAAAGCCGTGTTACCGAAGTAGGCGGGACTGGCGATCTTCTTCTTGTCAAACCAGCCGGCAATCCATGAAGGCGTCCCCAGCCCGGTCAGGTCCGCGGCCGAAGCGGCGTCCGCTCCATAGACCTTGCCATGGTGATCGGTGAATCGGTGACATTCGGCGCAGTGCTTTTCGTAAAGCCCGGGACCTTTCGATTCCGCCGCCTCGCCGAGAGCCGCCAAAGCGTCCTGGGGTGCAAGGCCCTTGGCCCGGGCAAGATCCGTAACCCGTCGATTCTCTGTGAGGCCGGCGGGGGGCTTCTTCTCGGGCTCGGCCGCGATGACAAGCAAGTGGCCGCAGACCACGGAAAAGGCGACGGCTCCGAGAGCCAATGCCGCCAGCACACAGGTCAACGTTCGTGAAGGACGAGAGTTCATGGATGGCCTCGTGTGAAATGGGTGAGCTCCGCTGAGGAGCGGTTGAAAAACACCTTCCCGATTTCAACAGGAATAATGGAATCTTGGAGTGCTGGGTGAGGTCCAATGGGCACTTTCCCATCCTTCCAGCGCTTCACCACTCCATCCTTGCATGCGCATCCGCCCTTACGTGGTCATGGCATGGCGAACGACCTCGAGCACCTGGGACTGGGCGTCCTCGATGGTGCCGGCCGCCAGGAAGGCGCCGGCAGCCTTCTTGTGCCCGCCGCCGCCGAACCGGCCGGCGATCTGGCTGCAGTCCAGCTCGCAGCGGCTGCGGAAGCTGATCTTGAAACCGCCCGTTCGCTGTTCCACGAAGATTACGGCGAACTCGGTTCCCCCCACCGCCAGGGTCATGTTGATCAGGTCTTCGCTGTCTCCCGGCAGGGCACCGCAGACGTCGAAATCGTCGAGGCTGATCCAGGTGTGAATCAGCCGGCCGTCCAATTCCGCCTCCGTTCTTGCCAGAACGCGCCCCGTGAGCTTGATCCGCGCCAGGGTCTCGCACTCATAAAGATCTTTGTAGATCAGATCCGGTTTCGCTCCGGCCGCCACGATCCGGGCGGCAAGCTCGTAGGTTCGTTCAGAGGTCGACGAAAAGCGGAACCATCCGGTGTCGGTCGCCAACGCTGCAAAGACCGGCGTGGCAATCTCGCCAGTGACCTCGACTCCGAGCTGCTCGGCGGCCTCGAACACGAGCCTCCCGGTTGCTTCGGCCGCCGTGTCTTTGAACAGGATAGCCCCGAGATCGTCGCCGCTGACGTGATGATCCATCACCGCCACATCGCCCTGAAAGGCCCGGATCACGTCACCCATGCCGCCGAGCTGCGCCCAGGCGGTTGTATCGAGCACCAGAAGCAGATCGGCCGAATCCAGATGCTCCCTGGGGACCTTGCTGAAATGCTGGAGCTGTCCGCACGGGTCGAGGAACTGAAGGTTGGGCGGAGTCTCGAAGGGATTGGCTGTCATCACCTGCTTGCCGAGCCGCTTGAGAACGTGGAACATCCCCAATTCGCTCCCCACGGCGTCGCAATCCGGCCGGTGGTGGGTGGTCAACAGGATCCTCTCTTTTCCACCGATCAACTCCACAAAACGGGGCCAGTCCACTTGCATGACGGACTGCCCCGCAGTCTCAGCTTGAATCACGGAAACTCTCCTTGGGAAATGGTCGGTTCGACAACTCGCCGCGTTGCTTCCACATCCTGGTGCATCTGTTCCAACAACTCGTCGATGGAATTGTAGCGCTCCACGTCCCGCAGTTTCGCGAGAAAGTCGACCTCGACCAGTTGACCGTAGAGATCGCCGTCAAAGTCGAGGAGAAACACCTCGAACTTCAGCTTGCCTTCACCGAAGGTGGGATTCGGCCCGAGACTGATGGCGGCCGGGACCGGCTGCCCTTCGACGTATCCCCGGCCCGCATAAATGCCCTCGCAGGGGAGAAGGGTAGGAACCATGTCGACGTTGGCCGTGGGAAATCCAAGCGACGCGCCCCGGCCCGCTCCGTGGACCACCAGCCCGTGTACGCGGTAGGGTTCGGTCAGCATCGCCGCCGCCTCTTCGACCTGCCCCTCCGCCAGACACTGCCGGGTCCGCGAGCTGGAAATGATCCGGCCGTCCAGATCGCAGGGCTCGACAACCTGAAAGTCGATGGACAATTCCTCGCAGAACTGTTTCAGCACGTCGACATTCCCTCGACGGTCGTGCCCGAAGAAGAAATTGGGCCCCTCCACGACCGCTTGCGCTCCCAGAGTATCGACGAGAATACGGTCAAAGAATTCCCTTGCGGAAAGCTCCAGGAACTTACGGTCGGTCGGGTAGGCCACCACCACATCAACGCCCAGCCGGCCCAGCAGTTCCGCCTTGCGTTCGGTCGTCGTCAGCGGGGGCGGTACCCGATCCGGTCGTAGAAGAACCGCCGGATGAGGATCGAAGGTGAAGGCGATTGCCGGTCCGCCATGGGTGCGCGCCGACTGGATCAGCCGCTGGATGATCCGGGCGTGCCCCAGATGGACGCCGTCGAAGTTGCCCACGCTCACGGCTCCGCCGCGCAGTTCGGCCGGCAAGTCGTCGAGATGACGTATCAATCTCACTTGGCTTATTCCCAATATCCCAATACAAACCTATCCCTGAATAGCAGACGACGCGTCCCTGGGGCGAAATCGAAACGGCCTGCAATTCTTGCCGGTCCCGGCGGTTCAGGAGTCGCCTTGCCCCTGTTCGGAAAGACGCCGGATCTCGTCGCGCAGCGACGCCGCTTCTTCAAAGGCTTCGTTCTGGATGGCGTCGCGAAGCTGCTGCCGGAGGACTTCCATGCGGGCCGTCGGCTCCGATTCCTGCTGCCAGTCGCCGTCGGCAAGGATCTCTTCCCGCCATCGCTCCAGATTCTGAAGTTCGTGGCACCCTTCCTGTTTCTCGGTCAGATCGTATTCATCCAGGAACTCGTGGATTCGATCGATTCCCTCGTCGATCGTCTGGAGTGCCGCTCCCAGATGATGCGATTCGAGCAGGGGGGTTGCCACAGCTCGAGTGTACATCATGGTGACGTAAGGACGCCATTGATCGAAGTGGAACTTGATGTGATCCTCCGGCGCGTAACTGCGGACGAATTCAAACAACTCGAGGTTCCGTCGCGTGTCGCGCGCACACAGGTCGTACCGCTCGAGGATCCAGAACGAGAGATACCGGTGGTAATACTGGACCCCTTCACGCCAAAGCTGCGCACACGACTCCTGCTCCAACTGAAAAGGCGCCGAGTCGGGGTGGGCCGCCTCATACGCCTTCTGTTCCCGGCGGTGATACTCCAGAAGTGATTCGCAGTTGAAGGGACGCTCACCGTCGGGCCGCCCCGACATCTCCATCTGCAACACCCCCAGATCGACCCGCATCTGCACCCTCTCCCGCCCGTCGTCGCCAACGATGATCCGAACCACCGGTTGGTCGGGATCAAAATGCCAGGAATCGAGGATTGGGGAAATGTCGTCAGACATGGTTGTCGGGGACCCGGACAGAAGAAACCTGTGTTGCCAATCCAACTCAACTTGTTTGACAAGGCACCGAGTAAGTGTATACGGACACCGGCCCAAGAGGGAAGTAGGCCCGCCGTGGAAACAAAACAAGGGCTTTCGGCAACTGGACTGGCCGAAAGCCCTCACTGGATACGGTGGCATCGACGTAGCTCAAAACGGCGCCGGCCGACAGGTCCGGACGACTACACGTCGGGCTCCCGAATGATCGGTTCCATGGTCTTCGTGTTTCGTTCGACGGCCAACACGATCGTCTGCTGCTCGACGCCGTCAGCACTGCTGGCCACGACCGGCAGAACCTGCCGCCGGTCGGGCAGATTCAGACGCACGGAGAATGTGCCGTCCGATTCGAGCCGCACCGGTTCGCCCTTGAGGGTCACGTGGGCGCGAGGGTCCGTCATTCCGTGCACGATCAGTTCCGCATCCACGTTGAACGGAATCTGGTGTCGCGAACGGGTCATGCTCTGAGCCCCAAGACCAAAACGAGTCACCATGGCGGAGCCCATCGGTCGGCGAAGCCGCTCTTCAAACAAAGCCTTCAGATCCGACTGGCCGCCCGTCTCGTCGTAGCCGCCGCTGAGGGCATAGATGCGGTCAAAATCCTCGGCAACTCCCTCCCAGTTCCCGTCTCCCGAGCCGGCCGCGCCCGACTGGGGCGTGATCACAACATTGCTTCGCGCCAGCCCCAGAAAGAATCCATCTTCCGCCAGATAACCGATATCGACCTGAAAGCTCTTGGGCGGAAAATCCACGTCGAGATACCAGTTGTTCACGCCACCGTGGACCTGCACGTCTCGGACGATCTTCCGTTCCGAGGAAGTCGTGTTGTCGTTGGCCATCTCGTACAACCGCAACACCGGGATCGCGCCGTGCCATCGCTGCCCGAGCGCCGCCCTCGCCCGCGACACGCTCTGACGCGTGATTTCCCAGTAAGCGTGCAGCCAATAGGCATCCCGCACCATCACAATGACGCGGTCTTTCTCGTATTCCTGGCCGTTCCCGTTGGTGCGAAAAGAGAGGTCCTTCGACTGGGAGAGCTGGCTGCGAATCTCCCGGAGTCGGCGCTCCGTGCGGTAGGAACGTTTTGGCTTCTCGGAGTGAGATGCCGCACCATTGCCATTCGTCTTGCCATTTCCGTTCTTGGCTGCCACCGGCAGTTCCGTCTTCGCGGTGCCGCTGGCCCGTTTGGCTAACACCTTCGGCGGTTGCGATCCGTCGCCGGCGCTCTCCGCTCGCCGTCGCTTGGCTTCGTCACTGCGGGCTTTGCCCACCAGCGCTCTGACGAGCTCCTCCTTTCGCATCGTATGCCAGCCAGGAATCCCTTTCTTCTTGGCTGAGGCGGCAAGATCTTTGACCGTGTGGGACCTGAGTTTCGCAGCAGTGATCACTGGGGTCACCTCCGGGTGGTACCGCTTGCTAGGGTGGGAGCGGCGATGGGGTTAGGTCAATGTCAATGTTGTCGGACGGTCCCATCCGTGACCAGAGCGTGTGCCTCTTCACGGTCGACCATCCATGGCCTACGACGTGGGGCAAAGGAAAACGCCATCAGCCTCAGCATGGGGGGGCATAGGCCCGCTTCAGCTACTGCAGCCCCCTTGCGGGGCAGCGCCCTTAGTCTGCAATGACTGAGTGCTGCTCCTCACTCGTTCATGGCCGACAAGGAATGCCGGAATCCTCTGCTAATCATGGCCCGTCGCCGGTAGGCACCCAGCGTCTTCACGCGAGGTAGGACGGGGAATTCCAATACAGCCGATTTTAATCTCTCTGTCGATACAATGCAACGATCTGAACCCCTGACACGAAACTGTGCCATGAAACAGAATCACCGTAAAGTCCTACCCAAAAGAAACTTGCAGACATCATTCACATTGCCGGCGAGAACACAAAAAAAGATCAACCCCCTATGTCTGGTGGTATACACGCTACAACGCATTCCGCGTCACTAATGCCAAGAAAGGCCTCTTTTCTGCACGTCTTGTTCCGGCCGCAACCGCCCACGCCCCCGCACTGTTGAACAAACCTGGCCAAGCGTTACGTTCCCGGCCGGAACCACATCGCAAATCAGTTTGACCATCCTCTGTTCGGCCGCTACCTTACCGGCGGGCGACTCCATTCCTCCGCGGGGGCTTGCTGTCAAGTGGATCACGAAGACGACGATCGAACGCTCATTGCCAAGGCATGGGGGTGGGGCTATCAGGCAGTCTCCATTTCGCTCGAAATGGTCGTGCCCGCCCTTCTCGGCCTCTGGATCGACCGGCTGTTGGGAATGCTGCCGGTTTTCCTTATACTGGGAGCGGTCTTCGGCATGGTGGCCGGCATGATGCATCTCGTCGGGTTCGCCAAACGCGTCGGAGAGCAGGGCAAGAAACCGTCCAACCATGATCGAACGTGAGCCATGAGCCCGAAATCCGATCTTGTGCGGTGGATCGTTGGTGGCGGGTTCCTTGTCCACGCGATCCTGCTCTACGTCGCCACCATGGCATTTCTGCTGCCCGTTGCTCCGGTCGCTTGGGTAATCAGCGGCGCGGAAGGTGTCGCAGCAGCGGTCGCGGGCGCTTTCCTGTGTTTTTCCGGCGGACTCCTGTCGCTGGTGTGGAACGTCGCATTTCCAGGACCTAAGTTATTGGTTGTCAGAATCTTAGGCGGCATGCTGCCGCGGATGGGCGTACCGCTCATCGGCGGATTAGTTCTCCAAATCACCGTCGAGCCGCTAGCAGAAGCGGGCGTCTTGATATATCTTTTGGTTTTTTACCCGGCGCTGTTATCTCTTGAAACATGGCTCAGTCTGAGTTCCTTGGATCCATCGGGCCAGGATTCCGATAAGTCTCTGCCAACACAGTCCACCGAGCGGCTGTCACAAAATCAGGGAGTTTCCCGCGGACACTGATATCCCTCTGTCGATGGTTCTGGTATCGGTTCCGTGAACGGCTGTCACAGATCAAGAGAGTTTCCCGCTGGCATGGATATGTCCCGCCATTGGTTTGGATCGGTTCCCTGACCGGCTCACAAATCAAGGTAGTTTTCCACGGACATGGAAATGCTCTGTCGGTGATTTCGGTATCGGTTGTCAAAATGTTTGATCTAGGTGAGATAGGCGGTCACGTTAAAGACGCCCCCGGATTCCATTTTCCCGGGGGGATCCATACGCATCTGCCGGTAATCAACATATTCGGCTACGATCTCCAGCTCACCAAGTACATGGTCCTGGAACTGGTGGCGGCTGCGCTAATGTTCTTCATCTTCGTGCCCTTGGCCTGGCGGATGCGGCACGGAGACGCACCCAGAGGACGGTTCTGGAACTTCTTCGAATCGATCCTCGTTTTCATCCGTAACGAGGTCGCGCAGCCGGCTATCGGCAAGAAGGACGCCGATCGTTTTCTCCCCTTCCTCTGGAACGTTTTCTTCTTCGTCCTTCTTTGCAACCTGTTGGGCATGGTTCCCTGGATGGGCTCCCCTACCGGGTCGATCGTCGTAACCGGGGCCCTGGCCATGTGCATGTTGGCAATGACACTGGCCACGGGCATGCGGGCGCACGGGGCCGTCGGTTTCTGGACCGGTTTGGTTCCCCACATGGAAGTGCCCGCGTTGATGGCGGTATTCCTCAAGCCGATGCTGTTCGTCATTGAAGTGCTCGGCCTGCTGATCAAACATTCCGTTCTGGCCGTGCGTCTCATGGCAAACATGTTCGCCGGTCACCTGGTATTGGCCGTGATCGTCTCCTTCATCACGGCAACGGCCCATTCGATGATCATCCTTTGGCTGGGAGTCACGGTGGGTAGCCTGGGAGGCGCTGTGGCGATCAGTATGCTCGAGCTGTTCGTTGCTTTCCTCCAGGCCTACATTTTCACGTTTTTGTCTGCGCTGTTTATCGGAATGGCGATTCACCAGCACTAGAGTCAGATCAAGTTCGCCGTTCCGCCGAATCTAACCTCACACGTACCGTCAAGGAGAGTGAATCCGTGAACAAGCTAGCAGTGCTCACAGCGATTTGTGTGGCGTTTCTCATCGGCGCGATGCCCGCCGTCGCCCAGGCAGCGGATCCCGGGCCGGGAACAGCCGCTGCAGCGTCCGTTCCGCTGATCGATCTGGGGGCGGCTTTCGGCTGCGGCCTGATCATCATCGGTGCTGCCTTCGGTATCGGCAAGATTGGATCGTCAGCGGTTGAGAGCAT
>CAYSCH010000057.1:0-34200 GCA_964429355.1 uncultured Planctomycetaceae bacterium | reverse complement strand
GACCACCTGGGGAAGAAATTCGCAGAAATTGCGAGGCAGATCCTCGGAAAGGCGGCTTTAATGTACGGAATTGCGGCAATTGCATCGAGGATTGCCGGCCGCTCTACAGGAAGTCCGGAGACAAAAGACGATTCTGACGTCTGAACCGGCACGAAACTCGTTCGGTGGACATGCATGCGCAGTCATTGCCCCCGTAGGGCTGCAACGAGAGGGGCCCGCAAGGTCGCCCGCACGGCCAGGAGCGAAGCCAGAAGACCGACGACGACAATTGTCAGCAGCATCTTTGCCAGGGGCTCGAGGGGGACCGCCGCGCTGCCGGCCAGAAAGTGAGGCAGCACGGCGATGGCGGCTGCCCCCATTCCACATCCCAGGCCGGCCATGAGAAGAAGAGCGTTTTCCAGTAGCACGAGCCAACCGAGCGCGGAACGGCGGAAACCAACGGCCCGCAACAGCGCCAGCTCGCGGCGACGCTCCAGGACGTTTCGCAGTTGCACGGCGGCCAGACCGATCGTCCCCAGCAACAGGCCCAGACCGCCAAGGCTTTGGAACGTGGACAGGTAAGTGTTCTGAACTGCCAGAAAGCCGGCCAGCCGATCGCCGGTTCGTTCGGTGCTCAGGCCGAAATCGCCCAGAGTACGGTTCCATGCGGCGGACACCGCGCCGGTCTGCCGGCCACGACATTCAATGAGGAAGAACTGGCGTCCGCTGATCTCGGGGAAGTGTTCCAGCAACCGGTCCTCCGCCAACAGCAGGTCGCCCTGGAAGATGGAATTGTTAAGGAGGCCCACAACTCGCAGCCGAATTGTGCGGCCTTGGTCGTCCGTGACATCGTAGGTCTGTCCGACGCCGCCGGTCAGATGAAGGGCGTACAAAGCGGTGTTCATGTCGATCACCACGGGCACACAGGGCGTACCATCCGCACTGGGAGTGAGTGGTCTTTCGAGGAGAAGCCACGGATTGCCTCTTTCTTCGTCAGACTCGGCCGCACTGGCAGCCCAGGCAAACCCGCCGCGGTGGAGAAGGTCTTCGGGTAACCCCAGGATTCGCGGCTGGCGGGGCTGGTAAAGGTTCAGACAGCTCGCGTCGTCGCCCGATTTCACGCGAAGGCCAAAGGTCCTGGTTGCAGCAAGCAAGTTGGAGTCATCGGCCGAGAAACTCAAATTGAACCGGCCGTCTTCCGTGTTGACGTCGTAGAGTATGGGTTGATCCGACTCGGCCACCAGGTCGAATCCGCCGTTGCCGCTGTCCAGACGTGGCTCCTGTTGGGTCGGATCGAGATGGAAGGCGCTGATGGCCACAATCAGGAAACTGGTCGCCGCAATCAGCCCGATGCTCAGTGTGCTGCGACCGGGGTTCCGGGCGGCACTTCGCACCGCCAGCCGCAACAGATTACCTCGACCGACGGCGACCGCAGGGCCGGTAGCCTGGTTGCGGAGTCGGCGGCGAACGAAAAGAAGTCCGGCCATGAGTACGAGCGCTCCGGCACCGAAGAACGCTCCGGCCCGCACCTCCTCGCGAAGTCCACTGGTCGCAACGGCGATGACCAACGCGGCCAGAAGCATGACCGGCACCAGCCAGCACGTCCACGTCCTCTTGCGCAGGGGAAGGCAGGGCTCGTCGTCGAACTGTCCACCCAGGAGGCGAGCGACGCTGGTGTAGCGCGATCCCCAGAGGGTCCATAGGATCGCCCCGAAGCAGACCAGCACCCCGCTCGCATAACCGGCGACCAGGCTCACGGGGTTCACGTGAAGCGTCAGGAAGGGTGTGACCACGGCGGCGACCCACCAGGTTCTCAGCCCAGTGAGCATGAGGGCTGCGTAGCCGATGCCGAGAGCCGTACCCGCCGCCGCCGCGACCAAGGCCACCAGAAGTCCTTCGACCGCCAACATTCCGGCGATGGACCGGGGAGCCAGGCCGACCGCCTGAAGAATGCCGATCGACTCGGCTCGCTGCTCGATTCCCAGCCGAAACAATAGAACCACGAGCATTAAGGCCGCAACGATCACGAAGAAGCTGAAGGCTATGAACAACACGTTGAACGGCGTCGTTCCCTGCGAAGCGGCCAGTCCCTGCCGTTTGAGCGGCTGGAAGCGAAAGCCAAACTCGGACGCATTCAAGCGGAACCCGGCGACAAATGACTCGAGCGATTCCCCGTCCCGCGGTATGACGCGGAGGGTGGTCGTTTCACCAAAACGGCTGCCCCAGAGTTTCCGTCCGGTTGTCAGAGACACGAAGGCCTTGGGAGTCGCACGGTGCTGGTCCCAGTAGTCTTCGTCCTTGTCACGGATCGCACGGGCGTCGAATGGAAAGGGCGGATCCCAATCGCCAATCGAACGCTGATCGGTAACTCCCTCCACTTCCGGCGTGAGATTTGGATCGGCAGCTGCACCTTCGAGTTTCACGATTGCGGCCAGGCGCAGCTCCACGTCGGTCTCCACGACGGAGCCATCGCTACTCTCCGGTTCGAAGTAGTCAACGCGGATCAGGTCGCCCACCTTCGCTCCCAGGTCGTCAGCCGCCCATGTATTCAAAGCGATCTGATCAGGGCCGAGGGGAGGCAGGAGACTACCGTCGGGATTGACGAATGGCCCCAGTGGTGCCTGCGCAGAGAAGTCGATCGCCGTGATCGTGGAGTAGGGGAGTTCGCGATCCCCGCACCGGATCGAGTTGGCAAGGTAGGTCAGCGCCGGCTGGAATGTCCGATCGCCAATGGCCCGGACAAGTTCTGACTCGACCGGATTGGTGAGCATCATCTGCCGGCTGTTAAGATTCAGATAGCCGAGTCTGGTCAACTGGATGGAAATGCCGAGATCCGCCGGACCAGGAGCCAGCGCTACGGGGAGGACTGCATCGGCCTCCGGAGGCGCAGCCTGCGAAGCGTCTTCGCTGGCGACCAAGACCGCATTCACCTCACCCTTCTGGTCCAGGCGATCTTGAAGCCAGGCGAGGGAGACGAAGGCCACCTTGGGCAGTTGCTGACTGGGATTCATACTGAATCGGCCCAGTCCTTCGGCGGGAATCACTTCGCGCACCGTCAGACGGGAACTTTCGATCGTTTCATCTTTTCGGCCGAGGGGGCTGTCGGCGGGAACCGCGGTAATTCGCGGAAGACGCAACAGGACCTGGTCGTTGCCGCTGACTCCCAATTCCTGGGCCAAGGGCTGGTTGACGACAACCTGCCCCTCCTGAATCGATCCCGCCGGGCCGCCTGGGCCCAGGGTCGAGAAGCGTTCGTCGCAGCCGATCAACGTCACACGATTTACCCGTCGGGGTGACTCTGCATCGGAGTATTGGAAGCTCGCTTGAAGGATGATCGCGGGTACTGCCGCCGTAAAGTAGTGGAGGAAGGGTTGAAAATCCTCTGCCTTGTCGCACAGGCGGACGTCGAAGAACTGCTGGGCAAGGAGGACCTGATCGATCCGTCCCAGGCGGTCGAGTGTCAAGTCGCGGAGGCTGCCCCGCATCGAATCGCCGACGAGGAGAGCACCTGTGAGAACGGCCGTTGCCGCGACGACACCGAAGGCGACGGCCAGGTTGGTTCGGCCGTAGTGAAGCAGCGATGCGAGCACGAATCGAAATCTGGACATGTCTTCAAGCCACCTTCTGCAGACGCCCGTTGTCGAGAACCATGCGTTGCTGCATCCGCTGGGCGAGGGACGTGCTATGGGTGACAACGATCAGCATGCTGCCTTCATCGGCCTGCAGTTCCAGAATCAGGTCGGCGACTTGTGCGGCCGTGGTTGGGTCGAGATTGCCCGTGGGCTCGTCAGCCAGAACGAGGGCGGGCCGGCGAATGAGCGCCCGGGCGATCGCCGTACGCTGCTTCTGACCTCCCGAGAGTTCCGCGGGGCGGTGGTCCAGGCGATCGTTCAGCCCGACCCGGCCGAGGAGGTATCGAGCCCGCTCGACGTCTTGCGGCCTGGTACCGCTGCCGGCAATGGTGGGGATGAGGACGTTTTCCAGGACTGAGCATTGCGGAAGAAGGTGATGATCCTGGAACACGAAGCCGATTTTCTGGCTGCGGAAGGCAGCAGCAGCCTTATCGGACAATTCGGCCGGGTTCAGGCCATCGACGAGAATGGAACCGGACGTCGGCCGTTCCAGTGCCCCCAGAAGATTCAGCAGCGTGGTCTTCCCAGATCCGCTGGGGCCGATCACGGCGAGATTCCGGCCCGATTCCAACTGCAAAGAGACTCCCTCAAGGACCACAAGTGGGTCGGTTCGCGTGGGGAACTGTTTGGTGACGTCGTCAACGGTCAGTTGAGCCATGGCATTCTGGTTGTTAGAGCCGATAGCAAGATGGCCGATTGGAACATCTTGCCGCTGGGAGACTTGTCATTCCCTGACAATCTCACGTGGTGGAGGGAGGGGCAACGCCTGCAGGTGTCCGGGTATTCATGGTACTCGAATCCGTGAACTTCGGCGATCCTGAACTGTGCCCCCCTCCTGCGGTGATAAGGATGGCCGTCGCCGGGTGGTACGGACATAGTAATCTACGTACCGTGTAATCCACGTACCGTGAGCCGGCAGATCACCCAAAAACGCCAGCACGGGCCACCGTTTAACCAAAGTCCGCCTCCGCTATCGGTTGCTCGCGTCTTGCTCCTTTCATGCCGCCGTAGTTATAATGGGCGACTTGGCTCCCGTGAAGTTGACGTTTGGCGCGCGGTTTGGTGCTTCGTCAATGCTAGGATTCTGGGTTGGGTGGCTGGGGTTGAGCGACATGAGCCCTGGTTTCTTTGGCCCGAGGGCTTCCCATTCTCCAGCAAATGACTGTCACAATTTCCTGGCAGCTATCACGTCTCGCCGTGATGTTTTCGAGATTTTCGGGACTGCGATACGATTGCTGGGCGATCCTCAGTGCCGCTCAGCATCACGATCCCAAGGCCTAGAATTGACGTAGCACCAGCCGCCAGCCGCAATCGGCAAAGGAGGAATGTTCCGTGGCGAAGGGTAAGTACCTGTTTACGAGTGAAGCGGTCAGCATGGGCCATCCGGACAAGCTGGCGGATCAGATTTCCGACGGCATCCTGGACGCCCTTTTCGCGCAGGACCGGTTCAGCCGCGTCGCCTGCGAGACCATGGTCACCACGGGCGTGGCCATCGTGGCTGGCGAGATAACCACCAGAGCTACGGTCAACTACCAGGACGTCGTCCGCAAGGTCATCGAGCAGGTCGGCTACACCGATGACAAAATGGGAATCAACTGCAGTACCTGCGCGGTCATGGTGTCGCTCGACCGACAGAGCCCAGATATCGCACAGGGCGTCGACGAGAACTCGGCCGCCGGCAAGGACGTTGGCGCCGGCGACCAGGGCCTCATGTTCGGCTACGCCTGCAACCATACGCCCGAGCTCATGCCCCTGCCCATTGCCCTGGCCCACCGAATCACCAACCGCCTCACCGAAGCTCGCCAGAAAGGCGAGGTCGACTGGCTGCGTCCCGACAGCAAGAGCCAAGTGACAGTCGAGTTCCGCGACAACAAGCCCGTTCGAATCGATACGGTCGTGGTCTCCACCCAACACAGCCCGAAAGTCGACCAGGCCGAGATCCGTAAATGGGCAATTCCAAACGTGATCCAACCCTGTTTACCCCCCGAACTGGTCAACGGCGAGATTACCTACCACGTCAACCCGACCGGCAAGTTCGTCGTGGGCGGTCCCCATGGTGACTGCGGCCTCACCGGCCGAAAGATCATCGTCGATACCTACGGCGGCTGGGCCCGCCACGGCGGTGGTGCCTTCAGCGGAAAGGATCCAACGAAAGTCGATCGTAGCGCGGCTTACATGGCCCGCCACGTCGCCAAGAATCTGGTCGCGGCCGGTCTGGCCGACCGTTGCGAGGTCCAATTGGCCTACGCGATCGGCGTTTCCGAGCCGGTCAGCGTGCTCGTCGACACCGACGGCTCGGGTAGAGTCGACGAGGAAAAATTGTGCGCCATCGTTCGCGACCTGTTCCCCCTCACGCCCAGCGGAATAATTGAGTACCTGAAACTCCGCCAGCCAATCTACCAGGCGACCGCCGCCGGTGGGCACTTTGGCCGCAGCGAGCCGACCTTTACCTGGGAGAAGACGGATCGGGTGGAAGAACTCAAGAAGGCTGCCAGGTAAGCCCCTGGGTCAAGGCCATTGGATCAGCTCGGGTCGCACGCCCTGGGTGAGACGATCTGGTTCGTCGATTGACAATCGTCGCGGAGATCGCCGCGCGGGCTCGCCTTTCGCTTGCTTGCGTGTGCGATTCGCCGTGTGAACTGGTGGTTTCGTCTACCGAGTCGCTGAACACTTTCTCGTGAATTCCTCCCCCAATTCACGCAAGGCTATTCAGGCACTTCCCCATGGATGCCGTGATGAGTGCTCCCTCATTGGCCGAAGTCGACCTTGCCACCGAAGACTTCTCCCCGGTCCGCCTGCTTCGATCGCTCATCCGTGCGGCCGCAGGCCTGTGTGCCGGCGCGTTGTTCTCCGCCGCTGGCTTCCTCTGCTATCGCCGAGTAGTGGGAGCGGTCTCGACGCCCCTTTCAACCGCCGCCCTCGCTGGCCTTGGACTGAGCTTGGCCGCAACAGCGTTTGCGTCACGGCATGTTTGGCGCCGCACTGGCACCACTCGGTCGGCCAGCATCGTCCTTTCTTGCCTGGTTACCGTCTCGGTACTCGCCTTTGCCGCCGCCGCGACCTTGCCGGATTCCTCGTCGTTGGGACTCCTCTGGCTTTGGTTGCTTGTGGTTGGCGAGGAATTCTGGGGATGGTGGCCAAGGAAGTCGGCATCGGTCAGGCAATTCACACCTGTCACATGCTTACCTCAACCTTCCGTGGCCGACGCCGAGGGACCCACGCACTTTGACCAGACGATCGCCGATTCGACCTTCGGCCTGCCTGTGCCGCAGGAACACGTGACCCAGCAGGTAACGAGGCTCCTCGAACCGGACGGCACGGAACGAATCGTGGGCTGGATGCGGGTTTCCTTCGAAGCGGGGCAGCGTCTGGCAAGCGTTCACCTCGCGTTCTGCCCGCCTTTCGCCCGGAGTCCCGAGGCCACGCTCGAGCGTTTGGAGGGTCCTCAGGTACGCATCAAACGCGCCCAGGTGTTTCCCTTCGGCGCCCGTTTCGACCTCAAGCTCGATACCCCGGCCGAGCGGCGTTCGGATCTCGTCCTTCATGTGGCAGCCGAGGTACAACGAGAATCGGCCGCTCCATCCGGTGGAGAAGTCTCGCCGAATCCTCACAGCGATTGATCGTTCAACCAGTCCCATGGGCCGTTCCTGCTGGATGCCACCCCGCGAGAAACAGATGACTGACTCCCTCTCCATCGTCGACGCCGACCTCGACAATCCTTTCCACCAGGACTCTATCCGTATTCTCCTCGATGCCTACGCCGCCGACCCCATGGGGCGTAGCGAAGCTCTTTCCGACGAAGTCAAACGCAATCTTGTAACGGGCTTGAAAGCTCACCCCACGACTCTCATCCTTCTCGCCTTTGCGGGTGCCCGCCCAGTCGGAGTCGCGGTGTGCTTTCGCGGCTTTTCAACCTTTGCCGCCAGGCCGCTGCTGAACGTTCATGACCTGGCGGTTCTCCCGGAATTTCGCGGCCAGGGCATCGGGCGTCGACTTCTCGATGAAACCCACCGCCGCGCCGCCGAGCTGGGCTGCTGCAAGGTCACCCTCGAGGTCCGCCAGGACAATCATCGGGCTCAGCGTCTCTATCGCAGCCTGGGATACGGCATGATCGAAGGCGACGGCAACTCGTCCGACATGCTGTTCTGGACCAGGGATATCTTATGAATGGGCACAGAACGTCCAGGTACACGGCCTGCGCCGTTCGCCAAGGAGTCAACAGCCTGCCCGCCATCGAACCTGCGCCGACCGGAAGGGTGAAGCCATATTCCGGCATTGTCGACCCCAAGCCGCGATAGCCGGCGCGGCAGCGTGTGTCATATCGCACGCCGATGATTCCCGCAACTGTCGACACTTGTTTCACGAGTCCCAACGAGCTCGTCTGGCTTACGGCCTGTTCTCCGTGTTGGCGGTCCCGTCGGTCTTCTTCGCCAATTCGCGCACTCTGTCCAGCACCAGTTTCTCGACTGTCGGCGCAAACCGCCCCGGCAACGACGAATAACGCATTGCCTCGCCCCCTTCGTAGCCCCCTTCTTTCAGAACCCGGAGCGATGGCAGATAGCCGAAAACATCGTTCGAGTAGCCGGCTACCCAGACCGCCGGCCCCGCCAGCTCCTTCTTGAGCCGAAGCGAGTAGTCGACAACGCTCTCGCCCGAGAGGGCCACCAAGATCAGATCCGATCCGAACCGGACCACTTGAACAGGCGCGGGATAGGTCGTGCGGATCTTGCCCGACCCCTCCAACTCCTTCAGGAGAAGCTGGGCGTGCCGCTGCTCCCACTGGTTGCTGGCTTGAGCCTCCTTTTCCAGTTGCTCGCGGCTCGGTGGTTCGGCGAACTCGAGGACAGCCTCCTCGTAAGCCAACCGCAGCGGCCCGCGAACCGCCCGGACGTTGGTCTGCAGGGCCGCTTCCACACCGTTCGACAAAGCCCGGCCATGCTGCTGGCACAGCTCCAGGTCGCCCCGAGGATAGGGGTTCTGATCGCCGCCGCAGCCCGCCATGAACAGGGCCGTTACACCCGGATGTGCCTCCTCCAGATTCCGCTGGGCGAAACCGGAGTAGTCTCCGCAGAACTGGTAGAAGCTGAGCGTTGTCGAGTGGCACGCGTAGCCGAACAGCAGGGCCTTGAGCTTGTCTTCGCCGTCGGTGACCTGGAGAACCGGAACTTCGTGGTCCACCGGCCCGTCGGGATTGGGATGGTTGCGGAAACCGTTCTTCGTCGGTGTCCGGCGGTTCATGGCGAAACCCGCGCGGGCGTGGCAGTAGCCCAAGGAGACCGGCGCAAGATCGTCGATCGCCGCTCCGACCACTTCCAGCAATTTCTGCTGCAACGTCTCCACGTAGCTCCGGGACTGCTCGGCCCGGTCCCTCGGCAGGTAGACCTTGTCGGGACGAAGCTCGGGGCCGCAGTGCGTGTGCGATGCGTTGATGAGCAGGCCCTCACGCGGAAGCTGGTACTTCTCCGCGACTTGTTTCTCCAGCCAATTGCGAACATCCCTGGGAATGCTGACCAGATCAAGTGTCACGATCGCCAAGCGAGCCCCCTTGCCGTCGTCCAGGACCAGCGCCTTGGCGTTGAGGTCATGGACCATTCCCTCCGAGGGCTTGTCTCGGGAGGCATAGCCGGCCATCCACATCATCTCGTCCGGCGTGATCACGATCGTGGCCGCGCCGGCGTTCCACTTGCTGTTCGCCTCCGCAGCTTCGGCAGACGGCGTGTCAAGACACAGGAATATGCTGAACAGACCAATCCCCAATGACATTCGGGCAATTGCGGTATAGAGCATCGGCTCATCTCCTCGGTTGAAACGGATTGGAGCACATCAACTTTGCTGGATGTTACCGCGCTCATCGCTGCGATGCGAATATTCTGGCCACGAACCGGGCCCGGTTCCGTTGCTTCCGGCCGAAGAACCGATCGCCCTACGCCCTGCGTGTCCCTCTGACTAGTGGTTGCCGTTTGAGCCGGTACTGTGGATAATTCCGTCGCTTCCCGCTCTCCCCCATCGCCTGCGAGCCGTGGTGGGGCGTGCTCCGTGTCTAGCCGTTTCCAGACTTTCGTCCTCCATGCGCTCCAGTCCATGCCTCAGCCGGCCCCCAAAACTGCCCTGTTCCTCGTTTTCGCCACGGTTTGCGTCGATCTGCTCGGGTTCGGGCTGGTCCTGCCGCTCTTGCCGATTTACGGACGGGAATTGACGGAGTCGATGCCTCATGCGAAGGCCGGGCTGACGCTGGGGATTCTCATGAGCTGCTTCACTATGATGCAGTTCCTCTTCGCACCGGTCTGGGGCCGACTTTCCGACCGCCATGGCCGCCGGCCGATTCTGCTTTTCAGTCTGGCCGGGTCCACCACCTTCTACTTCCTCTTCGGACTGGCCTCGGCCTGGCGGAGCCTCACCTGGATGTTCGTGGCCAGGATCGGTGCGGGGATTGCTGGTGCGACGATTCCAACGGCCCAGGCCTATATTGCCGACGTGACAACGCCGGAAAAACGCGCTCGCGGAATGGCACTGATCGGTGCTGCTTTCGGGCTCGGTTTCACCCTCGGTCCGTTGATCGGTGCTGCGGCGATCTTCGTCTCCCGCGACGTCGGCGTGAGCCCCTGGCCCGGCTACGCGGCGGCTGCCCTCTCCGGATTGGCCCTCATTTTCGCAGTTCTCAAACTGCCTGAATCGCTTGACCCGAATCGAGTACCGCAGGAACGGCGCCACTTCGATCTCCACTCGCTGATCGATGCGGTTTCGGTGCCGTCCATCGCCGTCCTGCTCATCATCGTCTTCTTCAGCGTGTTCGCCCTGGCCAACTTCGAGGGCACAATCTCACTGCTCATCAACGATATGCTCAGGACCAAGGCCCCGAGAGCGGCCGAGATGCTCAGCGACCATGTCCGCTGGCTCGTGAGCATTCGTGTATTCCTGGTGTTCGCTTACATCGGCACGATCCAGTGCCTGGTGCAGGGACTTCTCGTCCGACGACTGGCCGGCACGATCAGTGAAGCCAGGCTGGCTGCGACAGGTGTGGTTCTCTCCGTTGCCGGATTTGTCTTGATGGCTGTGATGGCCGAAACTTCCTTCGGTGGGATTCCGCTCCTGATGGCAGCAACGGCCATCGAAGTCAGCGGAATTGCCTTCGTCTTCCCAGCCGTACAGTCGCTGATTTCGCGCAGAACTGATCCCGCAGAGCAGGGCGGCATTCTCGGCGCCGGGGAGAGCGTCAGTTCCGTGGGACGCATTACCGGAATGATGTTCGGCGTCTGGCTCTACAATGTTTGGCCGAGCGTTCCCTATTGGTCGGCCGCCGCGATGATGGCGACGGTGATGGGGCTGGTGCTCCTGGCGGCAGGCAGAGGTACCGACTACGCGGGCCAGCCCGGTGTCGTACCCTAGCCCGTCGATCCGGCGTGGCACCTTCCAGTTGTAGATAAGCCGGACGATGGCTCCCCGAAACGCCGCTGCGGCGTTTTTCAGGGAGCGAGTCGTCTGTTCGAGTCATGCCGTGCTTCGCCAACCGATGACTCGGCCAATCAACGGGACTGGGCAACCAGCGCCATATTCAGGTAGTCCACCGCTATGGCGATCGCTTCGTCGAGGTACATTTCTCTTTCGATGCCCGCTTCATTCCCGTCGACGACGTCCTCAAGTGCGTCCTGCTCCTCCTTGTCGGCGTCGAGTTCTTTGAGTTCGGCGCGGAACTTCTCCTCGTTCAAGGTGATCGTCTCGCGATCCTTCTGCTCAAGATACAGCTTGATGTTTCGCTGCACACGCTGGAAATCGTCGGATTTCTCCCAGCGTTTGCCCGACAGGAGTCGCAACTGCTGCCGAACAGCATCGTTGACCTGGCCGTAGTCCTTGTGCGGAGCCGGTTCCACCTGGTCGAAGGCCACCGCGTAATCCAGGTCGGCCTCGCCCACGTCGTAGTGGGTCGTCAAGGAGGGGAGCTCGATATCGGCCACCACGCCACGATTCTGCGTGCTCTGCCCGCTGGGCCGATAGAATTGCTGCATCGTGATCTTCAGGGCACCGTAGGCCGGTGGATTCCGCATTCCCTGAAAGAGTTGAGATCCAAGATCCATCAAACTCTGCACGGTGCCCTTGCCGTGCGTCGCATGGTCACCGATGATCAATCCACGGCCGTAGTCCTGGATGGCTCCGGCAAGAATCTCACTGGCGCTGGCGCTGAACTTGCTGGTCATCACAACCAGCGGCCCCTTCCAGAGGATACTCTCGTCGGTATCGTCGTACGCTTGCACATATCCATCCGGGCCCTTGACCTGTACCACCGGCCCACCCTCGATGAATAGTCCCGTCAGGCTGATGGCCTCTTGCAGCGATCCGCCACCATTGCGGCGCAGATCGAGAACCACGGCGTCCACGCCACGCTTGTTGAACTCTTCCAGGATCTTCCGTACGTCGCGAGTTGTGCTTCGAAAGTTGGGATCGCCTCGACGAGCCGCGTCCATATCCAGATAGAAGCTCGGCAAGTTGATCACGCCGATAAGGAACGGCCCTCCCGATGGCTTTGTGCCATGCTCAAAAACGGCTTGCTGCGCTTCGCTGTCCTTCAATTCGATCTTGTCGCGGGTGATGCTGATCACTCGCCGATTGAGCCCATCCGCGTCTGTCACCTCCAGCCGCACGGCCGAGCCGGCCTTGCCGCGAATTCGATCCACCACATCGCCCAACTTCATATCGACAACGTCCTCGATATCCCCCTCGCCGTTTTGCCCGACTCCGATGATCCGGTCTTCGGCCTTGAGGCTCCCTTCCTTGTCGGCTGCCCCTTCGGGGATGATCTTGTTGACCACGGTGTAGCCATCGATCGAGCGCAACTCGGCACCGATCCCGTCCAGTTCCAGACTCATCATGATCTCGAAGTTCTTGTACGAACTCGGCGACATGTAGCTCGTGTGGGGATCAAACGACATCGTCAACGCCGTGAGATACATTTCGAGCAGTTCGTCGCGATCGGTCTGGTGCATGCGTTTGGAGAAACTCACATACCGGCGGCGCACCTTCTCTTTCTGCTTCTCCTCCGTCATCTTCTCGTCGTCGACTCGGAGCCGCAGCAGATCGAACTTGATTCGCTTGCGCCACTGCTCTCGCGCTTCGGCTTCGTCGACCGCATATTTCGCGATATCCGGATCGCGAAGGATGTCTTCGTCGACCGTGTAATCGTGTTCGACGTCCACGAACTCTTCCGCCCACTGGACACGTTCGTCGATCCGTTTCAGGAATTGTGCGAATACGTCGTAGGCGAACTGAATGTCGCCGTCTTGAATCTGATCGTCCAGCAGCAGTCGCTTCTCCTCGAACTTCTGAATGTCGGACTGAAGGAAGTAGACCTTCATCGGGTCGAGCGTTTTCAGGAACATCTCGAGAAATCGCTTCGAGATCTCATCGTCGAGCTTGTGTTTCGAAAGGTGTTGGTCCTGAATGTAGAACGACACCAATTTGGTGATCTGTCTGTCGATCGGGGTTGGGCCTACCGGATCTGCGGACACCCGCAGCCACACTCCCGACCCTAGAACGCCCAACAGGGCAACCACCGCGAGTCCGTATCGACCTACTGACGATTTGAATGACGTCATTCAGAAACCCTTTTCATAGCGCGAAAAATGCTACCAGAGTACCCGCTCTTTTAGAGGGGGAAGTCCCGGCCACAGCCCCTTGTTCAACTAGATCTGTGCCCGAGGGACACGCATGCTCGCGTATCTGTACAGGGCACTCTTGCTACGCAATGGTAATGGCGATCGGTAAACCGAACAAGGTCGACCTGTGGCCGCCTTCACTCCATATTACGCGAAATCGATTTTGGAAGTCCGCAATCCGCCACGCCATTGGCGAAAAACTCCCCGGCATCGAGCCCCCTGACTCTTTAGCCCACTCCATCCTGCCCCACCAGGGACGACCCTCGCAGATCTCGATCGGTCGCCTCACTCGCCAAATCCAGCACCCATTCGGCCAAACACGGATCGGGACCCAAGGTATCCGTTAGAATCCACTCAATATGGGGGTTCCGCCGACTCGATTCCGAGACCCGAGTCTGGATTCTGTGCAACAACCTGCCCGGGTAAAGCAAATGGGGCTGCACAACGACCCGGCTGGGCGACTTGGCGAGGACTATTTCGAGCCCCTGCTCAAGCGTGGGCTGGTTGATTGCCAGAAAACACACCTCGAAATTCCCACGCTCGCCGTGGATCTTCCGGCATTGGGCCACACGAAGAATCTCGCCCCTGACAAGCGGGTCGCGACTCCCGCGGGCGACGAGAAGATACTCGGTCGGACTGCCACTGGGGCCGCGCCGCTCCAAGGCCTCATGGAGCCGGCACTCGGCCAGTTCCAGCATTCGCGGATGGGCGCCCAGATGTTCAGTGAAAGACACATCCATACGGGTTGTTTTCGCCAGAAAACGCCCCACTTCGCAGGGTATGTCATGGCGGACGTGTCGACCGGCCGTCAATTGCAGAGGCACAACAATGGCCCGGCTTGCGCCGCGTCGATAGAGAGCCGACAGCCCGTCCGAGATCGTGGGTTGAGCCAATTCCAGATAACATGGCTGAACCGGTGTGGGCCGGAGTCGTTTCTCGAGACTGTCACACAGTCTGAGCAAAGACACGTTCCCCTCAGGTTCACGAGAGCCATGGCCCACCAGGAGAATTCCGGTTTGCGAATCAAACGAACCCACGATCTTGCCGCCCCGTAGCTCAGTTTTGGCAACCCAAAGCCCCAAACGAATTCTAACAGTTTCTGCGAGAAAGGTAACGACCAAGCCCTCAGACCATCAACAACTCGACAGGCGTAGTCGGGGCGGTCTACAATCGTAGCTCGGCTCAGCGTCATCGCGTTCTCCAGCCCCTCTACGTCCAACAAGTTCCGTTCGATCCATGAACCCAACGCGCGCCAGACTCGCCGTTCTTGTCGTCAGCACTCTGCTGGCCCACGATAGCTTCAGCCAGGAATGGGGCCGCTTTCGTGGCCCGAATGGCGAAGGGAACGCAGCAACGACAACGATTCCTGTAACCTGGACTGACAGCGATTACCGCTGGAAGAAGGATCTCCCCGGGGCCGGCTACTCATCGCCGGTCGTCAGCGATTCGCGGGTGTTTGTGACTGGCGCATTGGAGAACGACGCAACGCAGATCGTTCAGGGTCTTTCGACGGCAGACGGCTCGACACTCTGGGAGCAGAGGTTCATTTCCAAGCCTCACAGACACCATCCCTTCAATTGCCATGCATCGAGCACCCCCGCTTTGGACGAGGACGCACTCTATTTTCTCTGGACAAATCCCGAGCAGTTTACCATCGTGAAACTGAAACAGGCAACCGGGGAGGAGTTGTGGCGACGCAATCTCGGTCCTTTCGCGGCCGAGCACGCAGGAGGAGCCTCGCCGATCGTGTATCAGAACAGTGTGATCGTCCCCAACGACCAGGATGGCGAGAGCTCCATCCTCGCGCTCAACCGGGCGGACGGCGACACGCTTTGGCAAGCGGTGCGCCGGACCGAAAAGACCGCCTACGCAACGCCATTCATCTATGAACTCGAAACGGGCACAGCCCAACTCATTCTCAGCAGTTGGGCCCACGGCTTCACCGGTCTGGATCCACAAACCGGCAACACTCTCTGGGAACTACCCCTGTTCACAAACCGTGTCGTCGGGTCACCGGTAGCCTGTTCCGGGCTCCTGTTTGCAGCCGCCGGGACCGGCGGGATCGGTCGGCAGATGTTTGCAGTGCGCCCGGGCGATCCCAGCCATGGAGTCAAGGCCGAAGTGGCTTATGAACTGAAAGGTTCGCTCCCTTATGTGGTCACCCCTATCGCCTTCGGAGACCTGCTTTTCGCCTGGTTCGACAAAGGCGTCGTGACCTGCCTCCACGCTCCCAGCGGTGAGATCATTTGGAGGGAGCGAATCGGCGGTGAGTATTTTGGCTCCCCGGTCCTGGTCGACGGGCGTCTCTACTGCATCTCTCGCGAGGGCGAAGTGCTTGTGCTCGCTGCATCGCGCCAGTTCAAGGAACTCGCCCGCGTCGAGCTCGGCGAGCCATCGCACAGCACTCCAGCCGTGGCGAAGGATGTCATGTATCTGCGTACCAAGTCCCACCTCATGGCACTGGAAAGTCGATGAGAGACTCAACAGATCTAGGGGTGGCGCAAACCAGCGAAAGGTTAAGTTCCGGTCAGGAGATGCCGAATTTTTCGGACCACAGTTCAAGATTATAACTCGTTTTGCTGAAACCCCTTAGAGCAACTCACGATCGCATGCAAGAGATTTTCCGACCGGGAAATTTGGGAAAAAGGACACAACTGCGGGCCGTTTATCTGGGGGGGTATCACAGGATTCTGAGGAATCCGCCCGGTCGTGGGGTCGGCGAAGCGGCGGAAGTGGATAGAATAAGGGTTTAGAAGGCGTTGCTGGCAGGAGCGTCTTGCGAACAGACACGTCTCCAGTACATGCCAACCCTTGTCGATGGGGACAGTTTCTCCCCAATCTCAGGAAGGTATACGATCACTGCTGCGTCGTGTTGGTGGACTTCATTATCTGTCGGACGAACTGGCTCTCTACTTGATCGATTTCTCTCCTTTTCTGCGGCGGAGTCGCTGTGGGTAGCATCCTCGGTTTGCTTCTTACATTGCTTTTGTTGGCCCTCGTACTGAACGTGGTCGCCCGCGCGTTACGCGTTGCGGTTGCCGACGAGTCGTGTCAGCTTCGCCCTTGGCTACCTACCCACTGGCGCGAACCGATCGAGGAGGGCGAGGCCGTCCATTTCGAAGCCGGAGACGGAACCGGACTGGAGGGGACTTTCCTTCACCATCTGGCCGGGAAATGTCGCGGGACCGTCGTCTACAGCCATGAGTTGAACGGCGACCGTTGGAATGCTCTTCCCTACGTCGAGCATTTGCGAGCCGATGGTTTCGATGTGCTCACCTTTGATTATCGCGTCCACGGTCGAAGTCCGTCCCAGTGCCGCTGGGATCGTGCCTTTGAAGTCACTCGGGCTGATATTGCCGATCTGCGAGCGGCCGTTGCTGTCGCCGTCTCGAAGTCTTCGGAGGCCTCGCCGAAGGTGGCCGTGATCGGCGTTGGCAAAGGAGCCGCTGTTGCCCTCTGTGCGGCGTCTGAGGAACCTGCAGTTCGAGGGCTTGTGCTGGACAGTATTCAACTGCTTCCCGGGTCGATGCCGGAGTGGCATGCAAGGTCCAAACCCTCTTCGTGGCACCGGCTCATGAAACGCATCTTCTGCCGCTCAGCCAGGGATGTATTCGACCCGGACCGGATCGCTCCGAACGTGCATGCACCCGTTCTCCTCATCCACGGCAGAAACGACGTCTACGTCCCGCTCGAAGCGGTTCGCACGCTGGCTTCGCGGATTGCCGGACAGTGCCAGCTCTGGATCGTTCCTGGAGCACGCCATGCCGAGGCGATCGGCGTGGATCGCATTTCCTATTTGCGGCGAACCAGTCGTTTTCTGATTCAGTGCGTACAGACGAAACCAGCCGCCTCGCGAGAAAAGCCCCACGAGACTGCGGCTCCAGTCGTGCATCACGGACAGGTTCCTTCGATGCCCACGCATTAGCATTCCGCGGGAATTGTCAGCAGATTTGTCGGATTTCTGAATGACTCCACAACCGAACAGTCTCGCCCTCGATGGAAGTCTGTTACGAATCGACTGGAGTGACGGCAAGTCGATCCTCTACGACCCGATTCAGCTCCGGCAGCATTGCCCCTGCGCTACCTGCAATAGTAATCGCATCCGGGCGAATGCCGAAGGCCGCGTGCCACAATCGAGCGGCGTCCCTGTTACCATCACGGCCATGGAGCCCGCCGGCAACTACGCTTACAAGATCACGTTCAGCGATGGGCATAGTACCGGGTTGTTCACGCTCGAGTTCTTGCGGGAATTGGGGCAAGAGAAGGCTTAGCGCGGATCATTGTTGAGCTGGGGATCTCGAAACGACCCGCTTGATCGAAACCCGAATCGCAAGCGACGATAGCTCCGCATTTTGCCTCCGTTGACTCGTCGCGTTGTCGTTGCGCTCATGAATAATCCGGGCTATTCAGGTTTTCTACCTCCCTCTGCCCAGCAAACACCATCGCCTCCCGCTCCGCATCCGTCCCACCGGCCAATGCCTCCTCCAGCCGATCAGTCCGCACGATACCGCTTCCCGACGACGGTAATGTCTCTTCGTGCCGGCCAGACCCCATCTGCTTTCTCTTCCCTTGGGTGTTCCAGCGCAGAACCCGATTGAAAACGCGCGTCGCCATCGGCATCATGCCAGACTTTATGATCGCCACCCAGAGCGGATCGACCCTCGACCAGGCCAGATTGTAGGCAAGCCGCTTTGCCCGGCCGGGCAACCCTGTCGAGCGACGAAGAATCGAGCTCCAGGTGCCAAACTGCCGATAGGCTTCCTTGTGCCCTGCCTCCAGTTCCTCGGCAGACATGCTCAACGGCCGGAAGACGGCATGGTCCGTGTCGTAGTAATCCCAGTCGTGGTGAAGTATCCTTCCTTGCTCCTCCAACCGCTGAAACGTACGTGTCCCCGGTAGCGGCGTGAGAATGTGGAACGTAGCCGTCAGGATCTTGTTATCCACGGCGAACTGAGCCGTCCTCTCGAAGACATCCGGGCCGTCACCATCGAAGCCGAACACAAAACTCCCGTTGATCATGATCCCCGATTCATGAAACCGCCGGCATGCCGCAGCATAGTCGGTCATCACGTTGACTTTCTTGTTGTTTCCTCGCATATTCTCCGACGAGATCGACTCAAATCCCACAAACAGGCTGCGGCAGCCAGCCTCGTAAGCCTCCTCCAGATAGCCCGGATCCCGCGTCACGTCGAGCGAGGCAGCCGCTTGCCAGACGATTCCCGAACCGTGAAGAACCTCGAACAGCGCCCGGGCATGGCGCCGGTTGGCAAGCAGGTTGTCGTCGAGGAAGAAAACGAGTCCGTCGTCGACCGTGGCAAGTTCCCGCTCGATCTCGGCCATCGGCCGCTGCTCGTAATAGGTGGGCCCCCAGAAGCTCGACTTGTAGCAGAAGTCGCACGAGTGGGGGCAGCCCCGCGATGTGACCATGGTGTGACGTATCAGGTACCCCCGCTGGTTCATCAGATCCCGGCGGGGCAAGGGTACCAGGGCCGCCGAACCCTGGGATCGTCCCCGGTACACCTTCTGAAGTTTCCCCCGTCCGAAATCATCGAGCACCTCGCCCCAAACCATTTCCGCCGGCCCCAGTACGATTGCGTCGGCGTGCGGTGCCGCCTCCTCCGGCATGCTCGTCGGATGCAACCCGCCGAGTATCACTTTGGCACCCCGGCTCCTCCATCGCTCGGCCAATTCGTACGCCCGATTGGCCGAGGAGATGTACGTCTGGATTCCAACCAGGTCGACATCCACGTTCACCTCCGACGATTCGATGTGCTCGTCGCGAACGAGTATCTCCCATTCATCTTCCGGCGTAAGCCCCGCAATCGTCAGCAGACTCAGCGGCGGAAACCGTGAGTACTTCACCAGTCGAAACTTGTAGTCTCGACGCTGCTGCAGGGACGGCAGAATAAGCAGAAGCCGCTTTCTCATGGCATCTCTCCTGTAAAGTACTTTGCATTACAAAGTAACGACCGAAAAAATTTTCGCCCCACCGATCGGAACTCATTCCTCCTCCATTGTCTTATCCCCCTGATCGATGATCTGCCGTAGCGTCTTCAGGTAACTCTGAAACGCCTTCCGTCCCCTGGCACTCAGCTGCATGGTCGTCAGCGGACGGCGTCCCTTGAACGCCTTTTCCACCTTAATATAGCCGGCCTCCTCCAATGTCCGCGAATGGGCACTCAGGTTGCCGTCCGTCAGCGAAAGCATCTCCTTGAGTTCGCTGAAACTCAACTCCGGAGCCACGGCCAGCGCAGACACGATCGCCAGCCGAGTCCGCTCGTGGATCAGCGCGTCGATGTCGTCGGGCTTGAAGGACTCGGCCATCACTCCAGACCCTGCTTCTGTTTTCCAAGAATGTAAATCCCGAACACAATGTGCAGCACCCCGAACGATAAGGCCGCCGTTACCACGCCGTAACCCTGAAAGGCCATCAGGGCTACGATGCCCAAAGCCAGGAACGCCAGTCCCAGAATTCGTGGAGCCCTGATCGAAAACAACCCAGCTGTGTACACCCCCGTCCCGTAAAGCATCATCCACATAGGTACGATGTACTGGATCTCTTCCCTTTGCGGTTCCGTCGGTATCAGAAACTTGATTGTAAGAACCATTGCCACCACAACGCTTGGCGTCAAAGAAAAGGTCGCCACCCGCGCCGACCGCACCGTTGCCGACATGCCCTGTCGCTTGGCCGCAAGCAGCGTCAGGATCGTCTCCAACAACACCCCCGCCACACCGATCGCGAACCACATCACGCAGAACCCGACCTGCTGATCGAACGGAATGTCGAGCATCGCCGCAAAATCGACCGACCCGATCATCCCGTAGCTCACCCCGCACCCGATGAGGACGAGAATCCCCCCGATTACGGCCGCCGTGCTGGGAAGAAGCGTCCAGAGAGTCGCCCGTTCCATGATCCGCTGGATCTCGTCCATCCGCGCCTTGGCTTCTTCGCGATCCATAATCCCGGCCTCCGCGTTCCCAACACTCACTTTGTACAACAAAGTAATTTAGCAAAATCGAACAAGGCTGTCAATCAAGAAATCTGTCTCCGGTGGGAAAACCCGGAAACGGAGTTTTCTTTCGTTGTCCGGCCAGTCCTGAGTATGCCGGCACCCCGCGGGACGGGTTACATTGATTCCGTCGTTGACTATGGATCGCTTCGATAGCCGGCCTCCCGTTGGTCTCCCTCTTTCCACCAGCAATACAGGACTCGATAATAGACGACACTTACGCCCGCTTTCTGGCGTGCGGGTGATGAGACTACGCGTTTCGCTCGGATTGGAGCCGCTCTGCGAACAGGCAGGTTCCCATGGAACAACAAGACGTCGTCAGGTTTGCCTGTGGGGAGTGCGGGGAGAACGTCGCCTTTCCTCGAGCACGGTGTGGCCATGTCGAAGTTTGCCCCCACTGCCATGAGTACCTCGACGTGCCGAATCAGCCGATCTCCACGATTCCATCGCAGCAACCCTTGCCAACGGCAACGCCCGAGGTTGGCAAACAGGGCGACGGGCGACACGAGACGCGTCGGCTCTGGTTCCAAGTTACCGCAGTACTCGGCCTCACCGTAATCCCCGATCTTCTGGGGGCAATTGGCGGTATCATTCTCCCTGTCCGGCAGAGCGATCCCTTGGTCTACCAGGAAATCTGGTACGTGGTCCACGCAATTCACGTTTCGTTGCCGATGCTGCTCATATTGAGCCTGACCGGAGAGCCCTGGGCCCGATTTGGCATCGTACGATTCTCGTTGTGGATCGATGTGCCAACAGGCCTGTTCGTTTGGATGTGCGGTCTGGTGGGCTACATCACGATCATGTCCGTCGTGCCAGAATTCGTGCTCAACGCGTTGCCTTTCGAAACTTCCGTAAGCTCAGCAAAGCCGGCAGGATTGCTCGCAGGCTTGCTGGTTCTCGGGTCGTGCATCGCCACCGGGTTTGCCGAAGAACTGGTCATGCGAGGGTACCTTCTGACAAGGTTTGAACGTCTGCTCCATTCCACATGGCTCGCCCTTCTCGTCACGACGGCCCTGTTTGCGAGCTATCATGTCTACCAGGGACCGGCGGGACTGATTCACGCCACCGCGATCGGGCTGGTCTACGGAACGGCCTACTGCGTTCAGCGGCGGCTTTGGCCCCTCTGCATCGCCCACGCGATTACCAACGCGGTGGTCCTGATGAGCTACTGACGGTCCTCGTCAGTCGCGTGGCGCGTTTGTCAGCCGTCAGGCACCGCCCTCCCCATGCCTCCGCCTCGATCAAACAAGTTGCATTGCCCCGCACGCAACGCTACACTCACTCCTCAGCGTGACTTGTTCTGCCAGCCTGGATTGGGGAGGAGCATGACGATGAACCAAAGTTTCACAGGACGGATGGTGTTGATATCCTTGGCACTCGCGGCCGGCGCGGATCTCGTGAGCCAAGCCTTCGGTGATACGCCCGTGAAGGCCAAACCTGCCGACGTGGTCAAGGCTCTCCAGGGCGTCAAAATCGTCAGCATTCAGGACGTAGACAAGATCAACGCCATCGACCAGGAAGGCATGCGCGGCGTCTGGGGCGACTCGCCCGTTAATGATTACGACCGGGACTATCCCGCGCGGCTGAACCAATCCCTCGGGATCGAACTGGTCATCGTCCGCTCCGGCGAACTCCTCGAGGAGATGGGCAACGTCGAGGAACCGGCCATTGAGAATCTCGCCGATACGTGGATCCGCGAGGCCACCGGAATGAAGAACGTCACACGCGGCGACGTGGTCCGTTCCGCCCGTTTGTACTGGGGGTTCAAGGCTCTTCTGAAAAAATACTCGGCCGCGGCGATCACCTACGAAAGTGCCACGCTCACCCTTTCGGAACACAAAGTCAACGCATGGACGCCGCTCTGCATCCTCGAATTGAGCAAGGAGCACATCCCCTGCTGCTGCCAGAGCCACATCGACTGCCTGGTAACCCAGTTGATCGGCGGGCTTCTGACGGACGGACGCCCCGGCTTCGTCGGCGATGTGCTCAACGATTGGGCATTCCCCGCTGCCGGCAATCGCCCCGAGAACGTAGTTGTCATTGGCCACTGCGGCGCTCCCATCAACCCCCACGGCAACGACCGCATTTCCTACTTGATTCGCGATCATATCCACAGCAACAAGGATTGGGGAGGCCAGTCAACGGACGTCGCCGAGGCCACCACCGTCACCTGGCCGGCGGACGAACCGGTCACCGTCGTGAAGTTCGACGTATACCGGAAGAAGGTGTCGGTCTTTTCCGGGCAGGTCCTGGACGGCAACTCGCTCTTCGTCGATTTCCCGAACTGCGTTTGCCGCAACAAGATGGTTGTCCAGATCCAGGAACCCCAGGGGTGCTACCTTCTTCCCTCCAACCCCAACGAAGGCGCATTTCGCAGTTGGTGGGGTAGTTGGGGCTGCCATCAGGTCGTTTTCTACGGCGATCTGCAGGGCGCGTTCAAAGAACTCGCCGAACGGAAGGGGTTCGAAGTCGTCCAGTCCAAGCCCTGACGGCCGCAGTTATTCCGCCACCGCATGGGCCACGTCGGGCCAGTACGCCCCCAGTTCGAAGTCGGGGCTGTTGCTCACGTCGTGGCAGTCCACACACACCCGCCAACGAGCCTCGGCCAGGGTGACCCGCATCGCCTCCCGCAATTTCCGCTGCGCGATCCCATCGCCACCAGCCTCGGCCGCGGCGTGCGCCCCGCCGGGCCCGTGACAGTTCTCGCACCCAACTCCGGCCAGCCGCGGTGAGGACTCCTGGCTCAGGTAACCGCTCTCGTAGGGATAGCAGCCCTGCGGGTGCCAACCCGTCACGTGGCAGGCCAGGCACTCCGGATCGAACTGGCGGGGCGGATCGAGCCCCGCCAGAGTCTGCATTGCCTGGGCGTGTTTGCTCTTCTTCCAGACATAATACTGCGCCTCGTGACAGGTACGGCATTTTTCCGCACCCACGAAGTCGCCTTGGAGAGGCTTCCGCGGATGTGGCATCGGCCGCACGCCCAGTCCTTCGAGCCCCAGATCTTGAAGCGACTCCTGATAATCAGCCATTCGTGCCTTGGCCTTCGCCGCGGGGACAAACCGCGAGTCGAGCGGCACCCGCTGGTACTTCAAACCCTCCCCAGCCTGACCATACCATCCCAACACGACCAAGTCTTTCACCTTTTCACCCACCTCCACCAGCACGGCCTTGCTCCCATCAATCGGTGTCGGTACAGCCGGCGGGACCGGCGGACCATCTGCGGTGACCACCACGTCGAACTGGGGAAACCCGCGAGCCAAGGCCACGGACTCTTCCTGCGGTGCATACGCCAGCAAGATCAACAAGTCGCTGGCCGACCTCATCTCGTCGACCAGCCCAGTAAGTGCCAATTGCGGATCGCTCATCTCCACGTCCGGATTATGGATCTCCCGCTGATATTTGCCTCCGAGCACGGAAACCACGCCCACTCTTAGCCCGCCGGCAGGAAGGACCCGCTGTCGTGGCACGATCCGCCCTGCCGGGCCGTACAGTCCCACGTTGGCCGACAAGAAGCAGTTATTCCGCCCCTCCTCGCCCGCCACTACGGTGAGTAACTCAGCGGCCGGCAGTTGCAGTTCGGCCGTACCCAGCCCGATCGCGTCATAGCCCATTTCCGTCATCGCCTCGACCGACAGGCGAAACTTGAGCATGGCCTGCACGCCCGTCCGCCTGGAAATCCCCCCCACGTCAACCACAACCAACGGCCACCCCTTGGCCCGAAGCGACTCGATCATCGCCTGCCGTCGGCCCAATCCCCCCCGCATCCGATCGAGTCCCGCGCAACCGCACGGTTCCAAGTACCCGTCCTGCCGTCCCGTGATCACGACGGCCAGCTTCGGCACGGCCCAGTCGACAAAGATCTCGCCGTTGTCGCGAACTGGGTCGAAGGGCTTGCGGACGCGGCTGCTCGGGCGGTCCTTGTCAGATACGGCATGGCTCACCGTTGGCACCTCAGCCAGCCCAGCAACCGCCTCAGAGGACTCCGCAGGTGATTTGCTGCCGCTGCCCGCCGACTTGGTGCAGCCACCGGCCACCGCCATCGCCAGGGCCGTCGTCGACAGCCACAGGGCAAATCGCTTCGAGGAGTTGGCAGACATCGTACCTTTCCGGCCGTGGAGGCCGCCGCAGGGGTGTCCAACTATTTGCGAACCGCAAAGCGGACCAGGATCCGCAGCTCCGGCTGCTGCGGATGGCCAGTCGCCAGGACGATCTGCCCAAGGTCGCTGGCCTTTGAGCCCAGGTGGTTCGCCACCCGCTCCCCCGGCGGGATCCGGATCGTGAGTGGAATCTGCAGTACCGCGTCCTCCCCCAGGGGTTTCCCGTCGCCGGCTTCGACCTGGAGCAGGTCCGGTACAATCCTGATGGGGGTCAACCGCACGTTCTTGGCCTGCACCCCGCTTGCCACGATCTGCAGTTTGCGTGTCGTGCCCTTGGACATGGCAACGGTTCCCAGCGTGAGCACGCCCGTCTGCCCGTCCCATCCAAAGCCGGCCACTGCAATCTCGCTGCCGACGGTTCCTTCAACGGGAATCTCCACCTCCGAGGCGGAGTCCACGTTGGTCGCGAGCACGATCTGCTGGCGGAATGGTCGGCCGGTCAGGCTCGGATCCACCTCGACCCGCAGCAAGCAGCCGCTTTGTGCATCCGGTTCGGCCGCCACCTGATCGGACGGCAACGGCTGGCAGGTAATCTTGAAGGAGCCGGCGGTGGCCGGATCCGACAATGCGTGGCTGAGGATCTTCAGGGCCTCCCCCCGGTATCCATAGAGGCAGACCTCGCCAACGACCGGTTCGCCGGGGGAAACGCGGTTGAAGATCAGTTGCGACGGAGTAACCCGCACCGTGGGCGTGATCCGGCCGGAAACCTCGAGGGTTAATTCCGGCCGGTCGGGATCGTTGGTCGCCAGTCGTTCGGTCTGGCGAAAACTCCCCGTGTACTGCTTGATCGACCATTTAAGGGTCACTGCAGCCGACCTGCCCGGCAGGACCTTTCCCTGTTCGGGAAGTCTCGCGTCGCAAACGCACGTGCAACAGCCGCACGAATTGGTAATCCGGGAGAGGACCAGCGGCTCTTCACCACGATTGGAGAACACGAACTCATGCCGCCCCGTGCCGTTGGTCTCCATCTTGCCGAAGTCGTACTGCGATTGTTCCAGCACCAGCTCCGGTTTGCCCGGAGAATCAGGGATCGCCTGAACCGGCCCGAGTGGATGGGCCGGCCTGGCGGGAGACTGTGGCGTATCGGGCGCTCCGGCGGTTCGGGAACAACCACCCAAATCCACGGTTCCCACCGCGAGCAGCAGGCCGGCTATGCCTCTGAACAGCACAGCGGTTGAATTCTCGGCAAAGTGCACCCACATGGCCTTTCGCATGAATCGCCTCGTGCTTCACCGAAGAGCCCGCAGCGTCAGGGTGGTCAGCCGTGGGGGCAGACCGCACCGGCAAAGCCAAGTACATCAGGCGTCCCACGCTTTGTCAAGACAGTTCCAGTAAGTTGAAATGTGCCAGCCGCGCGGTTACGATCGGGGACAGTCACGGTCTGGCGGTTGTCCAAACGACCCCGTGCCGGTCGACGGCCGCTTGGTCTCCGAACAAAAACTATCCCTCCTGAAAGGTCATGGAAGATTCTCACAAACTGACGAACTTCCTGCGGTCATTTATGGACACGATCAATCATTCTGCTAAAGGGCCTGAAAACATGGATAGAAGAACGTTCATCAAAATCTCCGGTGCAGTCGCAGCACAGGCCGCCGTTCTATCGGCTGGGGTGGCCTCCGCCCAAACACCAGCGGCCCCCGCAGCGGCGGCCCTGCCCAATCCGTTCCAGCAGGAAGGGCAGTGGTACAAGACCGCCCTCCACGTCCACACGACTCTTTCGGACGGCGATGTCGATCTGAAGACGCGGCTGGCGCAGTATCGCCAGGCCGGCTACCAGGTTGTCGCCGTAACCGACCACTGGAAAACCAACGACCTCAGCGGTTGTTCCGACGAGAGCTTCCTCGCCATCAGCGGCATGGAAGCCCATCCCAAGACCGGCACCGGAGCGCCCACGCACCATTTCGTCTGCCTGAATGTCCCCCATCCGTTCGAGTTGGCTCGGGATCTGCCCGCCCAGGCCGTGATCGAAAAGGTGATCGAGACCGGCGGCAAGGTGATCTATGCCCACCCCTATTGGACCGCCCACTCCATGGAAGAGATGTGCGAGGTAACCGGCTATGTCGCCATGGAGGTCTTCAATGCGGTCTGCCATTTGCACTGCAACAAGGGCTATAGCTCGGTGCATTGGGACCAACTGCTCAATAAGGGCAAACTGTTGCCGGCCGTCGCCACCGACGATGTCCACAAGACGACCGAGATCAACCGGGGTTGGACCATGGTCAAGGCCCCGTCGCTCGACACCGCCTCGATCATCAGTGCCATCGCTGGCGGCTCCTATTACGCCTCGACCGGTCCGGTGATCGAGGACTGCCGTATCGAAACGGGTGTGATCCGCATCGCAACCAGCCCTGTCAAGCAGGTCAGCTTCTTCTACAACGGCTCGGGCGGCGGACACGTCGTCCAGGCAGAAGCCGGCAAGACCCTCACCAGGGCCGAGTGGTCTTTCGGCACCGAGAATCGCAAGTACCAGTGGATCCGGGTCGAGGTCGTCGACGAGGTAGGCAACCACGCCTGGACCAATCCCTTCGTAATCGCCCCAATCGCCTGAGCCCACCATGAACCTCCGCACCCTGTTCTGCCTGATCGCCGCACTGGCAATTCTCAGCCAGCGTTCGCCTTCCGCCGAGCCGGCTCCCAAACCCGGCCCGGAGCCCAAGCTGACGGTGGTCAATGTTTCCTCCCACTGCGACTGGTGCTGGGGGCATACTCGCCTCTGGCACGAGCAGCGCTATGCGGAGATCATCCGCCAGGTGCTCCTTCTCATGCGAGAGCATCCACAGTACATATGGCTGCTGGAGAACGAAAACGAGGAGTTGGCCCCTTTCCTCGACAAAACCGCACGCCAATGGCCGGATTTGATTCCGGAATTCTGGCAACGGGTGCGCGAAGGCCGGATTGAGATCGTCGGAGCTGTGAGCAACCCCCGGCTGACCGAGGTCTATCCGGAAACAATCATTCGCAACCTGGTGCTTGGCAAGCAGTATTTCCAGCACCAGGCCCCGGGTATTCCGCTCGAGGTCTACAACTCGATCGATCTGATGTGCGGCCCCTCGCAGATGCCGCAAGTCTTCGCCAAAGCCGGCTACCGTTACTTCATGTTCTCCCGTCCGGTCGGGCCGCAGGCGGTCTTCTGGCGCAAAGGCCTCGACGGAACACGAATGCTCTCAGCCAAGTGCTTCTACGGCTACGACATGATGGGCACCTACGGCCAGCCGCTCGCAGGTTTCCTCCCGGTGTCGATCTGGCGGGAAGCAATCGGGGCCGACGATGTCCTGCCCGATCCGAAGTTGCCCCGGGAAACAGTCGGCTGGGATCCGCAGAAGAAGATCCTCGCCACCAACCGCCGATACTTCGAGGAGGTCGAAAAATGCGGCGAGCCCATCACGGAGCTCGAGGGGCCCCTCGACTCGCTCGAGTGCTACGTTGAGGCAGGTCTCCACGGAGATCGCAGCCTCTACATGCAGAACAACCAGGATGAGGACCTGCTCCTGGCCCTGGAAAAGGCCCAGGTCATGACGCTGCCGACCGGCGAATCGGTTGAGCGAGGGGCGGTGGATCGGCTCTGGCGCGACGTCCTCTCTTGCACCGGCCACGCAATCCAGTGGTCATGGACGGTGGACTACGAGGAACGCCTGGCCTTGGCCCGCCATCGCCGTGTTCGAATCGAGCAGGCTCTCCACGAAACCCTCTCGGCAGTCACCACAAGGATCCGTTTCCACCCCGATTTGGGTTCGCCGCTGGTGGTCTTCAATTTTCACGCTTGGCCCGTCAGCGGACCGGCGGAATTCGCCGTGGAGGGAGACTCGGTCGGCTTGTCCCTCCGTGATGCTTCAGGCAAGGACGTCCCCCTCCAGTTCACCTCGCCAGCCAATGCCGGCCAGCAGCGGGTAGCCTTCATCGCCGAGACGGTCCCCGCATGCGGATACAAGACGTTCTACCTCAGCCGTGCCGCCAGTCCGTCCGTTCCCCCAGCCTGTCTCAGTCCCGGGAGCGGCCCTATTGAGAATGACCGCTATCGGGCACAGATGCGAACCGACGGCACTCTGGAGGTGTTTGACAAGATTCGCCAGGTCTCTCTCGGTTCGACGGAACTCGACGGTCTTGGTGACATTGTCTACTACGATGCTCCGCAGCCGACAGATTGGGGTATGAACGGCCCCCTGGGCCCCCAGCACACCTGGACGACCAATGCAAACAGCTTACAGCACGTTCGGGGGCCTGTCTTCGCGGCCCTCCGTGCAAAGGGTACCTTTGGCTCGCACTCGGCGACCCGCCAGCTTCGCCTGTGGCGCGACGGTCGGTGCCTTGACTATCATGTGGAACTGGACGCCGACGACGGTAACGGCGTCTTCGCCATCCGCTTCCCCCTGGGCTTGGCTGACCGTGTTTTCGCCGGAATTCCCTTCGGAGCCGAGCCTCGCGAGAACTTCGATAAGGAGCCCTTTCGCGGGGAGTATTTCGTCCAAGGCTATCCGACCGGCTACTATGCAACCCGCTGGACGGATGTGTCTTCGAGCCAGTTCGGGTACACGTTCATATGTCCCCCGGGGGCACACTCCGGCTATGCCTTCGACCCCAACACACAGAACCTCGAATTCCTTTTGCTTCGCGTGCGGCCGCTCCCATCCGGCGAGTGGGGACAGATGCATCCTTCCGTCAAGGGCACTGGCCATCACGTCTTCGATTGCGCGCTCGTGCCCCACGAGGCCACTTGGCGCGAGGCGGCCTCTCACCGCGATGCGTTCCAGTCGCATCTCCCGCTGATGGTCTTCTCCCCCGACCTCGGACTGCGCCGGGCACGACCTGGCAATGGCCCTCCAGACGGCGAGCGAACTTTGAACGACGAGATTTCCTTCGCCGAGGTGGAACCCGCAAACGTTGTCCTGTCGGCACTTCGCATCATCGACGTGCCCCAAGACAATACACCGGCAGAATTGGAGATTCGTCTCTACGAGGCAACCGGGCAACAGGCAGATACCCTGATTCGCTTGAACCAGTCCGTGGATTCCGTTTGGGAAACCAATTTCCTCGGCGAGCCGACGCACGAACTCGGCAAGATCGAACTGCGCGACGGCGTCATCGGGCTCACACTCCCGCCGTGGAAGATCGCCAACCTGCGCATCCGGCTGAAAAATTAGCCCCACCGTAACCCGCCGAACAGGCCCATTTCGCGGTGCTGTTCTTAGTCGCGTCCTACAGGTCCAGGATGCGCAATGCGTCTGGGATCTCCGCTTCCTTGGTGATAAGCTTGCCCGGGCCGGTGTCCGAGTCGAACTGCAGGTACTCCTTTCTCGCCTGGATCGGCAGTTCAACCTTGTAGGGCTGGCACTTGGCGATCGCTGCCACGGCCTGCTTCGCGCCCTCATAGAGCGCCTGCCGCGTCTCGTCCATCGGATAGAGTATGGCCGCCTCACGAGAGAGTCCCTCCTTGACCGCCACCGTCACGCAGCCCTCGCCGAGAAACTTCCGGGCTTCGCGGCAAGTCGCAACGTCGCCCGTAACCATGATCGTCGGCACGCCATAATGGCCGGCAATCGCCGCACTCTGCGCCAGCTCCCCCGATTCGACTCCGTTGTACCAGTAGCGGTTCTCAGTCTTCGACGACTGGGTGTGGTTGAGCACTCCGTCGGGCGTGCCCATCATCGCGTGGAAACCCAGCATGATCATGCCGTCGAAGGTCTCGTCCAAACCGGTGAGCGGGCCGGAGCGGGGCTTGCCCGTTATGTATTTCGCCCCCGCTGCCAGGCGGTCCGGAATCACGGCCCCCGAGCCGTGCCCGTCGAGTACCACAATCTCCGTAACTCCCGCCTCACGCAGCCCCCGGACCACCGCCGCGATGTCGTCCATGAGATACCCGCATGCCTCACGGTTCAACGGCGTGCCCTGCTCTCGGCTCTGGGCGAACTGGTAGACCCCACTGGCCCCCTCCAGATCGGTGTTGATGTAGATCTTCAACTTGACGGGCGTCTGGGCGTGGGCGGTCGCGGCCAGCAACAACGCCGCGCCGCACGATTGGATGAGTCGGTTGAGAGACATGCGGGTGGACTCCTGGGAGAATCTCTTGTCCTTGACGCAACGCTAAGAAAGACACACGCTGCTGGAGGATACTGTATCCACAAACAACACTCAACATGTTGTCCGAAAATCGGCTTCAGCTTGGCGGGTACGCCCCCCGGAGACTCGCAGCATCGCCACCCCATGGGCCAACTGGCGTCGCCGAGCCGCGACTCGCACCACCGCCAATTCCCCCGCTCGTCACAAGCCCAAGCGCACCGCGTCTACTCCTCTTGAACCGGTCGGCGAACACGCAACAGCCACATCACGACTGGAGCAAGCCACACGAGAATCGCGGCGATGCCGAGAGCGGCAGCCATCGGACGGGAAAAAAACGCCTCCCACGTACTGGCCGAACTCGACAGCGTCTGGATGAACCGTTCTTCCAGCGATCCCCCCAGAATGATACCCAGCACAACCGGCCCCAGCGGAATCTGCCGGCGTTCAAGCAGAAACCCGAGGATCCCCATCGCCAGCATCACGCCGATGTCGAAATAGCTGGCGTTGATTGCGTAAGACCCGATCACGCAGAAAAGCAGGATCACGGGCAGGAGAACCTTCCGGGGAATCTTGACGACATATCCCCCCGCCTTAACCGCCAGGAATCCCACAGCGACCAGGACGAAATTCGCCAGAAAGAAGATCAGGAAGATACTGTAGACAAGAACCGCCTGCTTTTCGAAGACCTCGGGGCCGGGCTTGATGTTCTTCATCAACAGCACGCCGATCACAATCGCCGTCACGGAGTCGCCTGGAATCCCGAAGACCAGGGCCGGAACCCACGCTCCCGCCAGTGCCGAGTTGTTCGCACAGCTCGCATCCGAGATTCCTTCCATCGAACCCGTGCCATACTCCTCGGGCTTTTTCGAAAACCGCTTCGACACTGCCAGCGACACCCAGGCAGCAATGTCCGCCCCAGCGCCGGGCAACATTCCTATCAGCGACCCTATCATCCCCGAGCGGATCGCGTGCCATTTACGAATCCACAAGAAAGGCAGACTGAAGCCGAAAACCGAACGCACCGACTCAACCAGCCACTGGCCCCAGGAGCGAGGCAGGGTTCCCCCCGCCGCTGTTCGAGTCTCCGGCGTCCCGGCAGCCGAATCGTAGTTCAAAATATTGCGAAAGACTTCCGAGATGCCGAACAGGCCAATCATGGCGGGAATAAAATTGATTCCCTGAAACAACTCGGCCTGGCCGAAAGTGAATCGGGCCTGCGTGTGGACCGCGCTCAGACCGACGGTCGATAACAGCAGACCAACGATTAGCGCGAATGCCGCCTTCATCGTGGAGCCGCGAGAAACGATCACTGCACAACTCAGCCCCAGCAGGTAGAGCCAGAAATACTCGGCTACCGTGAACCAGGTGGCAATGGTGGCCAACTGCGGGGCAAACAGCGTAAGGATCGCCGCTCCCAACAGCCCCCCGGCCACACTGAACGTGAGGCACACTCCGAGAACTTCCGCAGAGCGCCCCGCACGTGTGAGTGCGTAGGCGTCATCGGCATAGGCCGCCGAAGCCGGCGTGCCGGGGATCCGCAGCAGCGTATTCGGGATGTCGCCGGCAAAAATCGCACAGGCCTCGAGCGTCACCACGGCCGCCAACGCTGAAATCGGATCCAGAAAGAAAGTCACTGGCACGAAGAGAGCCACAGCCATCGTGGCAGTCAATCCCGGCACCGCCCCCATGAAGATCCCATAGACCGAGGCGATTACGATAATGAACCAGACATGCGGGTCTCCACAGACTCCCCAAAACGCCTGTAGGATCGATTCGTTTACCATCCCAGCCAACCTCGGGGCAGAGGAACCCGCAGAAATACGGCAAACAACTGGTAGGTCGCGCCCACGACCACCGCGCTCACTGCCACACTGACGTACCAGCGACTGCCAAGCCGCAACAGCAGAAACACAAGCAGCAGGCCGGCTGTCAACAGATACCCCATCGTCTCGGCCAGGACCACATACGCCACGACGCAAACCACAATCTCGGCAATTCGGCCTATGTCGCGAGCCGAAAGAGCCCCCGTCTGCGCAGACCGTTTCACTTGTCCCGTTGCTGTCAAACCCAGGAGAATCGCACCTCCAACCATGGCCAGCATACCCGGAAAGAACATCGGGCCGAACCTCGCCCGTTGCATCGATTGCATCGACTTGCTCGTAAGCAGCTTGCCGAGTTGCTCGTCGGCGCTCACCATCGTCTCGGCGAACTGGTCCGCCGCTTGCCAGGTCACGTCAAAACCGGAACTTCCCATGTACTCGCGGAACTCGTCGCTCCGGGCCACGTTTTCCAGGGCGGCGGTCAACCGGGTACGGACCTCCGCCGGGCAACCTTTGGGAAGACAGATGCCTCGCCAGGCGCTGAACGTCCAGTCCACACCCTGTTCCTTGAACGTCGGCACGTCCGGGTACTGCTCGACGCGCTGGTCCGCCATCACACCCAGGCAACGGACGCGGCCCGCGTCGAGCAGGGCCTGTGCCTCCGGTAGGCTGCAGCAGACAACATCCACACCTCCGGCAATCAGTTCCTGAAGCGACGGTGCCGCGCCGTTGATCGACACCCAGATCGCGTCTCCCGGATCGATCCCTTCATGATCGAGCCATCCCGCAAAACCAAGATGCCAGCTCCCACCTTGGGCGGTCCCCGACGCCTTCACTTCTCCAGGATGCTCGCGAATCCGTGCCTCGAGTTCATCGAGATTCCTCCAGGGAGCGTCTTGCCGGACGAACAACGCGGTCGCGTCCCTGTTGAGCATTCCGACGGGCTCGAAATCCCGGTAGGAAATATTCGTCAACCCCCGCCAGTGGAGCATGTTGATCTCCACCGTCACCATGGTGATTGTGTACCCATCCGGCCGAGCCAACGCCCCCCGTGTATGCCCAGTCACCCCCGCGCCTCCGGTGGCATTCACCACGTTGACCGGCACGCCGAGATCCCGCTCCAGTAGCGCCGCAGCCTGCCGCGAAGTCTGGTCGGTCCCGCCACCGGCCGACCACGGACAGACCAGCACAATCGGACCACAGGGATACCCATCCCGCCCTCGGCAACCGCAAGAAATTGAGCCAAGGATGATTGCGCAGAGGGGCAGTAATTGCCTGGTGAACGACTCCATGAAGCATGCTTCCGCCTGGCGGCCGTAGATGTGGCGAAAGCAAGTATGATGGGACGGCGCGGTGCCGAAGTCAAGTCGCAGCCCCAATCCCCCAATCCGTCACCCACATACCAGGCGTCTGACGCGGCCGAAACCCATGCTTGCAGAGATTACCCGAGAATGCCGGGCGTAAACAGCAACAATCCCGATCGCCCAAGTAACCTCACAAACCTACTGGTACAATCGCATCTCACCGGACGCGAAATCTACAGTTCCAACACAATATCGACATGCAAGAGGCGCCTTACCCGACGCGGCCGGTGCCACATGCAAAGTGCCCCCGCCAAAAAAGGACCCTCGTTGCCCCGACATCGCAACCAGTACGATCGGAACAATCAGAACGAATTCTCCATTTTTTCGCGCGACCCCTTGTTTAACTTGCAGGTCGGTTATCGGAACTGCCGATCGGGGGGAATAGAAGGAAGACAGATCTCTCAATTCCCGCCTGTCTTCAGCTGTGCTGGTCAGTCCGCCCCTGAAACGGTCTGCCTGCCCCCCCAGAATAATGTCGGATCGAAAGCCGTGCGCCTTCCTCCCGAAGATCCAGCCGAGGAAATCATGAGCCGTTGC
>CAYSCH010000056.1:0-34253 GCA_964429355.1 uncultured Planctomycetaceae bacterium | reverse complement strand
TGCCGTGATCGAACTCGGCTTGGGCAATGTGGACGGCAGCATCGAAATCGTCGTCGGGCAGGGCCGGGTTCATGACCTCGTGGCCGTGATCCTTGAGGAAGGTCGGCTTCAAGCCGCCTGGAGTCGATTGCCAGCCGTGTAGGAAGAGGAGTTTCATGGTGCGGTTGTGGCTTTCTGCTATGCGCCAGCGTGATGCTGCAATAGGTCAGCCACTTCGAATCCTTTCGCCGTTACCTTGAACACTTCTCCCTTATAGCCTCGGTCTGCAAGAAGGCCATGAGTGACCAGATCTCTGATCGCTTGTTCCCAAATTGCCTCGGATCGTGGGTTGTGTGGAACATTGAAAACCTGATTCCCTGCCTGTGTGTTACAGCCGGAACTAGATCGGGTATACAGAACATGTCCATCGGTCTTCGCCGCAATAACAAGCAGCCTCCTTGCTTCCGCAGAAAGGTTGTATCCAGCCAGGATGTCAGCTTCTGTTTCCACGAAATCGGCGGGTGAAGCAGATTCCATTTCGAGAATTCGATGGAGTTCCTCTTCGAACTCCGGCCACCTACTCTCAAAATTCCCCCAGAGTAAGCCCTCGTCATGAGGTGTGGCGAGTGCCCTGTTCAGCGACCGAATCAGGTTGAATGTATCCTCCTTCGTCGCTTCGGTACATTGATATTGCGACAACGGACCATCGGCGATCATGCTGACTCCAACGCCGATGAGATAGGGACACACCAGTACCTCCTGTTTCTTAGTGGCAATTGCACCAGTCTCATAGTAGAGCCAAGGCGAACGCACGTTTTCACTTGTCACGCAAATGACGCAGGAAGTAGCGTCGCCGAGGAAACCCTGCAACTCCCCGAACCACTGTTTTCCCTTGGTGATGTCCTTAGTAGACATCCAGGGGTGGAAACCGGGAACGACCCTCGGTAGCCAGGCATGGAACACCGATGCCATTTCTTTGCTCTGGCTCTTGGACCAGCTTATGAGAACGTCCATTGCCTGTTTCCTCGTGAATATGATGTCGTGCCCACACCGAATTCGACAAGACCGAGCTATTTGCTGCCGCTGGGTTGTGGCGAGGATTGACTCGTCTGTGGTGACGGAGTTCCAGTCGGCGTTTGAACGGGCGGCTTTGGTGGGACTGCGCCACGCTGATCCAACGAAACGGGCAGCTTCGGCGGAACCCTTCCCTCGAGGAACGTAGTTCTCTTCTCATGATCGTGCGACATTTTCATATCTCATTGTTTGGGGCTTCGGGCTTCGAGGAATTAGTGCTACGGGAGCTGTTATCGCTCTTCTTCACAACCACCACCGGAGGCTTCGGGGGAACTTACCCGAACTTCTCGGGTGCATCCTGTTTGATGTAGCGTTCTGTATTATTCTCACGCACTGCTGAGGCTCCTACTTCGGTGGTTTCGGTGGTTTTGCAGGAGGCGCTTTTGGTGGAACCACGCCGGTGCCCGGCTTTGGCTGAGGCTTCTGGGCCATGATTTCCTCCTTGTCTAATTGCTCTTCTCGTCAGTTTCCTTTTTCGGTGGCGGTGAAGTGGGTTTGATCCTGGCAGTCGTCACCGGGGGCTTGGGCGGGACGTAGCCACCCCGGATTTTCAAATTCATCGATCTACCCTGAAGCTGCTGTCGAATCTTCTTTGCGTCCATTCGGTTTCCGTCTCCTCATCCAAGATTGAGCCAACTGAAAACAGCGAGAAAACTAACGGCAAGGAACACGAGGATATACGATGACACATTCAGCCAATGAGTCACGGATGCCCATCTGTTCGCTTTGCGTTCCGCATCACGAGTTCCGTGCGCATACAGCTCATCAATAACGTCACGCTGACGGCGACATGCAATTTGGCTTGTCAGGAACGAGAACAGGATTGCCAGCATGCTCAGGGCAAAACACAGCCACGAGATGCCGACCAGGATCAAGGTCTCCCTGGATGGATCCGGAGCAATCTCTTTGAGAAACGTAATGGACAGAGCCAACCCGCCCATCGAGATGGTCAGGATGGCCTTGTCGTGCTGATCTGCACTTTTCTGCTCGATCTCGATAAGAGTGCTTCGTTCCTGAAAATACGTCGCCTCACTCATGTACTCCAAAAGCTCTTCGGTCTCGGGTTCGCATTCGGGGTCTTGCGGATTGGTCGTGGAGGATGCTATCTGTTCCGACTGTGCGACTGGAACCTGGGCTTCCTGTTTGCCTCTCTTACGTCGTCGTCGTTTACTCATGTGCTCCGTCACCCCACCTACTTTCAGAACAGCGTCCCCTGCCCGCTCCACTCGTCCTTGCTCCGATAAATCGTCTTGTCCCCATCCGCAGGTAGATCAGCCCGAACCGCCGCAAACGCACGGTCGGGTTTGAGATGTTGGCCTGAGCCTCTTCGGGCAGCCGGCAAAGCTCGGGCAAATTCGTGAAATCATTGCGGTCGATGGTCATCGCTCCTGTGAAGCGGATCTTGTTCAACCGATCCGACGTTCTAGTTTGTCTTCTGGCAATCATCGGAGAAGTTGGGGGCATCGGGGACGGCAGCTTGGCTCGGTCAAGGTCGATGTTGTACTGGGCTACCTCGTGGCCGATGTTGCTGACCCGGCTTTTCGTCGAAATCCACCCATGGACCAACCCGATCCAGCGAAACCAGTTTGCCAAGATCTCAGGCGGTAGAGCAGGCCAACCGACTTTTTCCTCCCCCAGACTTTCCGGCAGTCTACCACTTCAGGCGGGGTTCTCCAAGCAATCGCCCGTCTTTAGTTACCCCCACCAGAAAATCCGACCAGATTGGACATGATTTGGACGATGCCCGTGGTATCTTGACCAGTTTGGCCGCCGAGAAGAGACACTTTTGCGGGTCAGGGAAGCCAGGCAAGACCCTTGGAGAGGCAGAAACGTGAACTTTCGCCAAATCGTTTCTGGATTGGCACTTACGGGGTCGAGAATGCTTGCGAATGCACGTCGGAAGGAGTAAACTCGTGCGTCATATTGGTATTCGGCAGTGATGGGAGCGATGTCGGCCACCATCTACGGCCGCCGCAGGACCCGAAGAGGGTAGCAGCCGGGTCTGAAGGAGCGGAATGGCAATCGTGCAGTTCTCCGAGGGCGCAGAGAGAGGACTTCGAGTGGGTGCTCGTCGCTCTGGCAACACGAAATCGACCGAAGACGCCGACCTGGCTGGCGTGCTAGAAACGTTGCGCTCCATGTGGGCCGCCGCCGAAGGGGCCGATCCGCCCGTTCGGGATTGGGTGCGGAAGAAGATCGCCGAGGGCATCGCCCGGTTGAAGAAGCAGACCGACGTGAAACTGCGGCTGGCGTCCATCACCACTCAGCGGCAGCCGACCCTTTTTGACCCCGACCCCAAGACGCCTGCCGCCGAGCCGGAACCGAAGCCAAAGCCAAAGCCGGAACCGAAGCCGAAGCCGGAACCCAAGCCGAAACACGCACCCTCCGACGCCCCTCGGTTTCCCGAACCAGAGCTTCGGGTCTACACCAAGGACTTGGCACGCTCAGCACTTGAGCAGTTGCCCGGCGCAGTGCAGTGCAGTTCCATTGACGAAGTTCGGCAATACCTGACCGACAATCTGCGATTCAATTCACAGGCGACTCGGCGACGGTACGCCAATTATCTCGTCAATCGTTTCTTTCCCGGCGACACTCTGAACAGTGATCTACTGCCGTTTGCAGCCGTTTCGGCCGGGTCTTCTGCCTTGGGTGAGGCTCTGTTCTACCTGACGTGTCGAACCGAGAAAATCGTCCCCTTGGTCGCCGAGAACGTGGTTTACCCGTCGCTGGCGTTCGGGGGAGTGGCTCGCAACAAGATCCGTGACTTCATCGAAGAGCAGTTTCCTGGAGCCAAATCGGTGAAGTCAATTGGCATTGCCATCGTCGGCACCTACAGCACCTTCGGCATCGGCTCGGCCACTCGCACTCGTCTGAATGTCTCCCTTAGAGAGGGGAGCTTGGCATCGTTCGCCTACGTTCTCCACTTGGAGTTCCCTGAGCCGGGGATGTATTCGTTCGAGCGGCTCGTTGATGGGCCGCTTCACAGGTGGTTGCTCTGGGATCAGAAGTGGATGATCCAGCAGCTTTACCGCCTGCGTGAGGCCGGGTTGTTGTCGAAGGTAGCCGAGATCGACCAGCTACGCCAGTTCACGACCAAGTTCACCCTGGTCGAAGCGATTGACCGGATTGTTGCCCTCGCCAAGGAGCCGAGCCAATGAAGCTATCCGGCCACGAGATCAATTCGCAGCTTCGCCAGAAGTTGGAGATGCCGACCGGTCGGCACCTCTACGTTATCTTGGGCACCTACGAGCGGCTAGAGCGATACGAGCGGGTCGATTTCTCCGAGGCGCTTTCTCCGAGCGGTCAGCCCTTGCCTGCGCCGGTCAACGTCAATCGGACTATTCTCGACCGGATCAACGATGACGAGTTGAAAAAGCTCGTTCAGAGCGAAGCCACCCGCACCGAAAGCGTGAAGAAGCGTTTGGCGGACGAACTCGACGCCTTAGTGGCGGATCGGTTTCTTTCCGATTCCTTCGTGGCCCTGAAGAACGTCGAGCTTCTGTTCGCCTACGATCTCGAACTCGCTTGCCTCCGCACCCGTGCGACCAATCAGAAGCACCTGCTACTTCTCCTGCCAGGAGCCCACGAAGGCGACCGGGTGGTCCTCTTTCATGAGCTTGCCGAGAAGTACCGCCGCACGTTGCCGCCGACTTACGTGCAGGAAAACCATACTTGGGAGTTGAGCCAGTGAACGATCTCTTCAAGCGTCCGACGCTGGACCAGCTTTGCGATGTCCCCGACGACATCATCGATGTTTACGTTGTCGAACGGCACATCTGGCAGGGCGGTTCCATCGACATCGAAACCGAGTCGAAGAAGAAACGGCGTGCAGAGCCCCGCACGGTCAGGGACTTCCTCATCGATCCGGTGCGTTCGCTGTTGAACGACGTGCTCCGTCAACTGGCCGCCCCCTACGACCCGTCGAGTAAAACGAACCCCATCGGTCAGGGATGGTGGATTCAGGCCGAGTTCGGCTCTGGTAAGTCGCACCTGCTTTCGACCATTGGAGCCCTGGCCCTGGGCGACAAAACCATCTGGGATGTCGTCCAACAACTGGAGGTCAAGAATAAGAAGGGCAAGCGGGAGTCGATCTATCAGTTCTACGAAGACGGGCTCGCCAAGAAATCGAGCGGCAAATCCCGTGGCATCTTCGTCGCCGTGAAGACCCTGGTGGGCCAGGGCGGCGGCACCATCGGCGTGACGGACACCGGCCGCAAGCTCACCGAATACATCCTCGATGCCGTCCAGGAGCAGTATCACGCCGAAAACGGCCAGCCGATCTCGGTTTATCCCGTCGAAGTGCTGGCAGATCGCTTCGAGTCGGAGATCGATCTCTACTACAAACCGCTCGCCAAGTTCCTGAAAGACCCAAAGTTCTTCGACGAGGAAGAGCAGGAGGACGCAGAGAAGTTCCTCGACGATCTCCGCAACAGCAAGTCCCAAACCGTGCGCCGGGACTGCGGCCAAAAGCTCTGGCGGTTTTACAAAGAGGGCCTGAAGACCACGCCTGATATCCCGATGGAGGCTGAGGCGGTCCTCAAGAACATGACCGAGACCCTCGTCGCCCAAGGCTACGAGGGGCTACTGCTGATCCTCGACGAGGTGTCGCTGTTCATGAAGAACCGCACCGACGACCAACGGGTTGAAGACGAAAAAACGCTCGTCGTTCTGTCAAATCGTTTGGCGAAGACGCACTGTTTGCCCGTATGGACGATCTGCTCGGCACAGCAGGCCCTCGAATCCAAGATGGGCGTGAAGAACATCATCGCCAACGACCGGCTCAAGAATGTCGCCCTCCTCCAGGACGAGTCGAACTTCTACGACATCGAGCTCTCTCGTGTCCGAACGGTCACCAAGCCCGAGTCCATCGACACCTACTTCGAGGACTACCGCCGCAGCTTCACCTGGCCCGAGGCCATCGGGAGCGAGACGTTCAAGAGGTTCTTCCCCTTCTACCAGCCCGCCATCGACGTGCTCCGGGCGGTCAGCTACAACCTGACTACCCTTCGGTCGGCCGTGCATTTCATGCACCAGACCCTCAAAACCCAGCGGAAGGGCAAGTCGAACGAACTCATCACCCTTTGGCAGATGTTCGACGATGTGGTGAGCTACGAGGAAGATCCCTCAGGCACCACGGCCGGGATCGCCGCCATCAGTTCCAAGTTCAACGACGAGTGGAAAGCCTATCAGGCGGGCCGTCGCATCATCGGCCAGGCGACCAAGGGCTGGCTGAAGGTCTGCCGTTCACGCTGCGAAAAAATCCTCAAAACGCTCTTCCTCTACCACATCGCCAAGATGCAGCCCAACGGCCTGTCGGTCGAAGAGATCATGAACTCCGTCATGGAATGGAAGGACCATGACAAGGGCCAAAAGGCCGACGTGAAGGACAACCTCGACCACTACGAGAACCTCCTCGACGAGCTTGCCAAGGAACTCCCGCAGGTCAAGAAGGTTGGCAAGAACTTCGTCTTCACGCCCGAGGGCGGCGGAATCGATGTCAAGGAGCTATTCCAGAAGGCCCGCAGCCAGGCCGAGAACAGCGAAGTCCAGCAGCGGGATGCCTGGAACCAACTCCTTGGCCTGGACGGCTGGGAGGTGAAGACCTCACTGCTCACGATGGATCTCGCTCGCAACACGAAGTCGATCTTCCGTGGCGTGGCCCCGGCCGAACAGAAGAACATCGAAGTCGAGTGGCACGGCCGCACGATCAAGGGCCGAGTGTTCATGCGGGATCTTCTGGATATCGCCGCCAAGAACCAGGCGTTACCGCCCATCAACTCGGCCGACACCGACGACGATTTCGCCGTCTTCATTAGCAATCGGCCCTGCGGCGACAAGGTGACGGAACTCGCCAAGCGAGTCGGTGACGCCCGTGTCCTCTTCTGGACCCCGGCCCCCATGACTCAGCAGGAGCGGGATCGGCTCCTGGATTTCGCCGCCTACCGGGAACTGGTCAAGGACTACCAGGGCAAGGATACCGAGGACGCCAAGGAAGTCATTCAGTGGGTCGGCAACCGGCTGCGGGACGAGATCGGCAGCATCGCCAAGGTCGTCACCGACAGCTACGAGCGAGGGCAAATCTGCGCCGCCGACCACAGTGGCCTCGAAATCAAGATGCATAGCGACCTGGCCCAAATCGTCACGCCGATGGTCGCCCAGGTGCTCGACGCCGTATATGAAACCGCCAAGATCACCTTCGATGCCCCGGCCCCGTTCAACGACAACGAGGCCGTCAAGGTCATCAACGGCATCGTCAAAACCGGCGACATTCCCAAGGGCACTAAGCCCAACCAGTTCACCAGTGCCGCCGACAACTTCGGCTACGCCCTGGGAATCATGAAGAAGGACGGCACGAAGTCTCTCAACACCAAGGGAAACGCCTTCGTCGAGGATCTCGCCGACTGGATCGAAACCCAAGAGGGCCAAGGCAACAAGTTCATCGCAGTCGAGTCGGTCTGCAAGAACTTCACCGGCGTGAACGGGCCGAACGGGAAAAACTACGGTCTCTCTCGCCGGATGATCGACATCTACCTGCTCTCCCTCGTGAAGGAAGGCAAGCTCCGGATTGTGCTCTCGGGCAAAGGAGCCGCCACGGCCGAAGCCATCGACTACACGAACATCGCCGATCTGACGTTCAACACGGCCTTGCTCAACTCGATGAATAAGCTCCAGCGGCTCAAGGCCCCCGAAGGCTGGCCGGTGTTGGCCCCGTATGCGGCGATCTTGCTGGGCGACGAGTCGCTGAAGACTTTGCAGAAAGACCACGACATCAACGCCGCTGTCGCCCGGCTGCTCCAGTGGCGGCAGCAGGGACTAACGGGCGTCGAAGCCCTGATCGAACGGCTCGACGGCCTCCTGGCCGACATTGGGCAGGAAAACCCGGTTGCCGATACGCTGGCCTCCTGGAAGACGTTTCTGGCGGCGAAGATCGACGACACCGAGGCGATTACCCATTTGTTGGCCGCCCTCGATTCATCGTTCAGTTACACCTGCTACGCCGACAACGAAGTGAAGCAGACGGAACTCGACGACCTGGCGACCCGAAAGGTTGCGGTGGAACGGGCCGAGGCGTTCTGCCGTCACGATCAGAAGATCCGGGCAGCATACCGCTACTGCCAACTCCAGGTCTCCAAGCAAGGAGTTCTGGGCGAGATCCGCAGCAAGCTCCAGTCGCTCGCCAAGAAGTTGGAGGGCGTGTCGGACCTGATGGAGTCGGAGGCGAAGCTGCAAAGCCAGCTTCTCGACCCGTTGGTCGACATCCAGCAAGTCTACCGCACCCGGTATCTCCAGGCGTTCGATCAGGTGACCGGGAAGTGCGAGGCGGTTTCCACGGAGATTGACGAACTGCCGTCGTCACCGGAATTCAAGACGCTCGACGCCCTGTCCAAGATCGACGCCCTTGGAAACATCGACGTGGCGGGGCTCAGGGACGAGGTAGCGAGCCACAAGAGCGGCCTGTTCGAGTCCACGCTCGACCGCAACGGTGTGGAGCGGGCACTCAAAGATCGGCCGCTGCCCGAAGGTTGCCCACTTCATGTAGACGAAGCGGCGACGTTGGTGTCCGCTGCCGAATCGGCCCTGGAGGCTGCCCAGACTGCGGTGACGGTGGTATTGGTGAACGTCGCCAAGCTGCTGATGCAGCCAGCCCTCCGGTCGCTCCTGGAGCAGGGCAAGGGCGAGTCGTTCATCGCAGAAGTGTTGGCCGCTGCCGATGCCGAGAAACTCGCCGAGCTTCTGGCCCAGCGGATTCCTGCCGATCCGGCCAACGCCAAGCTCCTGGCGAAGTATCTCAAGCGGATCATCGTCAAGGTCGTTCACTTGCAGGACTTCCGGCCCTCCAAGGCGACCGTTGGAAAAAGCGACATCGATGCGGTGGTCACGGAGTTCCGCCAATTTCTTGAGGATGCCGTAGGCGGCGACGGCAAGGACCAGTCAACCATCCTGGAAATCAAGTAGGTGTGGACATGGCAAGAAAGACACATGCCGAAGCCCAACGTGAATTCGATTCCATGGTCTTGCAGGACGGAGCACTGGAGGGCGCTTACTCTGGGGATAAACCAAATTGCAGTCTCACGCAATTCGTTCGCAGGCACGCAAGAGACTATGACGCTGACAGCGATGATTATTCTGTCGATGCTTTCGTTGATGCCATTACCACGAGCAAGGCGACGGCAATCTACAACATGCATACGTACTGGTCAAAGAAGCCGCACGACGCTATTCGCCAGTACATCCGTCATTACACATGCCCCGGCGATTTGGTCTTGGACACATTCTGTGGTTCCGGTGGCACTGCTCTGGCGGCATTGATGGAGGGACGCAAGGCGATAGCCATCGACCGAAGCCCAGCAGCCACTTTTATCACGAAGAACTACTGCACACCCTATTCGCCCACAAAACTCCTCGGGGAATTGGCGTTAATCTCCCGAATGGTTCACGGCGAAATGGAATGGCTTTATCAGACTACCTGTGACCGCTGCGACGGACCGGCCTCTATTAGTCATATTGTGTACTCAGAAGTGTTTCAATGTTCCCGGTGCCTCACAAAGGTGGCGCTTTTTGACTGCATTGTGGCTGAAGGGACGACGGCAGCCGGAAAGCCCAAGAAGATCAAGGTGTGTCCAATCTGCCTGTCGCAACGCAAAACTGAGGAGATCGATCTCTCGGGCCAGCGATTCGGCGCTATACCGGTTCATGTGAACTACCTCTGCCAAGGCTCCTGCAAGCCCAAGAGAGCAGACAGGTCGCATAACGACAAGAACGATAAACGTCGCAGCTACTTTGAGACTCACGACCTTAAGAAGCTTCGAGAGATTGAAGCTCAACAAATCCCCTACTGGTTTCCGACGGATCGGATGCTGCACGCCGCATCTGACAATGAATGCTGGGGATTGCTTTGGCGCAACTACCTTCGAGGTATTGAAAGAGTTGACCAGTTCTTCACGAAGCAAAACCTCTGGGCGCTCGCTAGCTGGTTTCATCACGTAAGCACGGTGAGCGATGCAGACGCTCGGGATTTGTTGCTGCTTGCCGCAACTGCAAATCTACCTGGCCTGAGCATCATGAACCAGTACATCCCAGGAGCTACGTTCCCGACGAAGGTGTTGAAGGGGACATATTACGTCCCACCGATGCGACAGATCGAGAACGTATGGCACCGACTGGAGTCGAAAATCAAGGGGTTGTGCAAGAGCCTTCGGGACATCAATGCGGGGATCACTGAGAGACATGTGGCAATTTCGACTCAGGATGCGAGAGACCTTTCCCAAATCCCCTCTCATTCTGTGGATTACGTGTTCACTGATCCTCCTTATTCCTGGAAGGTCCAGTACGGAGAGGCGAACTTCCTGTGGGAGGCGTGGCTACGGTTCAATAGTGACTGGCTCGATGAAGAGATAATAGTGAACGAACATCGGGGCAAGACGGAATCGGACTGGGCCGAGAGTATGCTCTGTGCGATGAAGGAGTGTCATCGGATTCTCAAACCCGGCAGGTGGTTGTCGATGTGTTATCACGACTCGGCGGAAGGGACGTGGTCACTCGTGCAGGACATAATGGCAGAAGCAGGATTCGTTGTCGATAAGAGCGATCAAGCGCTGTACATCGATGCAAGAGAGAAATCGCAGAAGCAGTTGGTGGCGGACAAGATTACCAAGCGAGATCTCGTCATCAACTTCCGCAAGCCAAAACCCGGTGAATCGCAGGCAGCACATGTTTTCATACCGGCAGACGTTGACGTGCCAACGTTTCAGGAACTTGGCCGTCAAGTTGTCCGAGACTATTTGACAGCCCATCCAGGGGCTACTAAAGACCGGGTGTATGACGTGCTAGTGAGCCGGATGGTCAGCAAGGGCCAAATGGAGGCGCACAATTTCGATGCGCTTCTCCGATCCGTTGCCGAAGAGGTGCAAGAGCCAATCAAGAAAAACTTGTTCGAGAATGAAGAGCCTGATCTGTTCGGCTCACACGTCCAGAGCCGGTGGTATCTGAGGGAAACTGCCGACCAGATTGACCAGGCTGAACAGACGAAAGAAGTTGGGGCAGCCAACCGCCTTGAGAAGTTCATGGGCAAGTACCTCAAGTCGCATCCCGAAAACGAGGGCGTTCATTACAGCGATCTCTTCGAGGAGTACCTTCCGGTTCACGACAAGCCTCGCCGCCTGTTGGCCGATTGGCTGCCGGAATACTTCATGAAGACACCCAGCGGCACCTGGCGGCCACCCCACGACGACGAGCGCAAGTTGCTTGCCGAACTCAGAGAAGCCGGAACCCTGCGAAGGATCAAACGGTTTGCTAACGCCTTGATTGACGGCGTGCCCGTTCGGGACAAAGACCGCCCCGCTAGCGACCGAGACCTTTTGGATTGGCTGCGCCAATGCCGCCGTGCAGGCTTCTACGAGCAAGGCAAGGCGATTTACGAGAAGGGCGGCTTGAACCTGGCGAAGCTTTCGGATGAAGATCAACTCGAAGCCGAGGACGAGTATCGCACCTGCGTCCGCCGTGGGAGCGATGAGGAGGCCAAGCCAAAGCGAAAGCGTCGGAAGACCGAGGACGACGAAGAGTGATGGGAGGTTGACTGGATGAACGGTGATCCCTGGTGGACAAAATACGCCCTTTTGTTTGGAGGCTGGCTCCTTGGACTTTTCACCAAGGAGTTGTCCGAGCGAATTACCTTTTGGGTGCGTGGCCCTAAGCTCAAGGCTGACTTCGGCGACACCGAAGACTGTGTGACATTGACACCAGAGGAGTATGTCGTGCAGACAGGAGCGAGCACCGTTGCTACCCGGGCTGGGCAGCGAGTGGTGATGTACGCACGAGTAAGAGTGACGAACACGAAGCCCCGGATAGCGCAGCGGGTGCGAGCCTGGTTGGTCAACATCGAAGAGCAGGTGGACGGCGAGTTTCGGCCAACGATCTTCCGTGATTCGATGCCGCTGATCTGGTCCTACAATGCAGAGATCGACGCCGCTGATCTGCCTCAGTCGATCAACAGATACGTGGATGTCGTCCGTGTTCAGAGCGACCAACCAGGCTATGAGCCTTGCCTCCGAGCCCATGATGGCACCGTCCTCAAACCACTGCGGTTTGCACCGCTCTTTGCTAGGAACGGAGTTTTTCGGCTCACGGTGCTCGTGTCGGCGCAGGACACCGCACCGCAGCAGATCAGGCTGATCCTATCAATGGATGGCAACTGGCCGCCAAAAGTCCACAAGTCGGCATAGTCAAACTGGGAATGGGCTCTGGCAATGATCGAACGATGGGTAATCGACCAACTGAACCCGCTGCGAGGCGAGGCCCTTATTATCCTGGCCGATCCCCAGCGGATGATCCGGGCCGGTGCCCATGCCGTCGATGGCTGGGCCAAGGAAAACGGCTTCACCGTCCTCTTCGTAAGCGGCAACCTGGCCCTGCGGGAGATGTGGGAACGGCTCCGGGACGACCAGTCGGCTAAGGTCATCCTCGTAGACCGGAGCCGGGAGAAGGCCAAGCTCCCGCTCTTCTACCCGGACATGGAGGCCCGCTGCAAATCACGGGCGAGGCTGCGGATCACGTTGCGTGATTTCCTCATCGAAAAAACGGGCGACCAGCGTTGGCCGCTTTTGGTAAACGAAGACCGCAATCTAAGCCGCCTGATTCTCGAAAATCTTTCGCTGGCACTCAAGGCCCACGGCCAACTGCGGGACGTGGACGAACACCGCTTCACCGACAGCGACCTTTACAAGATCGTTCTCGGGGCCACGTTGGGCATCAACCCCTTCCAGCACAAGCTGGGAGCCGGGGAGATCCGACGCCTGTGCATCCAGAATCACGACCAACTGGAGAAGGTCCGAGATCTCTTCTCCGAAGGATCGGGGGACGAGGCCAGCGAAGTTCTTGGCAAGCTGCGGGAGCAAATCAACCAGGCCGACAAACCCTGGTGCTGGATGCTCGACCACGATCCCCAGGCCGTTGTCCGGGCCTTCACGCTGTCGGCGATCATGCACCAGCATGGCGTGGAATACAGCGTTCTTCTGGACAATTTCGAGACCGGCCTGGGGCGATATCAGAAGATCCCGAAGAAGGTCATCGAGCAGACGCTCAAGGACATGCTCAGGGCAGATCCCGACCAGATCACCGAGGATGTGCAGGCGGTTGAGACCTTCTTGAAGGAGGAGCCTGAGAAACGGCTGACGTTTCTGCTGGCCGACCGCTGCAAGATCGATCAGCCCGAAGAAGCCAAGAAGGTGCTGTTGGCCGAAAAGCTCTCGCCGCTGGTGCGAAGCATGGCGCTGCTCTCGCTGTTGATCGATCTCCTGACCAACAGGACAAAAGACTTCCACAAAGAGATCTTGCAGGCCCTCGATGAGGAAGGCACGAAGGGCAAACAAGACACTTTGCCCATTGCTGCTCGACGGCCGACGCCGCAGTGGGCAACGCTGCTGGCAACCTATCGCCGGGCGATTCAGTTCTTCGAGATTGCCGACAAGCTGCGGGATCAGGCCCGAAAACTCAAGGTGCTCAAGCCCGATCAGCTAGAGTTCAGCTACTTCTACCAGCTTTGGTGCGAAGACAAGGCTGACAGGCTCGACTACTACACGAGCGGATTGCGACGGCTGGTGCAGGTCGGCGACATCCGGCCGGTGCCGAAAGCTCAGTTCTGGCCGCAGCTTTCCCAGCGGTGGGAAGCCGCCCAGCAGAAGCTCAAGGAGTCGATTGAGGCAGTGGACCAGGACATGGACGCCGCCAACACCCGATTCCAAGATTTGTACCAGGCCAACTACGTGAAGTGGATCAATCGGGACGACTCGCCGGTGATCTTCACGCACCAGTTCGTGTCCCGGGTGCTCAAGCCTAACTGGGACGCCGAAAGCGACCGGAAGGCGGTGATCCTCATCTTCGACGGCCTGCGGATCGACGCCTGGAAAGAACTCGTCTGGCCGGTGCTGGAAGAGAAATATGATGTGGTCGAGGAACTGCCGGGCAGTGCCCTTCTGCCCAGCGAGACACACCTCAGCCGGAAGGCGATTTCGGCTGGGTGCTTGCCAATTCAGTTCACCAGCACGACCGAGAGTGCGCTCCTAGAAAGTGCCCTGAAGGCCAATTTCGGTTTGACCGTGAAGTTCAAGGTCGAGAAGCAGGACGACACGGTGGAGTGCGGCATTTCCGCCCGCTACACCTCGAAGCCCATCGACGTGGTGATCTTCAACTTCACGGACGATAACCTCCATAAGAACAACCAAGACTTGGCGTTTATTTACGATGCGACGGTTAGGGAAATCCTGCGGCAGGATGTTCGCAGCGTGATCCGGGAAATGCCCGACGATGCCGCCGTGTTCGTCGTCTCCGACCACGGCTTCACGCCGCAACCGGAAGCCACGTTTGTTGTGCCACATGAGGTGTTGACCGACAGCACGGATGTGCATTATCGAGTTGGGCGGCTCAAGAAGCCGCTGGATGGCAAGGACTCGAAGCATGGTGTTCTGTTCAAGGCTGCCGATTTAGCAATTCCCGACAAGACGGGGAAAGCCAACTGGTCGTTCAACCACGTCCTTTTCCCTCGGCCCGGCCTGACGCTGAAGCGGCCCCAAGGCCCGTACAACCCAGATCGTTACACCCACGGCGGACTGAGCATGGCCGAATGCCTGATCCCGCTGGTTGTCCTTGGGCCCAAGATCAAGTTCGAGCCAGCATTCCAGCTTGAGGGAATTCGCTTCGAGGGCGTCCTCTCCGAGAACCAGTCGCTCGACATCATGGTCACCGCACGGGCGAAGGCGACCGTCTCGGAGGAAGTCCTCTTCCAGCTACAAGTGGACGCCGGGCTCGACGACATTCAGCCTCGCAAGGAGGTTTTTTCGGGAACCGAACACGAATACCGAGTTCGCTGGATGCCGAAGGTCGATTCGCCTTCGGAGGAGGAGCAGAAGGCGGGGCGGGTGGTCAAGCAGGTGACGGCCATCGCCAGCTACCGCTGGAAGAACCGCATGGTGCGGACCAGCGTTCACGGGCAGGTAGAGATTCAACTCGACACCACACGGATTCGCCGTCGTTTGGACAGTCGGCTCGACAGCATCATGGGGATGGTTCCTGCCGGGCTGCGGTAACAGGACAGAGAGATGAATACACGGGTCAAGGACATCTTCCGAGGCAAGGTCGTCAACAAGGGGCTGACGATCAACACCGGCGTGGACGAGTTTCCCCGCTTCGTCGTCGAGTATCTCATCGACAACTACTGCACCGAGGATAATTTTCAGGATGACCTGCAACAGGTCGTCAAACGGCTGCGGGAGAACTTCGTTCACGGGGCAGAGGCCGAGAAGATTCGCCATCAGATTCGAGAAACCCGAAACCACAGCATCATCGCCAGCCTCGAAGTTCGTCTCCAGGAGACCGAGGACAAGTATTGGGGCACGATCTCGGCCATCAACGAGAGTTTCGTGAACGTCACCGAGAGCCTGGTGCGCCAATATCCGATGCTGCTGTCGGGCGGGATGTGGGGCACGATCACGCTGACCTACGACGAAACCGAAGTCCACAACAAGAAGATCCGCCCCTTCAAGGTGACGGAGTTCACTCCCTTCCAGATATCGGTCATCGATCTCGGTGAGTTTATCGAGAAACGTCGGCAGTTCGAGGCCGACGAGTGGCTCGACTTGCTCATCAACACGATTGGCCTCAATCCCGACCAGATGACCAGGCGGGAGAAGCTGCTTTACTTGCTGCGGCTGGTGCCGATGGTCGAAGCGAACTGCAACAGCGTCGAGCTTGCGCCCAGAGAAACCGGCAAGACTTACATCTATCGCAACCAAAGCTACTACGCCACGGTGCTTTCGGGCGGCAAGGCGACCCCGGCCAGCCTGTTCATCAACAATGCAACCGGGAAGGTGGGCGTCGTCGGCAGCCGTGACGTTGTGGTTTTCGACGAGATTGCCAACACCGACTTCACGGACCCAAAGGCCCTGGTGTCGATCATGCAGGGCTACATGCAGGACGGGAAGTTCAGCCGTGGCAAGAAGGAGATCCTGGCCTTCGCCTCCATCGTGCTGGTCGGCAATCTCGACGTGCAGGCGAAGATGCCGCACGAGAAGTATTACCATCTATTCGAGCCGCTGCCCGACTTCCTCCAGGTCGAGGCGTTCATTGACCGGTTGCACGCCTACGTGGCTGGCTGGGAGATTCCCAAAATCCATCCCGGTTCTTTGGCGCAGGACTACGGCTTCATCACCGACTACTTCTGCGAAATCATGCACGAGCTTCGTCGGAAGGACGTGCTTGGGCCGCTGAAGGGCCGTTACCACCTTGTCGATACGTCCTCGGCCCAAGCGGGCATCACCGGCCGTGACGTTCGTGGCGTTGAGAAAGTCCTTTCGGGCCTGCTGAAGCTCATGTATCCCCACGGCGAGGTCGGCGACGAGCAGCTTGGCGAGCTTTTTTCGCTGGCCTTAGAGGGGCGGCAGCGAGTCCGCAACCAACTGCACCTGATGGCGGCGGGGGAATACGGTCCCATCAAGCTGACGGCCAAGCTTACACAATCTGGGACGATGATCACGCCGACCCTGCCCGACGCAAACCGGGAGCAGAAGGTTTCGCTGCCGAGCACCCCGAGAATTGGCGAGGTCATCGGCCTGGCCGTGATTGGCGACGACCGGGGCTGCCTCCTCCACTTCGAGATGCAGGCGACCAAAGGGTCAGGAAGGATCATCAGCCTCGGATCGATGCAGAAGGTGATGAAGGAGAGCGTGGCCGCCGCCGCCCAGTTCATCCGCACCCATGCCAAGGATGTCGGCCTGCCCAACGACTGGCAGGACAATTTCGACATTGCCGTCCTCGCCACGATGATGGGTGTTCCCAAGGAAGGCCCGTCAGCCGGGATCACCATCGTGACCGGGATCGTCTCGGCTCTTACCGGCCGCCCTGTCCGCAACGACATCGCCATGACGGGCGAGATCACCATCATGGGCAAAGTGCTCGGCATCGGCGGCGTGCTTCCGAAGCTCCAGGCTGCCATCGACGCCGGGTGCAAGCAAGTGATTGTGCCCAAGGAGAACGAGCGGGACGTGCAGATGACCCCGGATTTCGTTCGCAACCGGATTCAAGTGCGGTTCGTGGCGACCATCGAGGAGGTGCTGACGGCGGCGTTGCTCGAACCCGAATCGCCTTAGGAAACGCTGGCCCATGTGCGACCCTCTCAAACCCCAGTCAATTCACGATCTCACGCCACAGCCAAGGGCACGCAATGTCGAATGAGAGCAAGCAACGTGACTCAACCGATGCGGCTATGCGGGCGCAGGCGATTGAAATCATCCAGAAGCACTTTTCTGACGGGCTTGCCGAGCTTTGTGATCCCCGCTTTCTTGCGAAACGCTATTCCGAATTCCTGCGTCGTGACGACCCGATTTACGTTGAGCTTCTCCAGGGAATGCAGGACGAACCGCTCTCGAAGACTTTCGTGAGTTACTGGACGATTGCTCAGACCTTAGCCACAAAGAGTCGCTTCTGGCTTGAAGACGCAGTTGCCGAGGTCATCACTTCCCAAGTGGAGCGATTTGGTCGGAACGCTACACACGTCTACTCTCAGAAGATGCTGAGCCACGGATATGCGAAACGAAATGTCTCAGTTGCCGACCTCGGCGAGCAAGACTTAGAGCATCTGACGGAACGACGACCTTGGCGTCCACCAATAAAAGAGAACGCACTCCGGGAGGTGGACGTTCTCGTGGGAGAACAAGAGCGAGAACGTATCGCTCCCGAGGAGCACCGCAGACACTTTCAACGCCGAACCTGGGATGAAGCCGAAACCGGAAAAGCGACCAACCAAGACAAAGAACACTTGAAACGGATCGCTGAGGCCGTTGGCGGACGGGCGATTTCTGATGTTGCAGTCCAATGCAACTTGCTCGTCATCGAACCGGACCGAAAGGACGTCAAGTCTCATGTGTTCGCCTTCCGGTTCATCAACCCGAAGACGATATCATCACATGCCCAACGCAAGCAAGAGCGGGTAAACTTGTTGCGTCTGTACGCCTACCTTGTTCAAGAGAAACTATTTCGGGAACCTGGTGATATTCACGTGTGCGTTGCAGAACTGCTGCCCAGGCTTGTCGGCGACTTCGAACAGTACGATCACTACCCGGACTACTTCTCGCCGCTTACTTATTGGAATTCGGACCGACTTTGGAAGTTCATCGGTGTTGAGTTCGACGTAGTATCGCAAGCGATCAAGAACGTGGCGCACGATTTTCGAGAACAACTGAAAGACGGTTTGCGGTTTCTGCTGCCCGACTCAATGCCGCCACCCGGTTGGGGCACGAAGAAAAGAAGGTAAGATCGCTGGCGATGCAACGGCATGACTGACAAATCGGCGGATGCCCTAGAACATCCCCGAATTCAATCTCATGACCAAAGCCTTTCCTGCCATACAAATCGCACAACTTCGGCGACAAGCCCTCAAAGCCGCCGAAGACAAGACCACACCCTAGGGACAGCATGGCAACACGTCACTATGCAGAAAGACCCTGGTAAACGTAAGAAGGTGGAGAGATGCCCGAGATTATCCCCGTTAATGCCAGCGTTCACTTCAAGTGTGCGTTCGATGTTTCGTCAGATTCGGTAACGAAGTTGATGACGCATCTACGTCAAAAGTTCCGTTCCTGGTGTATCAGACGTGTCGGCGGAAATGATCCGACGCTCCATCGGTCGTGGTTCTATATCGGAAACCACAAATCAGAGCCGCACTACATCATCAATGGCTTTCAGGTTCGGACAGTTATGGCTCCCAGCGAAGATCCTGAGGAGCCAAATTGCTGGGCGCTGGAAATGATCCATTCCGACGATGATGAGCGGGCACGAAGGTGGTCCGTCGAAATTACACTTCGACGATCTGAAGACGGAGCGGTGCGGTTCACAACAATCAACAAGCACTGGATGCTTCCCTATTTCATCGGTGAGTATCCAGAATCGCCTTCTGCCTCTGTGCCTCGTTATGTCAGTGGGCTACTAGCGGATAATGTGTTAGTGTGCAAGCGAGGTGATGCCGTTGTGTCGAGCAATTGGCATACTGTGTCCAATCAGAATGCCCGAGACGCATTTGAGTCACTGATATCGCCAGATCGTCTCGCTCCTTCTGTCTTCATGGCTGCGGACACGGATACAGGACGTGCGCTGATTGACCCTGCTGTTGTGATGAAGACAGTTCATGGTAATGCCAATGTGTATTTTTTGCCATCCGCCAGTGTCATCGCCGAGATGAATTATTACTTGGGCGACGACCTGCGTTGTGACCCGGGTGTAATTCGGGTGTTTGTTCCGGGCCTCCAGTGCAACGATCCACACAATGCCAAATTGCACCGATATCTGTCCCGCAATGTCATTACTGAACTCGGCGAAACCAGAATCCTGCAATACCTCACGAACGGACTTGCACGAAATGGTATGACCTTTCGGCTGAGCGATCTCACGTCGTTTCAACACATCTTTACGGAAAGGCGAAAGCATGCCATCAGGAGTCTTGCATCTGAGAAGGAGTCGGCGACTGAAGAAAGAAAGATGGTATGGGAAGATAATGAGCTACTAGTTACTCAAGCCGCCGAGTTAGAATCGCAAGTCGGCCAGCTTGAAGCAGAGAACCGGGAACTCAAGCAGAACATTGGAAATCTGAGATACCGTGCGCAAGAAGGAGACAAGATTAAAGTCGAGCTTCTTGATCTGAAGTCGCAAGTTTCTGGAATAAACGGCTTGGCTGAGTTGCCAGTGAGTTTGAAGAGTGTTCTTCTTACGATTGAAAGGCTGTTCTCCACGCACGTCGAGGTCTCGGAACAGGCTTGTGCCGCTGCTGAGGACTATGCAGATGAGCATGGAGGACATTGGGGTAAAAAAGAGCACGTTGCAACAGCTTGGTCGATGGTATTTGATGTGGCCACGAAGCTCTACCGGCTTGTATTCACTGACGAAGTAGCGAAGTTTGCGGAACAGTTCAATGCCCAATCGAAATTCGAATTGGCGATGACTGAGGGCAAACAAACGAAGAAGGATGGTCGCTTGATGGGGCTCCGAAAGATCGTCCATGATGGCAAGGAATATGATATCACGCCGCACGTAAAATACGGAAATAGGGCACCGAAGCTGTTGCGACTACACTTTGCCATTGACAGTGACAAGAAGAAGTTTGTGATTGGCCACTTCGGAGGGCATTTAGAAAACTACTCCAGCCGCAAGCATTGAGAGATACATGGCACGTTCATCTGCATAGAAAAGCGGACGCATGTCTGGAATGGGCAGGACCGTTTGATCCCGAAGCATTTGATGCAGAGAAAGCAACCAAGGCGATGCGACGTGGATTGCCCGATTGGAGGGCGTATTTGTGACGAGCCTGGCTGCGAGGGTATCCAACCTGGAAAACGCCATTGAGCATGTTTGTTCTTTTTATTTGAAATCAATCAAAATCAGACGACCCGGAACACCTGTTTTACAAGAAAACGCATCCTGAGCCATTCTGGAGCCTCTGAGAGGGTGATTCATGGACTTCCACAACTTCATCACCGTTCGAGAAGCTTGCAGGCGATCTGGGGCCATCGACGATCCGGACGAGTTCTACCGGGTCGCCTTTGCCGATGCCTTCAAGATGGGGTCTGGGCAGTTCTATGGGCAACTCCAGAACGAACGGGAGTGGGAACAGGCTCGCCGCCCCTATTACAACGTGTGGCCGTCCATCGTCCCGATGCTCACCCGCCTCAACTTGGATCTGGACTCGGGACTGATCAAGCTGCCAACGCCCGCCCTGTGCGTTCGGCTGCCGAAGGAAAAGAATCCCCTGACGTTCGAGTGGAGGGGCCAGGAGGCCCAGATCCACTGCATGTTGATGGGAACGTTCAATGAGGGACGGGGGCTGTCAATCCTGATCGACGTGGGCGAGACTATGGGCGACGGGAGGACTTTCGGCGTCCCCATCTACACCTACAGGAACTTCCGCCGCCAGCAGGGGCTGACAGTCGAAGAGGCACTTGCGGAATTGGGAACCAACGAACTGGCGGAATTGGGCGTCCAGATCCCCGACGACCTGGTGGTCGATTGCATTCGGCTGTGCTGCTCGTTATGCCTTTTGGAGAACGACCCTTCGGTGATCGAGCCGGATGTTCTGTCGAAGGACCGGGGCAGATTCGAGGCAAGTGGGGATGAGAAGTACGTAGAAAAGGCTCGCCGGCGTGGCAAGGTGGGCTGGAATGTTGGGCGACAGATCGAGGTTATTCCCCACTTTCGCCGTCCTCACATGACATTGGTGTGGACCGGAAAGGGACGGGAGTTGCCTAAGATTGTGCCTCGACGGGGAAGTGTGGTGCATCGGGAAGTGGTAGAGAAGTTGCCGAGTGGGTTTGGCGGATAGGATTGGTTTCCGGGATCGAATCAGAAGGAGAACACGCATGCCCAAGCACAACGGATCGCTTCAGTGCATGACGACCCGTGGTTCCGATTGGCTGTCCTGACTTGGTCGAAGATGCCACCTGCCTATTGGGGAGCGAGGGAAGTGAAGGATAAATCAAGTTTGCCGGGAACCGCAGAAGACGGTTTCGTTGATCCGGCTCAGCTTCCGATAGACTCGGTGCTGAAACAGGCCCTCAGCGATAATCGCCAAGAGTTCGACTCAGCAGTGAGCATTCTCCGATGCATGTACAATTATGAGCGACCGGAAGCTGGCGTGTATTTGATCGGGCTGCTGCTGACTTGCGGCGACAACTGGGAGAAGCGTAGTGCTGTCGCTGCCGCCCTTTACGATGTGCAGACCGAGGCTTGTGTCAATGTGCTCTTCGATGAACTGAAACGGGTGAAGAACACGAACTCGACACGCCGGTATCTGAACGAGGTGCTTGACCTGTTGTCATGTATGCCCCCGGCACTGGTTCGCTCGGGCTTTGAGGAGTTGGCGGAGGAGAAGTCGTTCACCCCCCGGATGCGAACCAAGTTCCAGTCAATCCGGGATGACGTTGCCTTCCGGCACGAGCACGGATACCGCTAGGATCGCAAGGACACGGAAAGATGGAAGCGGCTGATTGTGCCTCGACGGGGAAGCGTCGTGCATCGGGAAGTGGTAGAGAAGTTGCCGAGCGGGTTTGGCAGCCCGACATAACGAAGGAGAAGACTCGTGGATCATCCTGATACTGCGACAATGGAAGTCTTGGTGGTTGTCGCCGTCCCTGAACTCGAAACTGCGGTGTCGGAAGAGGCGTGGGAACAGGACATCATCGATGCTGTTTCTGCTGCCGTTTACGCCGACAAGACGCTTGACACCCTTTCGGTTTGCCCATTGGAATACGAGGACTGCGAATGGGTCTTCGACGGTGGTATGCCGATGCCTGAGTACGATGTGACGGTGTTTCGAGACGGATCATGGCACTCCAGCACCGATCTGTTTCAGGCAAAATACGAAGCGGGCGGTCCAGACTTGCAGTCGCTCTTCGACTACCTGGTTGAGAAGGGGCTGGTGAAGAAGTGAGCCAACAGGGCCGGGAAATGCGAGCAGAGCGGATTGCATTCCTGAAACAAGCGATCATTTGAGATGTTGAACGACGGCAAAGGGTTGAACATCATGACCACAGCAAACATCACCACCCGCATCCGTCGCCGCTCCATCAACAATTCCGACACCCACACACCGATGGTCCGCCAATGGCAACTGCTGGAGTGGCTGTCGTCCGACCCCAAGGGCATCACGGTCGGCAAAGCTGCCAAAGTCACGGGCGTGAGCCTAAAGACAATTCGGCGTGACCTCATCCTGCTACAGAAAATCGGGTTCGATCTCGAAGAAACCGAGGAAGAGTTCAACCGCAAACGGTGGCGAGTCAGGCAGCCCTTTGAGCGACTCCGCTCGAAGAAACAGCAGTATCAGGCGATCCGGCAAGGACTCGATCTCCTGCTGCTGCAAGTCGAAAAGGTCGGCGACAAACGGCTGTTGAACGATTTGGAGGGGATTCGAAAGAGAGTGAGGAGAAAGTGTGGGTGACGACAAGGGGGGCGGTTGAGGGGCGATTGGCCGATTTCTACGGTTGGTTGTAATCGACAAATGTGCAACGAATGCGAGGGTTCCTTGTGACAACAACACCTTATCCCAAGGTTGCCACCGATGGTCTCCAGCACGAAGTGGACGCACTTGTTGAGTTCGTCCATCATGGCTGTGCTCCAATGCTCGATGTAATCGAAGCCATGAGCTTGGTTTCGCCCGTTTTGAAGCCAAACTGTTGTGCGAATTACGAGTATCGGTTTGCGTGGAACGATGACTGCGACCCAGATTCCTTGGAGATTGACTGGAAACGATTACGGAAACGAGTTCTGCAACGGGTCGTGACGAAACGGGATCGCATTGACAAGATCCTGGCTGGAGCCAGAATGACGGCGAAAGAGAAACAGGCTTACCGACTTGAATTTGCTCGCAAAGTGTGTGGCTACCGGACTGCCCAGGAGCGATTGGATTCGAACGATAACTGCAAGTGGGTTGACCTTTCCTATGTGGAGGACAGTGCGGGACGTTCGATCTACTTCCTCGAAATGGCGGATGCCATCACGACGAGTGATGAAGATCTGGACGCTATGACGGGAGAGGAATTCACGGAATGGCATGAAGCTGTCTGGAAATGGAAGCAGCAGCCGTTGGGCGTGTTCGGGCCGTTTCGCTCCGTTGAGGAGGCTGAAGAGTGGATGGGACAGAAGGGTGCGTTTGACGACGAGTAGAATGCCCAGTACACGAAGGAAAGGTGCGATGCCACACGAGTATCGGGATGCAAATGAGATCATCAACCGCCTCAGAAAGAAACGGGGCAAGATCGAGGCGTGGTTTGCTCGCCGTCAGGATTCGTTGGAACAGATTGTTCATGAGTCAGTGGGCAGCAATACCTTTCGGGCTTTCCAAAACATGCCCAAGAGGCCGTCAGATGTCTTTCGGGAGTGGGCCAAGAGAGAACTGGATGTCTGCAAGCGGACCAAACAACTCGATAGCGTGCGAACCCAAGCAGCCTTTGATAGATGGCACCACGAGTTCTGCTCTTCGTTTCGTGAAGAATGGCAGGAACAAATGAAGGAACGTATGCCTTATGGTCCTAGCCGGAAATTGCCAGACCTGCTCCTCAAGGCGTTCGTTCGATGGACTCGCTTATCCGATGATCGACGGAATCGATTGATATCGTTTTCCCATGTTTCGCTTGATTCGTTCTCGCTTGCGGGAATACGACACTGCATCGACGATCCAGAAATCCCTGCCACTGCCACCATGAGATTTGTGGCAGGGCCTACGATGTACAGGCAGATTCAGGAGTCCATAAGAGACATTGCAAAACAGGCTGGGGTTCCAGCCATTTACTACGATGTGCTGGTATGGAACATTCGTGATTGAGCGACGATTCCTGCAACGATACGAAGGTGATGTGCCTGACCGCTGGCATTTTCGACGCATTGGAAGAAGGCAGTAATGTCTTTCTGATCGGGAACGGCGAGTCCGGTCCAGGGTGGCGAATCAGATAGTCGCAAGATGGAACATCGCAAGCGTGAGGGTGTTATGATTCCAAAAGAACTACAGGTCGCCATAGACTCCGTGGTGCCGAGCGGCGTCACCCACATCGGATTTGTGGTAGCCAACGTCCACGGGCAGTACCTCGTCACCGAGCCCAAAGGCCATCCTTACGGTGTGACGGCGACTTTCAACAAGGTCAAAGTCAAACCCGATGAACGTCCCAGCCAAGCCGTTGATCGTTGCCTTCGTGAACAGGTCGGCCAGGGCGTCCTCGGAGTTTTCCCGATTCCGGTCGTCTGGTCCACGACCAACAGCAATGGCTTCTACTTTGCGGGGATGATGGAGAACAACGGCCAGCCGCTTGCCAGCCAGTCAAATCGCACAACGTGGTGCGACTTGCGTGAGGCCGAGCAACGAATCGGTGGATCTGGAAACCAGGAATCATGGCGAAGGGATCTCGGACTTCTGGCTGCGGCCTCGGAGATGTGCCTGTCACCATACCGTCGAATCCTTTTGATGGTGAGTGAGCTTCACCGGCTAGGATTTGAGCGACTTCGAGCACCGGCCTACGACTATCCCCTGGCATGGCGGTGCCCCATCGTTCCGGCCTATTGGACGTTACGGTCCCACGGCGGGATGTACGACGATCCGTCTTCACAAATGGAACAATGGTTTGGGGAGGAGGCTTGCAGGCACGAGTATTCGTCTGCTAGCGGGCAATATCCTTTCGGCTGGGCGGACACCGCTTTTGATACACCTCGGGAACTGGCGTTGAGGTTCGTGCGGGAACGGCAGGAGATCGCATGTGCTGGCTGGGGGCCGGACCGGGAGTACGCTAGATGGTTTGGCGAGATATTAGACATGACGAAGCCCAATGGGCTGTACTACGCTTTCGCCGAATTTGAAGAGCCAACAGATCACCTCTACACGCACATGACGAGAATTGATCGAGTTCCTCTTCCGCCACCAGGCTGGGCGGCGGAAGGGGAACTGTCAGAGCACGGCGTCGAGTTTCAGGACATCTCGACGGAGATGAAGTGATGGACCCGATGGAGTACTTTCTCTACGAGGAGTTCCTCGAACCCGGCATGATTTACGAATGCCGGAATTGCGGCACACGTTTTGGCAATGAGTGCGTGATATGGAGCGAGGGTGCCCAATGCCACGTAGCCGTTTGCCCGGGTTGCGGTAATCAATCGCCACTGAGTGACGACACTAACGAGGAGGACGCCTAAGGTCTATAACCCCGCAATAGCTTGCCGTCGAAGCCGATGCTTCCATGCCGCAACAAACTTAGCCGCTTCATTGCCCCAACCGGTCGCTGCACTGACTCAAGATTTGTGCCGCAACCTGATTCGGATTATAGCCCCGAGGCAGACGAACAAGAGGCTTGTCATATTTGTCGCAGAAATCACCGACTTCACCAAACGAATGGCTTGACCAGCGGATCGCCAGGAGTACCACGGCCACATCCGAACGAGCCACATAGGACTCAAAGCGGTCGATGGATTCGTGTTCCTGAGTTTCAATCCACAGTAACTCCGAAAGTCCGAACGCCTCCTTGAGTGCCCGTGCGGCTCCAAGGCGGCGGTGCCCGCCGATCAACACCATAGCCCGACCGTTCAGAAGTCTAGCAGTCTTCAGCACTTCCTGACTCGGCGGTGTGACGGCGGGACTCTCGGGTGGGGGGCAGGAGGCCATGAACCGGTCGATTTCCCGAAGCACCAACTGAAAGCCCTGTGGGATTTCCGAGAGATCGGGAATGTTGTCGATGACCGGCAGAAGCGATTCCCGAAGCTCCAGGTTGCTAGGCGGCAATCCGTCGCTCACGAGTACATCGACCGTGGCTACAAGTATCCTCCAATGCTCGTAGCTGTTGTCGGGATCACTGGCAATCAAAGAGGTCTTGTGTCTGATCTTTCCCAGCAGCTTCTTCTGCTGTCGGGCTCGTTGTCGAGCTTGCTGTACCGATTCGTCCATCGCCTCAATCCGCTCGGCAAGCTCCGACACTTGCGATGGATCAGCGGGGTCATTCAGCTTCATGTACCGCTGAATGAGGATCTGCTGTTCGTAGGCAGTTCTTCGCAACCAGTGGAACACTTCACACTGGTCGGTGTCGGGATTCCCTTCAATGTTGACGATAGCGATTCGCACGGCTGATTGAGCCTCCGCCAAAAGGTCCAAGGCTTGCTCAAACTCACGTTGCCCGTTCTTGGATTCATCCAAGATCTGCTTTATGAGGGACACAGCATCGGCTAGAACATCGAAGCAGTCGGCTAGCTCCTCGTACAGGCTCAAGCTGGCAGGCGATGGACCACTGGGATGGCACATCCACAGGAAACAGTCCGGGAACTTATTCGCCTTCTCAAAGATGTTCCGATCCACGGGATCGACCTCAGTGTAAAAGTCTGCACCTTCGGCCAGCATACGGCGACGGGTGGCAGCCCAACGTGCTCCTTCAGCTTTCAATCGGCAGCGTGACTCGATGACGGTGAAGTCGGTTTCCCTCGGGACCAGATGGTTGAGTGGCCCTTTTTTAACAGGGGAAACGGATCTGCCCAGCGTCAACTCGGGCAGCCTTGTTGAACCGGCCACTTCTTGCACTGTCGCAGCCGAGGCGGTCGCTGGAACGTCTTGGTGACTCGACTGCTCTTCCTCGGAAGCTTGTCTCTGCACTTCGGTGGCGGTGAGGGCCGCCAATGAAAGATTACGCAAGTGTACTCGCAGTTCGGCGTCCTGATTTGCCAGAATCACGATACGATTCCACAGGGCTACCGGGAGATCAATATGCACTTGGGACATCGGGACACTCCTGTATAGAACGGGGTTCGAATATGGTTCAGAACGTTGAGCAGCACAAGAGATTGGGCCACCTGCTGGTCTTGCGAACCAGCAGGTGGCACTTGTGAAGCCTATCCAGCGGAAGGCACAGATCGCTGATCTGAGTCAAGGAGTCCTCCGCCACCTTCGACAATCGATTCAGCCACAAGCTCTCGCACTTCCAGGATGAACTCTTTGGCATCGGGGCCGGGCATCTCGTTGGGAATTGGTGCGGCAGATTCGTAGAGGTCGTTCAAGTCTTCCGCACGATCCCGAGTCGAGCCTATGCCCCGATGCCCGTAGGCTTCGACCCAACCGCTCTTCCTCTCATCGATCAGTCGGCGTTTCGAGAAATCGTAGAGTCTCGCTGCAACATGCATCCTGATTGCATTTGTTGCCTGTATCCGCTGTTCGGGAGCATCTGCGGGTGGTGCCTCAGGCGTCCAACCAACTGGATTCGCCAGGAACTCGCTGATCGTATACTGCAAGCACTGAATGAGATCAGCAACGGGACGAAGGTGTTTGAATTCGTCCCATCCGAATTCGGCAACTCTTCTTGTCAGGGCCTTGATCCTTTGCCACGGTTCTGGATCGACGTTCGAGGAGAACCTGATCTGGAGGATGGCCTTCCATCGAACATGGAACTCGTGGGTCGCCTTTTGCATCGCAGCGACCAAGTTGTTCAGGTCGTAGACCGGATGGTATTCGACGGGCTTTGGTGGCTCGATGGCGGATTCGATCGCCCTCAGAAGCCGATTGAGTTCGCTGCGAGTGCGTCTCGCATCCTCCGGCAAGGTCGCCTGGATGTTCGACAGGAATACGATGCGGTCTGCCGTGAGGGCATCGAGCGAGTATACGGCTTCCCGCCCCAAATCCTTGCCAATAGCCTGGGCAGCATTGTTGAACGATTCGAGGACGTGGGCCCTCTTCCCACGGAAACCTCGTAGATTGTCACCATTCACTGCATCCATGTGAGTGAATGCCATAATGAGCTTCGACACATACCCACTGGTGACGACCGTGCGAAGGACAGACATCGAAGCTGCCTGCATGGGCTGGGTGGCACTCTCAACAAGGAGGATTGCATCCGCAATCTGAAACCGTTTAGTGGTCCTCGTCGAGATACTCGCTCCCGACTCAGCAACGTGACCGATCCCTTGTCCGTCAAGTAGCACAATCTTCTGGAAATCCCCATCCTGCCAGGGAGCTTCAAACGGGCCTCGTACCCTTATCCCATCCACCAAAGGCGTCAACAGCCGTCCGTAATTGGGGGCGTAGTTGCTGGAGAACTGATTCACAGCTTTGATGAACTCCGCACGGTCCTGACTCGTGTGCGTCCACAGGATCGGCCATTCATCAGTTCCAAGCTCAAGCTCTCCACTGGTGATCCAGTCAAATCGAGCTTCCACCTCGCACAGAATCTCATCCACAAGCTCGTGGAACCCAGGGTTCTTCGACAACTCCTCTTCGACAAGCTCCAGGAGGGCGGCACGTTCTCCCTGTGTTGCTCCGTCAAGATCGACATCGACATCATTGGCGATGCTGACGAGTGCGTCTTTCAAGTCACCGGCCAGACAAGACACCTTGTCCAAGAACTCCGAGATCTTGTCGGCAAGCTGTTGCTGCTGCTCCCGTGTAATCTCCACTTCGTCCAAGCTGGAACGCTCCTCATCTTCATCCTCTAACGACTCGTCTGCGGGGTCATCTAGCACCAAGTCTGGTGATCCCAGGATATAGCTGAGACGGAACTGTTGGTCTGCGTCCGTCATCAGACGCCCAACAACCTCTTCCTTCGACTTGTCCTCCAGGGCGGCAGCCACAGCCGACAGAACACACTCGGAGATATAGCTGCGAGCCTGCTCACGGCTCATGAACGAGACGGCGGCCTGGAAATCGTCACCTCCAACAATGATCTCAATGTCACAGACCGTGGTCTTGTTGGGTGAGGTTGATGGGAACCGCTCCCTATTTGGGTCGGTCCCCAGCAATTGCCGAACCACCGTGGTCTTTCCTCCCCCCGTCGTGCCCACAAGCAATACTCTGGCATAGCCCTCCTCTTTGGAGGGCAACGGAAGGACACGCTCTCTCTGAATCCAACTGTCTCGGGGTTCCGGGACTCGACATTCGTTTCTGCTCATGATTCGTTTCCTTTCATTTCACGCAAACGGGTAGGAATCTGGACAAACGGCGGTGCTATATGCGATACCGCAAACTCCCCGGATTTACGGGGCTTCAAGAAATAACTCCCCCCCAAATCGACGGGGGATCAAACTGCGGCCTGGCTATGCTGGGGAACTAACCCTGCAAGGTGTTACGGGATGGAGTCGGTTCGCCCCACTGCTGGGATCGTCTCCGCCCGTCTCCACACCAGAGCCTTTCGTGTTCACCGAATTGTCAAAGAACGTCACTTATCGAAATCAAGGGAACGCCAACGTCGTGTTACGTCCCTTGGCAGGACGATTTCAGATCATCCGTTCATGAAATCGTTTTTTCTTTTTCGCAATTTCTTTCACTCACAGTTTGTTTGCATTCCCAAGTTTCTTTGAATTAAAGATTATGTTAATGTGTTTACACTAGTTTCTCTATAAATAAGAAGGCCGAAGAAAACATTTTTCTTCGGCCTTCAACTTGTTTTAGATTCTATTTACCGCAAACGCCCCTTGGGCGTGTTTGCTCCCATTATACGGCTGATTGTCGTCAGCTTCCTGGAAGTCGCAGCACGAGAATGAGATGCGAGTTACTGGACACTTGGGTGGCCGGGAATCGAGTCATCGGTCTCCCCCGCTGAGCAACTGAGATTGCAGTTTATTCCACTCGAATATTGCAGAATTTGCGAGAAAACTGGGCTATTTCAGAAAGTTTTGAATTCCGCAATATGTTTGAATTTCGCAATTCTTTTTGGAATGCAGGATTTTGTGAAACCTGACTTTCTTCAAGAATCAAAAAAAACCCACTAAGATTCACAGAGGTGTTACGAAGGGAGCAACCACTCCCCGTCGCCGAGAGTGACCGCATTGAAGCAGCTTGCACACGAGTTGTCAAGAGGTGATCGCAGAAGAATTGCTGATCAACGAGATGGGCTAGCTTGGTCGGGTTGGTTTGGGCTACCGGTCACGCCGCCAATCCGGTCCCAGGTGCCGAGCATGTCCTTGCTCACACCTCTCCGTTAGCCGACTCCGTTTGCTCATCGGCCCACTCGGCAGCAACGCTATACGATGCTGCTGGGTCGTAGGATAATGCCAATGCCTTACTGGCCTGCCGTCTACGGCCTTACCGCAGCACCATGCTGCGGTGGATAGCACATCGTCCCCCAGTCCTCATCAGCACCGTGGTCGATCCACACAAGGAGAATTGCGGGCAACAGGTGCCCCATCATCGTGATGCACCTCCCAAGCGACACCCGGTTCAGCGAGCTATTGTAGGTCGAGGCTCCATGGACCAACTGGCATCGTAGAAGGTAAATCCGCTCAACGAGCCGGTCCAACAGGAGCGTCCGGTTGCCCTGCTGATACCATGTTTGAGCATCGTACTTCACCTTCTTTGACTGCCCAGCACGTTTGGCACCGGGCTCCTGCCAAAAGAACCGGCTGAGATACTCGTCCTCGAAGATCGACATGATCAGCTTCTTCTGCTGAATCAACACACCTTTGACTTGCTCATTAGCATCCAGAGCCAGAATCCTGTCGAAGAAGATTCTCAGGCATGCGTGGTCGGCCACGGGTTCCCTGACATCTTCATCCCATTGACCGTAAAGGGCATTCAAAGCGATCCACTGTCCGAGAAGAGCGAGATCTCGTTCATTGTCCTCACGAAGTTGCTCGACCCGTTGGAGCCAACTACAGGCCCGATGAAAACGTATTGGCGTCGGATGCTCTGGATCGAGTTCATGAAGCCGCAGCTTATGTGGCTTCCATCACCGTCTGAGATCGTGGACAGAACTTGGAGAGTTGGTCATAATGCCACCGACTGTTGTTGAACCATGGGCCATCTGATACAGTCGATCCGTCTGGAGACTATGATAGCACCGGCGAAGGCACTAATAAAGCCGGTGCCCACTCACGCATCGGACAACTACGCAAGATGCTGATACGGGGGCCACTTGGACTACACCGAACACCATGCGATTGACACCGAAGACGATCCAATCTGCACGTCGCCATCTCCGAGCGGCAGACCCGGTAATGAAGGCGATGATCGACGCTGTGGGGCCGTACACGCTGCGGTTCGAGCGGGACCGATTCACCATGCTCGTTCGGTCCATCATTTCGCAGCAGATCTCGACCAGTGCCGCCCGTGCAATCCGCAAGAGGCTCATGGATTTAGTCGGTGCCGATAGTCTGGCACCGGGAAGCCTTGCTCGGTATACGATTGACGAATTGCGGTCGGTCGGCTTGTCGTCGCAAAAGGCGTCCTATGTGGCCGACTTGGCAGCCAAGGTGAATGACGGCACGGTGGACCTACGGCAGATCGGACGCTTGTCGGATGAAGGCGTTGTCGGCTCGCTCACTCAGGTCAAAGGGATTGGCCTGTGGACGGCGCAAATGTTCCTGATCTTCTCGCTAGGCCGCCCCGACGTGTTCCCGCACAACGACCTGGGAGTCAGGACCGCTATCCGTGATCGATATGGCCTGGACGATCTGCCAGACAAGACAACGAGCCACGCCATCGCCACCCCTTGGCGACCCTTCGCCTCGGTAGCAAGCTGGTACTGTTGGCGGTCGCTGGATCTGGCGAGGAATACGGAGACGGTGACGAAGGGGTATCCTTCGTAGGTGGCTTGGGGCGGTATTAGCGGGGCACGTAGCCTCCCTTGCCAACCGACAAATCGCACTGCGAGTCAGCACGATCCTATCGAGGTTCTCAAGTAGCAGGCAAATCATGAATTGCCTTGGTCTGCTCACCGCCACAATTAGCAGGCGACCAATGCTTCGTGGAATTGATTTCTAGCGGCCTCGGCGGCTCCTTTCCGGTTGCCGCTCTAGGGCCATCCTGGTATCCGGCTTGGGGTTACCGTCTTCCTTCACATCACTCCATACCATCACTGAATGTGTCTCATCCAATTCGGCAAATGACCATTTGCAGGTCGTCGTAGTCGTCTTTCCGTCGTTGTCAAAAACCTGTAATTCCCACGAGCCGCCGACCCCTTTGGCTGCTTTCATTCCCTTTTTCATTCCGTCGATTACGATCTTCTGAATCTGCCGATTTCCGTCCTTGTCAACCCCCCACGCTATCTCGTGCTTGGCGATGGGGTCATACACTTGCAGTTGCTGCGTCCCCGGCTCTCCTTCGCTGTCGTCGTAGAGTAGGATGCACTTCTTGTTCGGAGCGATTCTGAAGTGGAACGTGATTGGATTGGTCTTTCCGTCAATTTCAAACGTTCCTTTCCATGTTCCCACGATAGGCCGCCAAAACTGGACGTAGTCATCGGCAGTCAACTCTTGAGCCACGGCGGATGGAACAGCCAGAACACCGACAAGTCCCAAGAAGGCTAGAGCAACCATTAGTCGAGTCATGACGAACCTCCTCACGAAGAAGCTGATTCTGCCCCCGGTGCCTCGGGACGCCCCCGAAGTCGAGGCCGGGACGATCCAGGGATGATTGTCTGGAGCTGGGACTGGTCTGTCAATGATGGGCAGCGCCGTTACTAAACCATTATCTCTCCCCCAATAGAGAGATCTCCGGGGCTTGCGTCCAATCCTTCCAAGTACCACATTGTTGCTGGGGCATCGGTCGATCCGTTGCCCTATGACCCGCTGTGTGAGGTCACGATACCCTTGGCTGAGTGATTGCCTTCTGCCCTCGCCTGTTCCAAGCAGGTGGGGCAACCCCGTCATCTATTCGGGCAACCATTCTCTCCGCATAAACTCAGGCACGACCGCAAACGCCGCCCGGCCATCGGCCCACTTGATGAATTCTGGTTGTTTGGCGGCGTCCGTGCAGAGCTTCGTGGGCTCAGGCCGCATTCCTACCCGTCCGAGGTCCAATCGGTCGGCGTCCCAGCAGGTTTGGATGGTGATATCAGCCTCGGTCAAGCCGTTCGTGTGATCCGCACACGCTTGAACAAGAAGGGCGAACTGAGCGTCGGTAACATCGAAGACAGTGCCACGTAGCTGGGAGGCGAATTCCGCTCCTCGCATCCCATGCCCGAGGTCGCTGGATTCGTTTTGCCGCTTCGAGTCGTGTAGGACCGCAAAGAGTTGGACGACCTCCACGTCTGCTCTGGTTACCTCTGCCAGTCGCAACCCATTCCCCAGAACTCTCGCCCAGTGGCCCACCCCGTGAATTCCGTCCCACGGCAGGGCGTAGTCGGCTAGAACGGCACGAACGACGGTGGGTATGGTCAAATTCATTGGCGGTCGGTATTGGGGCGGAGTTTTGACTTGTCACCGATTCTATACTCATTTGCGAGCAGCCGATAGAATGTACGAGCAGATTGGAAAGGAGCATGATATGTCCAAGAGCAACGGCTCACCTCTTCCGTCCGACTTCCCGAGCAGCGAAGAGTTCACAGACTTTGCTGGTCGGACACGGAAGTTCACGCTGGAGCAGTATCCGGTGCCTTTGGGATATGGCGTGTGCGCATCCGAAGACGTGGAAGGTGACGACGGTTATGTCTTCCAGGCATTCTCTGTGGTGGACCCTTTTCAAGCACTTGGCGATCTTCGCAAGCGGATCCGAAAGCTGCTTTCTGTCCGTCACCTGATGAAGGAGCAGGGACGGCTGTCCCTGACGCACGACCGAATGCGAGGGCGGATCAGCGATGGCGGCGTCGTGGTGGACGGCATCTTTCTCACGTTCGACCAGTTGGCCGAACTGCTCCAGACCTACGAGGGATTCCAGTTCGATCTGAAGATCGTCGATTCCTCGGATGAATTGGAGTAGCTGTTGACTGTGGGCAAGCAATAATACG
>CAYSCH010000055.1:26925-34281 GCA_964429355.1 uncultured Planctomycetaceae bacterium | reverse complement strand
CTATCCCGGATGGACGCCAGAGCAAGAAAACCAATAATTAAGCGGAACGTTGCTTTCAAGTGAAGTTGGCAGATCCGCCCGTTGAGTGAACGGATGATTTCAAGCGGGTCCTTGCCCCCAATCGCCGCCCAGAACACATCGAGTTCGAACGGCATCAGTTTCGGGTCAAACTCCTGGACGAACACGTCCCAGCCGGTCGTGCCGCCGGGCAGCGGACCGAATTCGAAGGAATGGTTGTGGTAGCAGAGTTGCACTCCGGCCGCCTTGCACTTCTCACCGGCCCGGTTCGCCCGTTCGGCCAGCAGTTTGAACTGATCGGCCGTCTCCCGCTGGCCCTTCCCTACATAGCCAAAGACGAGGTAACGCAACTGTGCCTTGGTGGTCGCCTCCAGGATGGTGTCGAAAGAAGGGACTCCTTCGGCGTCAGGAGTGGCCATGGCGCGCCAGTCGAAGAAGCCCGAGGTGGCCGCAAGTCCGGCGTCCTTGGCCGCCTTCAACACCTCATCCGCTCCCACGACGTCCCCGATTTCCACCTGCTGGTAGCCGGCGTCGGCCACCGCCTTCAACGTTCCGGATACATCCTCCTTGAGCTGGTTGCGGACCGTGTAGACTTGCAGGCCCATGGTTTCCTTGTATCGGCTGAACCTGGGCGACAGGGCCCACAGGGGCCGTGCCAGAACTGTAGCCAAACCGGTCGCCCCGGCCGTCTTCAAAAACGCTCTGCGTTGCATCGACTGCACCTCGCTTCGGGAAATGCTCGTTCGTTGTGGTTTTCGCCAATTTCATCATTCTCCACATTTTCAGGACGAATATCAACGCTGCCGGGGCCCGGCGGTCCAATCGTCACCCAGATGCCTGTTTCTTTCGTTGCCGCAGGCACTAGAATGGGTGCAGACCCGATTCAGGATACCTTGGGGAGAATCAGAACCATGAATTTCGCCGGATCCACGCGTAGAATCCTGTGTGCATTGGCCGGTATCGCCGCCCTGGCTGCGGACCCCGTCGCGGCCGCCCCCCCCGCGACGGCGCCCATTGGGGTGGCCAAGGTCGACATCACACCGGACACACCGGTGCGGATGTACGGGTATGCCTCTCGCAAGACGGAGTCCGAAGGCGTTGCCGGTCCCCTCTCGGCCTCGGCGCTGGCCATCGCGCGTAATGAGGTGCAGGGTCCCGCTATCATCCTTTCGGTCGATTGCGGCTCCGTTCCCCGCGAGCTGCGCGACACAGTCTACTCGCGCGTTAACAAAACAACCCCGATCGCCCCCGAACGATTCGTGCTCTGCAATACCCACTGCCACTCCGGGCCGAATCTCAAGGGAATGGATTCGCTGGAAGGCGACGAGCGAGCGCATATGGAACGATACGCCGAGCAGCTCACCGAGCGACTCGTGGAGGTTGTTCAGAAGGCCCTGGAGAATCAGCAGCCGGCGAAGCTGGAAATTGCCCGCGGCTCCGTCCCGTTTGCAGCCAACCGCCGCGTGCTCAAAGAAGGCAAATGGTCCGGTTTCGGCGCCGTGCCGGAAGCGCCCGTCGATCACGAACTGGCGGTCTTGAAAGTCACAAGCGACGACGGAAAAGTCCTGGCCCTGGTCTGCAACTACGCCTGCCATAACACGACGTTGCGCGGCAACTTCATGCAAATCCACGGCGACTGGGCCGGCTCGGCGCGGAAATTCATCGAAGCCGACCAGCCCGGCACGACGGCCCTGATCACGCTCGGCTGCGGCGCCGATTCCGATCCCTGCCCCCACGGCACCACCGAGCTTTGCGACCAGCACGGCCGGGCATTTGCGGATGAAGTCAAACGGCTGCTCGCAGGCCCTTGGATCCCGATCACCCCGAAGATCACTGCCCGGCAGGAGGTTCTCGAGATTCCCTGGCAGAAGGATGCCGACATGGGCGTTGCCCGCAAGACCGCGGCGAGTTCCTGGGCCGTCAAGGCGCTGCTGGACGAGATGGACAAAGGAGGCAAGCTTCCCGCCCCACCGACCTATCAGGTCAATACCTGGATCTTCGGCGACGACCTGGCGATGGTCTTCTTGTCGAACGAGATGGTGGTCGACTATGTGCTCCGCCTGAAGGAGGAATTCGAGCCTGGCCGGCTCTGGGTTAGCGCCTACACGAACGACGTTTCCACTTATTTCGCGTCCCCGCGAATCCTCGTAGAAGGGGGCTATGAAGCCAACAACAGCCTCAGCGCACGCGTCACCTTCGGTCAGCCCGAAAGGCTCGATCCGCCGATGATGGAACGTATTGTCGGGGCGGTGAAAACGATGCTCCCAGAGAGTTTTCGAAAACCGTAGTCGCGTGGGGCGTCACGCTGCCCACCGGATTGGGCCGCTGCGGACACGGTCACCTGACTTGGCCGGTGGCGAGCATCATCAGGCGTTGTTCAGTCCAATCGCCGACAGGTCGGGCGTCGCTGAGATGTCCGCGGTGCATGACGGCGATGCGGTCACAGATGCCCAGCAACTCCGGAAGATAGCTGCTGACGAGGAGCACCGCCTTGCCCGGCCGTCGCGATTGCGGCTCGGCGCACGCCAGTCGGTCCAGAAGCCTGTAGACTTGGACTTTCGAGCCGACGTCAATGCCCCGTGTCGGCTCGTCGAGAAGGAGCAGATCGACGTCGGCATGGAGCAATCGGGCCAAGGCAGCCTTTTGCTGGTTGCCACCCGAGAGGTCGCCCACGCGCTGATGAGGCGATGTGCATCGAATCGCGAGTTCCTCGATCCAGCGGCGGCAGGCGGTTGCCTGACCGGCGGGCGTGACGAGCCCTTTTGGGCCGAGCCCGCGCAATCGCGGCAGGGTGACGTTGTCGGCGATCGACAGTCCGAGTGCCAGCCCTTCGGTTTTTCGATCCTCGCTCACGAGGCCGACTTTCTGGGACCAGCGCCGAGCGGGTGATGCCGGCCCCACATAGGCACCGACGGATATCTCGCCTGAGCGAATCGCATCCAGCCCGAAGATCGCCCGCAGCAACTCCGTTCGACCCGCCCCCATCAGACCGGCAATCCCCAGGATCTCGCCCTGATGCAGGGTAAGAGAAGCAGAACGCGGTGTCTTTCGCCCCGACAAGGCCGACAGGTTCAGCACCTCCAGGCCGGGGCGGCGCGGAGATCGCGGATAGAGCTCCTTCACTTGCCGGCCGACCATCTGGGTGATGATCTCGCCCGAGGGAGTCTCAGCAGTCAGGCCGCTCCCCACCGAGCGGCCGTCGCGCAGTACGGTGAAACGGTCGCTCACTTGCTGCACCTCCTCGAGGAAATGGGAGATGTAGACGATCGCCAGGCCTTTTTCCTTCAGCCGGGCGATAAGCGAGAAGAGGTGCTCCGTATCGCGCGAGGTGAGGCTGCTCGTCGGTTCGTCGAGAACAAGGACGCGGCACTCGACGGCGACCGCCCGGGCGATCTCGACCATCTGTTGCTGGGCCACCGAGAGCCGTCTCGCGGGAGTCTCGGGAGCAACGGCTTCCAGGCCGACTTGTCTGAGGGCTTCAAGGGCTTGTCGCCGCATCTGGTCCCATCGCACCAGGGGGCCAATACGCGGCTCAACCCCGAGAAGAATATTCTCCATCACGGAAAGATGGGGCGCCAGAGACAGTTCCTGGTAGATCATGACGACGCCTTGCCGCCGGGCGTCCAGCGGATTGCGTGGCCGGTAAGGAATTCCGTCGAGCTGCATCTCGCCCCGGTCCGGCGAGTGTGCCCCGGAGAGGACCTTCATCAAGGTACTCTTCCCTGCGCCATTTTCGCCAACCAGGGCATGCACCTCGCGTGGGCGGACTTCGAAATCGACCCCGGCCAGGGCCTCCGTCGCCGCGAATCGCTTGCATACCCCGCGCATGGAGAGGCGGGGAACTACGGCGAGACTCGGTGTGCTGGCCATGGGCGAGAGGGGAAATCAGTGGATTGAGAGCCGATTTCAAAACCTGCGGCGATTCCGGCAGTTGCTCCCCGTGGGAAACTCTCGTCCTGGTCCTGGAACGGCTTCTTCGGTTTCTCTTCAGGATAGCGAATCCTGTGGTCAATCTCCAGCTACTGGCTGTTCCGCCGATCTCGCTTCACCCGCCGCTTCCTTCCCACTCGCCGCTCTTCGAGTGAGATCTCTGCCAGATTGGACGCGGTCTGAATGACGCCGATCGGTCCCAGATCGACCTGTCGTCGTTCCTCAGCAGACCGCCGCTCGCCGCCACTCGGACTGTCGACGTCGCGTTTCTCGATCAAATGGAGCAGTTCGTCGGGGACGGGCAAGCGATTGGGCATGGTGGCCTCCGAGTGGGGAGCAGCATGGCGAATTCTTGTGGGCAATGCGACTTCAAATGCCAGGTTTCGGTCGTGGATACAATAGACGAAGACTTCCCTATGCGAGTCAGAACGCCAGTGACATCTTCGCAGGTCAAGGACTGGGGCTGGCCGGTTCTGGATCGATCGGTTCGAGGACGATGCCGCGAGGGTCGATGGCCGTCACGCGGTGGCCGTGGATTTGCTGTCCGACCTGGAACTGCTGGGTTCCGACAATCGCCGTCGTTCGGTCCGCACCCACCAGTACGGCGTTGACACCAGCTTTCATGAGTTCCGCAATGGCACGATGTTGGGCTGTCTGCCGCTGGGCCGCCTCGATTTGTTGTTGCCGTGTCTCGGGGGAGGCCTTCCGCACGGTATCCTGTTGTTGACTTGAGACAAACCCTTCTGGGGCTTTGAACGGGTCGTAGGCCGTACACTGGGCGATATCCACTTCGGGCCATTGCGCGGGCGTTTTTGCCGAAGGGGCAGTGGTGCAGCGAGCGGAGACTGGTGCGGGATTTCCCTCGGATTCGGACCGCACCTTTGTCGCCCGGAGTTGATTCTCGGTGGAAGCTGTCTCGGTGCCCGAATAGGTTCTCACCTGCACGACGACTACCACGACGAAGATAACCGTCAGGACGGCCGCCAAGACCAGTTTGAACGGAGTCGGCCGTTTGTTGTCTGCCTTGCCGTCAGACATGAGGAGCACCCTTTCCCAGCGGCACCGATTCCGTCGGCGCGCCGAAGTACAGGAGGAGTGAGATCTCGACGAGGCAGGTTTCCTTGTCGGCCCTGGTGCCAATGTGCAGGCCGGAAACCGTTGTATGCCGCGGCAGCTTCGCGATGCCATCGAGAAATCGGCAGATGTTGACGTAACTGCCTTCAGCGATCAGTTGGAGTTCGAGAGAAGAACAGGCCGGCCCGGTAATCGATTTTCCAGGCCGATAGTCCTGGATCTTCAGTCCGCTTTCTTTGGCGAGCCCGGAGGCCAGGGCAAGAAACTCCTCGTCCGATGGATCGTCGGGAACCCTCGCCAGCAGAGCCGCCTCGCGCTGTTGAACTTCAGAGAGTTGCTCGCGGAGTGACATGTGCTCGGCGCGGATCGCCGTAGCCGAGGCCTGCGTTTTTGCCAGTTGATCCATACGCTGGGAGAGGATGGCTTGCTGGGTGGTCAGAGGCCGAATCCACGACCACCAGAAGCCCAGCAGCAGCGTCAGCAGCCCCACCGCGGCCAGAGCATGAATGGTGTATCGAAGTCGTTGAAGTCGTACGTCAATTCCTGAGGGATCCATAGCGGCTTGACTCATAGTTCGCAGCGAACGATGAAAGAGTGAATCACTGCATCCGGCGACGATTTGTCGAGGGAGGCCTGGAGGACTACGTCCCGGAAGAGGGCGGAATCTTTCAGGGCGGTAGCAAAGCGTGCGATTGCCAGATTGTCCAGAGCGTCCCCCTCGAGTGTAAGAACGGTCTGCGCGTTTGGAGCCGCTTGCTGCGGGCCGGCGAGCGGTCGGCCGGCTGCTGGGCCCGCCGCTTGTTGCTGGAACTGGAGGTCCCGTACGACGATTCGCCCGCCGCAAAGTTCCGCGCTGCGACTGACGGCGGCCAGAAGGCATAATACCGGCTTGTCGTCGTGCAATTGGCCGACCAGAGTCTCGCGACGATCGAAACGACGGATCTCCTGCTGCATCCGCGTGTTCTCTGCAGCGGTGGCCATAATCGGCCGGCAAGCAGCCTCACGATCGGCGACGGCGGCAAGTATTTCCTTGTGGTGGCTCCGGTTCATCCAGACGACACCGGCAAACACGGCGGCGCCGACGGCCCACGCCGCACACCATCGCGGAAGCAGCGCCCGGAGCAGGCCTGCTTGTCGGTGTTTCAGCGGCAAGAGATTGACGTGGGTTCTCATAAGTTCCATGCCAGTCCTGATAGGGCCGATGCCACTGCGAACAGCGCAGGGGGCAAATGGGGTGCTCCGAGAGGCGCGTCGGCGCCGGGCAGGTTCCAGTCCCACAATCGTGTATCCGCCTTGAGGGCCAGATGCCGGCCGAAATTGCCGATGGCAGCTCCGTCACCGAGGAGACACACGCCGTCCGGAATCGGCCCCAGTCTCGCGGCGGACAGATAGGAGAAAGTCCGGCGGAGTTCGTCGGCCGTTTCCTCCAGCGGTTCTGCGACGATCTCGGCAAGCACGTCCTGGATTCGGTCGCCCCGCGAGACTTCATCGGTCGCGTCGGGTAAGCCCAGTTCGCGCAGCACGTGAACTGCTTCCTCTTCGAGGAGACCGAGTGACTGGCCGACACGGCCGACCAATCGATGCATCCCCGCGTTGCGGAATTGCCGCACGAAGACGGGCATGCCGTCGCGGGAAACTACAAACATCGCATGATCGAACCCCAGATACAGGGCCGCCAGGGGACGTCCCAAGTGGCCAGGTAGCGCCATCAACACGGCACGGGCCACGGCGTGGGGCAGACTGTCCAGGACACGGCATTCGAACCGGGCGGCACGCAGGGCGTCGGCCACCGCGGCCGCTCGCGACTCGGCGATCGAGATCACGTTGACATCCAACAGCCCCGTGGAACGTTCGCCGGCAGGAAGGTCTGAGGGCCAGAATTCGAAACGGTGCGGCGTTGTGAAGTCCAATTCACTGGCCACCATGGCGTGGTGTTCGTGAGGATCGGCCGGCGGCAGTTCCGTGTGCGTCAACTCGGTCACGCTCAGCGGCAGGACAGACGCAGCCACCGTTCCCGCCAGGCCTGAGACCAGGAGGCGGGCGGTCTCCAATTCAGGCTTGGACACATCCACATAGCCGTCAAGACCTGTAAGGCCCAGGAAGGACCGGCACGTTCGGGGCATTTCACAAGCTGCCGAAATGCGCAGCGACGTCGATGATCTCTGCAGTTGAGCGATCACGATGCTACGGTGTCCCAGATCGAAACCGATCCAACCTTTTCCGAGCCCTGCTGCCACCGGTCACTCCTTTTTCTCGGCTTCGACGGTTTGAATTGCGATCTTCTCGAGCCGATCGAGACGCTCCTCGATCCGTTTCAGGGTTGCCGAAATCTCT
>CAYSCH010000055.1:16799-26915 GCA_964429355.1 uncultured Planctomycetaceae bacterium | reverse complement strand
AGTCCGCCGACTAGAACGCCCGCGAGCACAACAATTGCCAGGAGTCCATGATGTACAAAAGCCAATTTCTGTCGGGGCATTCTGTTCTCCATACCACTTGTGGGACGCATGGGTAAGTTCATCGTTCGCATTTCCCCTATTTCGCCGCGGTGGCGAAGTCGAAGATCGGCAACATGACCGACATGACGACCAGACCCACAATCACGCCCATGACGATGATCATGAGGGGTTCCAGCACTCCTGCCAGTTCACGCAGGCGGGTCTCGCCTTCCTCTTCGTAGTATTCGCCGATCTGCTGGCTCACCAGTGCCAAGGTTCCCGTGCGCTCGGCCGTTGCCACCATTTGTGCCGCCGCGCTGGGCACGAAACGCGACGACGCCAGACCGGTACTGAGCCCCCGGCCGTTGACGACGTCGTCCTCCAATGTCTTGAACAGGGATTGGAGCAGCACATTGCGGAACGACGAACGGGTCAGTCGCAGTCCGGTCTGGAGGGGTACGCCGCTCTCGAGCATAGTACCCAGAAGACGAAACGCCCGCCCGATCAGGAGTGCCTGGGTGACGTCGCGAACGAGAACAAAGTCCAAGAGAAATCGGTCGAGAAATCGTCGGCCGGCCGTACTCATGGCAAAGGCAATACCCGCCCCCACGACACTCAACGTCACCGGCCCCCAGAGCCAGATCCGGCCGCGCACTTCGTTGGCCACACCGACGAGGATCCGGGTGATCAACGGCAAAGTGAGGTCGAGCTGTTCGAAAACGCCCGCGAACTGGGGTAAGACGAAAAACACGAGCGCCACGACAACCAACGCGGAGATGCCTGCCAAAAGGAGAGGATACGCCAGCAACGACCGGATCGTGGAGAGCATCCGCAGTTCGCTGCGCAGGAGGGCGGCCAGGCGGGCCAGCACCTCCGGCAGGCGTCCGGCCGCCTCCGCCGCAGCCACGCTGGCCACATAGCTCTGCCCGAAGATATGCTCGCATGTGGCCAGCGAGCTGGTGATCGAACGCCCCGAGAGCACTTCGCCGTGAATCCGCTCCAGGACGTTTCGCAGTTTCAGGTTCTGGCACTCGCGGGCAACATCGCCCAAGGCGGTGGCCAGGTCGACCCCCGAGCGTGCCATGATGGCCAACTGCGACGTCAGCGCCATGAGGTCTCGCTTGGTCACACGCCCTCGATCCAAAGAACGGGGAGAAATGCCGCCCGTTACCCCCTTTTGCATGTCCGCGGGGCGGGCGGAAACGAGATACAGATCGCGCTGGCGCAACTGGCGACTGGCGTCCGCGGCGGAACTGGCGTTGAGATACCCTTCGAGGGTCGCTCCGGTCGTCGTTTTGGCACAGTACTGGTACTGCATGGCGGTATTTCAGGCGGTTTTCTGCGATCTACTCGAAGAACGCAACTCGGACGGCCTCGTCCAGGCTGGTTTCCCCCGCCTCTGCAAGGGTGATTGCCTGGTCGAAGAGATTCGGCATGTTCTGCTTCCGCAGGTGATCTCGCATCTCGGCAAGAGACGCGTCCTGGCTGATCAGTTTGCGCATCTGCGCGTCACAGGTAAGGAGTTCGTAGATCCCTCTTCGGCCCTGGCAGCCGGTGTCGTGGCAGTGGGAACAACCTTGTCCGCGGACGAAGGAACGCCGTTGATCGCCCTGGTAGCCGATGGCCTCGAGCAATTCGCGCGGCGGATAATGGGTTGTCTTGCATTCCTGACATACTCCGCGGACGAGACGCTGTGCGAGAACGCCGATCAAGGCCGCGGCGACTTTGTAGGACGCCACGCCCATATCGAGCAGGCGCACGACGGCACCGGAACTGTCGTTGGTGTGCAGCGTGCTGAGCACGAGGTGACCGGTCAGGGCGGCTTGAACCGCGACGTTGGCCGTTTCGGGATCGCGAATCTCGCCGACCATGACGACGTCGGGGTCCTGACGAAGGATGGAACGGAGGGCCTTTGGGAAGGTGAGGGACGTTCCTTCGTCGACCATCACCTGGTTGATCAATTCCAATTGGTACTCGACCGGGTCCTCGACCGTGACGATGTTGCTGTGGACGGACTTGATCAACTCGATGGCCGAGTAGAGCGTGGTAGTCTTGCCGCTGCCTGTCGGACCGGTGACGAGCAGAAGCCCGTGAGGCTTGGCGAGGAGGCGTTTGAATTCCGGGAGCACACGGGCGGAAAAACCGAGCTTGTCGAGATCGAAGGTGAGCCGCTGGCGGTCGAGCACGCGAATCACGACTTTCTCGCCCAGGACGGTGGGCAGTACCGACACTCGCAGGTCGATCTCGCGGCGGTCGACAACGACATGCACCCGGCCGTCCTGGGGAAGACGGTGCTCGGCTATGTCCATCTTGGCGATGACCTTGATGCGAGAAATCAGGGCCGGGTGTAGATCGTGCCTGGGCCGAAGGACCTCTCGCAACTGGCCGTCCACGCGAAAGCGTACGGTCGTGTGCCGCCGGCCGGGTTCGATGTGGATGTCGCTTGCCTTGTACCGAAGCGCCTGCATGATCAGGAAGTTGACGAGATTCACGATCGGGCTGCTTTCGCCCGACTCGCCTACGGAGTGAAGGTCGATCTGAACGGCGTCGTCGGAGATTTCGACGGCCGATTCTTCCATGTCGGCCGTCACGGCGTCAACGTGAAAGTTCTCGTCGTAGACGCGTTCGATCATTCGCTGGATGCTCTTGGAGTGAGCAACCACCGGGCGGACCTTCAGACCGGTAAGGCGTTCGATCGAGTCCGTGCTGCGCAGGTTCAACGGGTCCGCCATGGCGACACACAAGGTGTCGCGGATCTTGAAGAGTGCCAGTGCGTCGAGCGATTCGGAGCGGGACCGTGGAATCAACCTGGCGGCGAGCGGGTCGACCAGTCCGTCGCGAAGCTGGACACAGGGAACTCCCAACCGCTGGGCGACGAAGGGGAAGATGTCCTCTTCGGTCACAAACCCCAACTCGACGAGAGCGGCCCCCAGTCGCATGCCCATCGTCGATTGGCGGCGCAAGGCCTCGTCAAGCTGTTCTTGAGTGATCAACCCGGCCCCGAGCAGGTCTTCGCCGAGCCGGCCCGTCGCCGCGACGGGAGAGGGCCCCGCTGCCGGAGATTCCTGGGAACCGATCGGACCGGAAGAGAATTGTTCTGCAGCTGTTGGATGTTCCAACATCGTCGTATCGATCATCGAACGAAACTCCCAACAGCTCGGAGGACCTCGGGAAAGACCTCCATGTCTTGCTCCACACCGGTCAGGAACAGGATGTCTTCACAGAGTCGATTCGGGGTGGCGAGCTTCAGGTCGCCCCCCGATCGCCGGCACTTGTCGCGATAGTCCAGCAGCAATTCGAGTCCGGCGCTGTCGATAAGGGGCACCTTCTTCAAGTCGAAAACCAGGCGTGGAAGCCCGTCCCCGAGGCACCCATCGAGCAAGCGGCCAACCTCGCCAACAAACTTGACGTTCAACGGAGCATCGCCTCGAATGACGTGGATTGCACCCTGTCTTTCGTGTTCGAACATGGCTGTTACTCCACCGTCATCGGAAGGCTGATCGTGAACTTGGACCCCTTGTTCAACTGGCTGCTTACGCTTAGCTTGCCGCTGTGCAGGCGAATGATTTCCTGGGCCAACGAAAGTCCCAGGCCGGTTCCGATCTCACCACGAACGCGAGGGTCGGAACTCCGGTAGAATTTATCCAGTACCTTTGGAAGCTCCTCCTCGGCAATGCCGATCCCCGTGTCTTCAACATCGATCTGCAGCCAGTTCCGCGGAAGCGAAACCCGCATCCGTACACTGCCGCCTTCGGGCGTGTACTTGACTGCGTTTCCCAGTAGGTTGATTACGGCAACGGCCAGCTTGTCCTTGTCGACGATCAGTTCGGGCAGCTTGCCGGGCAAGTCGACATCGAAACGCAACTTCTTCTGGAGCATCTGGGGTTGAACCTTCTTGGCGGTTTCTTCGAGAAGTCGCCCCATATCGGTCACCTGCAACTGCAGGGTTGTAGCTCCCGCCTCCATACGGCTCAAATGGAGCAAGTCGTCGATGAAACGAGCCAGGCGAGTGACCTCATCGTTGATGACGTTACAGAACATCTTCTGCTGTTCCACATCGTCGACTTCGCCGAGAGCAAGCGTTTCGGCGTACGCCTTGATGTTCGCCATCGGGGTCCGCAACTCGTGGGTGGCTGCGTTGACGAACTGGTCTCGCATCTGGTCGGCCAACTTCTGTTGCGTGACGTCACGGACCGACCAGACGAAACCGCCTTGGGACGCCTGTCCGTCCGGGGCCAGCGGTGTTCGGCAAATCCGTAGAGTGCAGTTGGAGTCGTGGAGGGAAAAAGCGATCTCGGCGACCGCGCGATGCCGCAGATGTCCCGGCTCGATGATTCCTTTGCCCGGATCGAGGCCCGCCTGCCGCGCCAGGGCTTCTTCGATGGAATTGCCTTCGAGCGACTCCTTTTCCGGGTCCCAGTGGAGGATGCTGTGAAGGGCATTGTTGGCATACGTGATTCGCTGGTTCCCGTTGGTCACGGCAATTCCATCCGTGAGCGCATTGAGAATCTCCGAGCCGTGCCGCAGTCGATATTCGGATACAGCCGACTCAAGACGCCGTTTCAGACTGTTGGCCCTGTCGGCAGCACGCACATCCTCGACCAGCCGATTCCAGCCGGCCTCGAACGCCGTGAAGCCGGCCAGAGGGGTAATGTTATTGGGAGCGACGATCGCCGAGGACAGGAGACGATGCAATTGGGTCTCGACGCCCACAACAGGTCTCAGAACGCGCCGTGAGGCCAATGCCCCGAGCAGGACAATCGCCGTTGATATCGCCAATCCGGTGGCGAGGGGGAACCATCCCGTTCCGATGCCAGTTGGATGACCGACGGCGGCAGCAGTGGCCAGCACCGAGAGAGCGAACAAGGCGGATCCAGTCTGGCAGGCGACCGCACGCTGCAGAAGGCTGGGGAAACGGAGGCCATCGTGGCGGCGAGCGGCCATTTCCGCGGAGTGCAGGACCGGGTCAGTCGCCGACGCCTCGGCCGTTGAACGATCGGGCAGGTCAGTTGGGGCAGAAGCTGTGGCGGACATCGCATGAAACCGCTGCTGGAGTTGTGAACAACCGCCGGTCGTGTCGGACGAACCCTAGGACCAAAGCCGTCAGTGTCCGGCAGAGTTCGTTACAATTCACTCCACGCGGGTCGCCGTGTTTTCGAGCACGATGCGTCGCTGACGGCTGGTACTAGAACTCGGCATAGGTCGTCGAACCGTCTTTCGAGGTGGCGGTGCAATTGAGGATGAATTCTCCGGTGGTTCCGTTGTACATCCATCCCGTGGTGCCATCGGCGACAAGCGGGCTCGTGTCGCTCATCGTGACCGTATTGTCTTTCGTTCCCACAAGCGACGCCGGAAACACGCCGCGAAGGTGGGGTTTCAGAGCCGCCTTGAACGTTGCGTCGTCGGCGTTGGGCGGGTACGCACCTGCGTTTTGTGAGGCATAGGTCTCGATCGCGTTGCGGATCACGTTCAGCGACATCCGCACGGAATTGTCGGTCGCCTCACCGGTGATGTTCAGCATCTTCGGCGCTGCGATCGCCACGAGGATCCCGATGATCATCACAACGACCACCAGTTCGACCAATGTAAAACCGTTTCGTGACCGCATTTCTCGGACTCCTGAACTCATACGCGCGGCAGTGGCCGCATACTGCCTTCGATCGGCACGAATCATGCTGACTGTTGGCGCCAGGGTGGATCAACCACGTGATCCGCCGGTGATTCCACAGTGCCGTGTTGAAGCCTACGCCACTGCAATCGCGCGTCAAACACATGCAGAATCGCTTACGACCGTTTGGGGATTCTGACGCGAACGATTGTCGGGGAAGTGACGATCGCAGCAGTTCCAACAGCAGACGTGGGGCCGATTTGGCGGTGATTCAGGCGATGGCACCACCGGATGGTGGGGGAGTGGTTGCGGAATGGCGACAAACGCTGACGAGGGTGCAGGCCAATACCAGGCCCAGGTCGATGCCGCCCACCATAAACAAGTAGCGGAGTACGGCGCCCGTGCCGAAACCGTAGCTGTGCAGACCGGTCCCCAGCACGTAATTCACGCCGACGTAGGTCATCACAATGAGCCAGAAGGCGACGATGCTCTTGAGCGCCGTGGCCAATACGCCGCGGGCGAGCACAAACAGGAGCATGGCTGCCAGGGTCGCTGCCAGGCCTAAGAGCTTCATCCCGGTGAGCGGGGCAAGTCCTGGCAGAATCAGAACAAACAGGGCAGCGAAGAGCAGGGCACCGGCCACATAAAGCCACTTGGGCGTTCGCGCGTGATCGAGTCGTACGTGGAGGATGGCCAGATAGCCGAGCAAGGCGACCAGCGACCAGACTTCCTTGGGATCCCAGCCCCAGTACCGTCCCCAGGACGAGGCGGCCCACATGCTGCCGGTGATTATCCCGGCAGACAGGAGAATCGCTCCTACATGGACGTAGGAGTAGTGGAGGGAGTCGATCGTTGAGATCAACTGCCGTTGCCGTGGGGCCAGGGCAATCACCAGGAGTTGCACGTGGGCAATGACCACCGCCAGTGCCAGGACCGAGTAGGAAACCATAATCACCGGTACGTGGATCGACATCCACACCGTATCCAACAGAACGGGCGGTATGGGGCGAACAAACTGGTCCATGGGGAGGCAATCGGCCAGGATCAGGGCGACGGCGCCCATGGCCGAGGCGGTCAGCGGTACCACCCGATCGCGGAACAGAAACACCGACAGTACCGCAAAGGCCCCCATCCCCCAGCTCAGAAACAGGAGGGATTCGAACATGTTGGCGGCGGGGATCCGCCCGGCGATGCTCCAACGCAGGGAAAGGCCGTAGGTGAGCACCACGAAGCCAGCCAGCATGCCCACTACCGCCACTGCGTCGAACCAGCGGCGGCGCACGACGATCGCGGCCGCGGCCAACACGGCCCCGCCAAGCATTACGATCCAGGCGGTGCGGAATGGCCGGAGGCGATTGTAGCGAAGCTCGAGACGAAGATCGGCTGCCTCCGGTCGGTGAGCCGCGGGCAGGCTCTCGAGTTGTGTGGCCAGGCGAGTGACGCTTGCGGAAAACGCGGCCCCGTCGTCGCGGGTGAACGACTCGCCCACCGCCTGCCAGGCTTGTTGGACGGCCTTCATCGCCGGGGTGGCATCCTCGGGCATCGTTGACGGGATGGGATGCCAAGGGCCGACCAAGTCGTCCGGATCGGGGATCAGGCGGATCGTCTGGCCGCGCAAAGCGGTATCGAGGACCGTCAATTTCTTTTCGATGTCGCTGACTTTGGATTCCAGGGGGTCCAGCGCGCGGCCCGACTCGATCTTGGCCATCGCTGCCAACAATTCAAGGAACGGGTCGTGACCGGCCAGGTCGGCATAGGAGAAGACCGTCTTCGACTCGGGCAACTTGAGCTCGGCACGGAGCTCGGCCTGGGGAATGGAGAGGAGAGGGGCCTGCCTCCACGCTTCGGGCGAGAATGTCCACGCCAGGAGCAACAACACAGGATCGTGTCCATCGAAGAAGGTCGTGTCGGTTACTGTCTCGACGACATCTCTCGCCACGGTATCCAGTGGCATCCAGCGTCCATCGTGCTGGACCGGCAGGGCTCGGACCGTCTCCAGATCGAGGGAAACCGGCAGCCGCGGTACCGACGGGGCGGATGGAGTCGCCAGTATGGCGGTCAGCGTCAAGACGTGAAGGAGCATGGTTTCTCCAGACGATCTCCGCGAGGTCTTCTAGGGGGGAAAGAGTGGGGACTCGTTTATGGATCGCAGGTCGTGTCGGGCGGCGTCAGCACACCGAAGGGGTCTTGAGGGCTCCGGCGAGGCAGCCGTCTCCGGGGTCCTCGCATCTGCGAGAGAAGGGACGCCGCCTGCGCTGGTCCAGGATTCGCCGGCCCAAAACAAGCAGCATACCGGCCAGCGTACCAAGGTAGCCGGTGAAGACGATTGGCTGCCCCGGATCCCACGAAACGCTGAGGATGCTCACCATCTTCTCGCCCTGCTCCTGGTAACTCGACTGGTAGAACGTGTAGCCGCCGAACTGGGTGGGGTGGTTCATGCTGACCAGGCGGCGTACGTCCTGGCCGGAAGCGGGATCGACGAACGTGATGCGACTTGTAAACGAACGGGGCCGCATCGTACCCGGATAGTGGCCAATTTCGAAGTCTTCAAGGGCTATTGAGAAGCCGAGTGGTAGCTGCCGGTTGGTGTAGACCGCGTCGTAGATCGAGTCTCCGATCATGATCGTGTTCGGCGCGTACTTCCGCATCCACAAGGTCTGCGTGTCGGCTGGGCCCTTTGCCCGAAGCAACACGGCCGGGACACGATCCTTTCGGACCGGGTCCACTGAAACAACGCTCCGAACGCGACGGGCATGTTCCAGACGCCGGAGCACGGTCAGTCGGACTCCCTCCCAGGGCGACTGGCAAGGCGTGCCGAGGGTCAGTTCCCGGACCACCGATGGGCCGCCTTCAGGGACGAAGTGGGCGTAGAGCTTTCCGTCCGGCCCGCTGAGCACGGAGATCGGAGCGTCGGGTTCCACGCCGGCAGACGCGATGAACTTTACGGTAGGGATCGGGCCCGCCTGGGTGCTGTGCATCGACCAGAAGTCCGGAAAATTGGCGAAAGCAGGCCGGGTGACGGTGCCGTCCGGTCCGACCAGCTCAACCTCGATCGTCGGATTGACCGGCCGGTCCGACGCGTTGTCGAGCTTGTTGTCGCGGCCCACCACGGCGTGCGGCATGTATCGCAGCACTCTGAGCGTGTAGCCGGTTTTTCCCACCGCCACGGCCTGCGCTTGGCACTCCTCCACCGAAAACTCGCTGGTCGAGCCCTCAAAACTGACCTGCACGGTGCCGACAGAGGCATCTGCCTTGCCGGTTTCTTCTTCCGGTGCCGACAGGCGACGCAGCTCTTCGTCACCGACCTCGCGAAGCAGCACCGGGATATCCGCCACGGGCGTGGCTTGGTCGGCGAACACCCACGTCGGCGTCTTTTCATCCTGGGACTGCGGCAGGGATAGCGATATTTCGACCGCGAGCTGCGGCCGTGGATTGTCGTCGACGACCTGTTCCGACTCCCGGCTGTCGGGCACGTAGCGCACGACCTCGATGGGGATTTCGTCCAAAGTCAGGGACGAGGCCGCGGGATGTTCCACCGGGAGGAGGCCGCGAGCCGGGAGAGGAGCCAGATCGAGCGCCGACTCAGCCTCGTCGCTTCGCCGGATGAAGCGAAGCGATTCCTGGCTGATACTCAGATCCTTGACGGTGTCGCCCTCAACAATGGCCACTTGGCCGTCGATGCCGAACTGCTCGGTCACCAGCGCGCCGGCCAGAATCACGAGGATGGAAAGGTGCGTCACCACAAAGCCGATCTGCTTTCGGGAGAATGGAAACCGGAGAACCAGGGCGGCTCCCACGTTGAGCGCCAGCAAAGCCAGGAGGGCCTCGAACCACCACGACCGATAGAAGAACGCCAGGGCCTGTTCGGCACCGCGGTTCGACTCGAAGACCGTCGCGCAGGCCATGCCGACAAGAAGGACCACGAGCAGCACAACTCCCAGCCACAACGAACCGAAGCTGCGAAACACACTGCCGAGCCTCTCGTTTTCCGTCGGCGGGACACCTTCTTCGTGGCTTTGGGAGAGGTTCTTTTTACGCATCTAATTTTTCTACGCGAAGATCGGATCGGGTGGTTCAGGCCACGAGCTTGAGAGCTCTCTCGTGCTGGATTTATCCAATGTACTATACGAAGTCGCGCAAAGCATGACTACCACGGCATCCCTGTTCGATGCGGTTCTTTGTTTCCCATGGGAGGCACTGGAGCAGGGCCGATTTGCATTTGCTCCTGGCACAATAGTAGAATCGCCGGTCGAAACCCGGGGCGGCAGGGCCGGTGAGCCAAAGCGAGCTACCGCTCGAGCTGAAATGGCCTGCTCCCGTAGGTCGCGAGTCTTTGTAAGAAATTCCACGGTCTCTGAGATTCGTGGTCCAGAGCCCCGGCTCCAGGGCGACGCTTTCAGGGCATGCTCCATCATCTCAGGAGAGGATCGCCGTCATGGCTTTCGTGCTTCTGTGCAGCCTCGTGCTGG
>CAYSCH010000055.1:0-16789 GCA_964429355.1 uncultured Planctomycetaceae bacterium | reverse complement strand
TGGTCTCCACCTGGGGGCTCGTCCATGGAATTGCGGCAGAACAGAGACTCTCGATCGAGCAGCTCCGGGCGGAGCGGCGAAAGCTGGCCGAACGCCCCCGGCGGATCATCATGAACAACGACGGCTGCGACGCTCTCTACTACCCGAAATCGGAAGCGGTCACGGTGGCTGCTTTCCTGGCCATGCGAACGACGCCGCTGGCCGGCACGCACGTGGGCTCCCTCGCCTACTGCACAATCAGCTCGGGGTTCAGCAATTTCACCCACCAGACCAAGGTCGGAACGCTCCTGACCCGGTCGGGGGCCGAGAACGGGTATCAGCCGGATATGCGAAATGTGGCCCAGGACCTGATCGATGGTGGAACGGACTGCCTTGAGGCGGTCATCGATTTTGGCCATCAGAACGGCATGGAAGTGTTCTGGTCGATGCGGATGAACGACACGCACGACGAAGCCCACCGCCCCGACAAACCCTATTTCCTGTTTCCACCGCTCAAGGTGGAGCATCCCGAGTGGCTCGTGGGCAACCCGGTGGATCGCACGCCCTTCGGGCGTTGGAGTTCTGTCGACTATGCGGTGCCGGATATTCGCGATCTCGCTTTCCGCTATGTGGAAGAGGTCTGCAACAACTACGACGTGGACGGCGTGGAGCTCGATTTCTTCCGCCACCTGTGCTATTTCAAGAGTACGGCCATGGGGGGCAAGGCGACCGATGACCAGCGCGCGATGATGACCGACTTGATGCAGCGAATCCGCGAAATGACGGAACAGCGCGGTATCGAACGCGGGCGGCCGATCCTCGTTTCGATCCGTGTTCCCGATTCCGTCGGCTACTGCCGCGACATGGGAATGGACATCGAGAAGTGGTTGCAGCAGGGTCTGGCCGATATCCTGATCACGACCTGCTACTTCCGGCTCAATCCCTGGGAGTACAGTGTCCAGCTGGGGCACAAGTACGGAGTGCAGGTCTATCCCTGCCTGAGCGATTCCCGGGTCGTGGGAGAGACCCGTTTCCGCCGCAGTTCCCTGGAGAGCTACCGCGGCCGTGCCCTCAACGCCTGGAAGGCCGGGGCCGATGGGCTCCATCTGTTCAACTACTTCAATCCCAACGCAACCCTCTGGAGCGAACTGGGCGACCCGGAACTCCTTCGGACCACGAACAAGCTCTACTTCGTGCACGTGCGTGACGACCGGCCGGAAAGGTTTCTGGCATGCGGGCTTGACTATCGGACCGTGGAACTGTTGGGCCCGTCACAGCCGCGGCAGGTGGTACCAGGATCTCCCGTCCAGATCGATCTGGTTGCAGGCGACGACTTGACCGCGGTGCAATCGCCAGACGCTCGCCCGAACGTGCAACTGCACCTGGAGATGCCTACCGTCACTGGCGCGGATCAACTGGCGGTCACGATCAACGGCACGAAGCTGACCGAAGCCACCGTGAAGGACGGTTGGGTCGACTACACCGTTCCCCCGGCGGCTGTGCACTGCGGCCGTAACCGGATCGAGATTCTCGCCGCGGAATTCACAACGCCGCAGGATGCATGGGGGATTCTTTTCGATGGTACTAAGAAACCGGGTAGAGGCTGGCAGCGAGACGCCGGTTCCAAGCACACACTTGAGCAGACTGACGACGCCGCCCTGCTGATTGCCGATCGCGGAGAAGACCCAGGCGACTATCTCTACTATCGTCACCCCTGGGGCGCCGAACCGGCCGGTAAGGCGGTCGTTGAGGCCGAAGTCCAGGTGAAATCCGGTTCCAGCTTCCTCATCGTGGCCAATGGTCAGAGCGGGGAACGGCTCGCGCTGTGGCCCGATCGCATCGAGCTGTTCCACAACAAGAGCGCCAAGTATCTGATGGATACGACCGGCCAGTTCCACGTCTATCGGGTGGAATTGGATAAGGCCGATCTCAAGGTGTTCGTGGACGGCAAGCTCGCCATCGACGCCCCGGGCGTGCTCAAACTGCGGTCCGGCTATACCCGCAACGACGTTTCGTTCGGCGCCGCCAACAGCCCCATGACGGGCGAGGCCCTCTGGAAGTCCGTTCGCGCCCGCTCGACCGGCCTGGTGTGCCGGGACCTGGTGATGAGCGTGACGTACGGCCAGTGAGGGCGGCGATTTCCCTCGGTGTTCACGGTCTTTCGGCCGGAATCGCACTGCGTTGAAGTGACGTTGCCACTCCATTAGAATCAAGACCATGAAAGGCTCTTGACCCGGCCCGGAACAGAAGGGAACCCGTCGCCATGCCCGCCCCATCCGCTTCTCTCGCCCGTGTGCTGATCGAGCTTCTCTCGGTCCTGAAGCCCAGAAGGCACCTTGAACTCCTGGTTGCCCTGCTGGCGGTATTGCCTGCCGGAACCCAAGCCGCAGAGCCGGAACTGACGATCGAGGCCAAAGATTTCAGCAGCGGCAATCCTCGGGTCAGCCTCACCGGCCAGGAGTATGCCGACGGCCCATCGTGCATCTGGAACGGAGGGGAGTTGCCCAACTGGGCGGAATACGACATCAACTTCCCCGTGGACGCCGACTACACGCTCTCGGCCTTGTATACCGCCGCCCAGGCACGCCCGGTGGTTATTCTTCTGGACGGGGAAGAGGTCCACACCGGTTTCAAAGGCGTGACAGGAAGTTGGAGCACTTCTTCGGCCAGGTGGGAGGAGCAAGGCACGTTCCACGTTTCCACAGGCGTCCACACGATCACGCTCCGTTGCACCGGCCCCTTTCCGCACATTTGCGGGCTGCGGCTGAAGTCGTCCGTCGAGTCCCTCAAAGGGCTCGAACGGGCACAACTGAGCGAGGAACAGCGGAGCCAGCGAAGGCAACGAATTGCCAGACGCGAGCAGATCAAGGCCAGGATAGCCGCCCTCAACAACATCAATTTCGATGCCGTGGGTTTGGCCATTGACGACCTGGAGAAACAGTTTCCGGACCAGTACGATGCTGCGGGGCACCGGCAGACCCTGGCACGGCTCCAATGCAGCCGTGACGTCCTTCTGAAGTCCTTGGCCGACGGCCAGGCGGACGAAGTGGACGCGGTTGACGGAATCCTGGCTGACATTCGCACGATTCTGCTGGCCAACCCGCTTCTCGACATCGAGAAACTGTTGGTCGTGCGGCGGGATTTCGGGGACCCTCGGGCCAGACAGGTCGAGAGCGCCGACGCCGGCTTCGTGGCACACAACTATCAGAACCAGACCTCCGTACCTCGCAACGGTTGGGACAACGAAATCGCCGTGCTCTCCAACCTTCGAGGGAAGCCCGTCATCGACCGGCTCTACAAGCCTTCCGCAGACCAGATTGTCCGCGACGTCCGCCTGGATTACTCCGGCAGTCGGATGTTGTTTTCGAGCATTGACCAGAACGGCCGGTGGGCTGTCTACGAGATCGACAGCGACGGCCGCGGGCTGCGGCAACTGAGTCCCAGCAATTATCCCGACCTGGATTACTTCGACGCCTGCTATCTGCCCAATGGCCGCATCATCGTTTGCTCGACTGGGGGCTACATTGGGCTGCCCTGCCTCGACGGCGTGGGGCAGGTGGCCAGCCTCTATCTGTTGGACCCGGCTACGAAAGAACTCCAGCAGTTGACTTTCGACCAGGACAGCGACAACGATCCGACCGTGCTGAACGATGGACGGGTTCTCTATCAACGATGGGAGTACAGCGACATCCCGCACTATTTCTCCCGGCGGCGGATGACGATGAACCCCGACGGGACGGGGCAGTTGGCCATGCATGGGAGCAATTCCTGGTTCCCGACGGCGCTGCGTTTTGTCAGGGCGGTTCCCGACCATCCGACTCGGCTGGTGGGGGTGATCAGCGGCCACCACGATCACGGTGACTGCGGCCGCTTGGTCCTGCTCGATCCGGGACTGGCCGGCGCCTATCCGTTCCGTTTCCGGCCGACGTCGAAAGAATGGGGTGTCGAAGGCGAACCGATCGCGGTCACGCCGGATGTCCTGCCCCCTGAGCAGACGGGCTTTCTGCAACTGATTCCGGGGCGCGGCCAGACCGTGGCCGGCACGGTGTGCGATACCATCATTGGCCACGTGTATCGCAAGGAGCACGCCGCACTGACCACACATCCCTATCCCCTCAGCAGCAAATACTTTCTCGTTTCGATGAAACCTACTCCGCAGAGCCTGTGGGGAATTTACCTGGTCGATGTCTTCGACAACGCCACGTTGATCGCAGAGTTCGAAGGGAGCGGCCTGTTCGAACCGCAGCCTTTGGCAGAGCGCCAGCGCCCCTCGGTGATCCCCGACAAAGTCAAGCCCGGTTGCCGGACCGCCGAGGTTCATGTAGCCGACGTCTACAGCGGGCCCGGCTTGCGGGGCGTGCCGCGGGGCACCGTGAAACGCTTGCGGGTCTTCGCCTACCATTTCGGCTATTACGCCAAGGCGGGATTCCCCTTGGTAGGAACCCAGGCAGGGTGGGATATGAAGCGAGTGCTGGGCACGGCGACGGTCGAGGCGGATGGATCGGCTTTCTTCCAAATCCCCAGCAACACGCCGGTGGCCCTTCAGCCCCTCGACGAAGAAGGTCGTGCCGTGCAGCTCATGCGCAGTTGGCTCGTGGGCAGACCAGGGGAACTGGTCTCGTGCGCCGGCTGTCACGAAGGCCGCGGCGAGACATTGCCGACGCGAGGCAGCCTGGCCCACCAGCGCCCACCGGAGCCGCTGGAACCGTGGTACGGCAAGCCGCGGCCGTTCGCCTTTGCCCATGAGGTCTACCCGGTGCTGGAGCGGTATTGCGTGGGCTGCCACGACGCCGATCCGGTCGTCGGACCGCGGAGCAAGCCCTCTTTCGGCGACCCCGACGTGGCCTACGATACGCTCCACCCCTACGTTCATCGGCCAGGCGTGGAAGCCGACATGGCGCTACTCAATCCGATGGAATATCACGCGTCGACGAGCCTGCTGATCCAGATGCTCGAGAAGGGGCACCATGGCGTGAAACTGGATGAGATGAGCCGCGAAGCACGGGACCGGCTCTACTCGTGGATTGACTTGAACGTACCCCGAGCCGGCAAATGGGATCCTCCCGAGTTCCAGCAGTGCGACCAGCGCGTGCGCCGGCGCGAACTGGCTGTCGCGTTTGCCAACAACGACGACGATCCGGAAGGGGAGTACGAGGCGGCCGCTGCGGCGTTTCGCCAGCGACCGCGGACCGAGTTCCTCCCTCCCGCCGAGGAGCAACCGGTCCAGCCTGACGGCCTGAAGGCGACCGGCTTTCCGATGGCCTCCGCCGAGGCTGCCCAGCTGCAGCAGGCCAATCCCGGCGGAACGCGGCAGGTCGTCGACCTCGGCGGCGGCATCACGATGGCGTTGGCCTGGATCCCTGCCGGCGAGTTCGTGATGGGCAGCCTCGAGGGCGCGCCGGACGAGAGGCCACGAAGCGTCACGCGAGTGCCTCGCCCCTTCTGGATGGCGGCGACCGAAGTCACAAACGCCCAGTACGCCTTGTTCGACCCGCAGCACGATACGCGTTACATCGACATGCACTCGCTCGACCGCGTCGTCCCAGGTCACATTGCCAACCACCCCAATCAGCCGGTAGCTCGGGTCTCCTGGACGGAGGCGCAACGGTTCTGCCGCTGGATGAGCGAAAAGACCGGTCGCCACGTTGCCCTGCCCACGGAGAGCCAGTGGGAATGGGCGGCCCGAGCGGGCACCGAGACGCAGTTCTACTATGGCACCGTAGATACCGATTTCGGTCCGCAGGCCAACCTGGCGGATCAGGCCCTGCGATGGTACAAGATGGGATACGACGGGCCCAGTGCGCTGCAGCGGCGCAATCCCTATCCGCCCGAGATGAATTTCCCGCTCCATGACGAACGTTTTCGCGACGCGTGGTTCGTGGTGGACTATGTTGGTCAGGCTGGAGCCAACGCCTGGGGGCTGAACGACATTGTGGGAAACGTGAGCGAATGGACCCGCTCGAGCTATCGTGCTTATCCCTACAACGACTCCGACGGGCGGAACGACCAGGGCGGTGCGCAGCGCAAGGTCGCCCGTGGCGGTTCTTGGGCAGACCGACCCTGCGACGCCGGCTCCTCGGTCCGCCGTGCCTACCAGCCGTGGCAGAGCGTCTATGATGTGGGATTTCGTGTGATCGTGGAGGATGCCGCTGTGGACGTGGCGGCGATGGTGCAGTGAAGCCGCAGACCGCGGGTTGGATATGAACCCAAGTTCAGTTGCCGTTGAATCGTCAGTGGCCCTGCTGGCTTCTCCAAGCCACACTCACCGGAACGACGAAGGGGATGCCCCTTTCCGAGAGACAAATGGGAACTCGACGACCTGGCATTCTGGTGATGCTGTTCTATTGGTGCAATGTCATTTCTTCAGAGGATGTGAGAGCACGAGCCATGAACACAAAATCAACCCGACGTGAGTTTCTGGGAACGGCGGCGACCGCCACTGCGGCCGTTGCGCTGGTTGGCAGCAAGACCCAACCGGCAACCGCCGCGCAGGCGAGTCCCAACCGCACGATCAACATTGGGCTGATCGGCTGCGGCGGGGAAGGACAGGCCGTAATGCTGGCGCACATGCAGTGCCCCGACACGCGGATCGTGGCGGTTTGCGACCTGAACGAGGAGCGACTCGGCTATGGGGTGAAGGCGACCGGCAACGACTCCATCGCCACCTATCGCGACTATCGGAAACTGCTGGAAAACAAGGATATCGACGCGGTGATCGTGGGCACCAACGATCACTGGCACGCCTTGTGCACGATCCACGCCTGCCAGGCCGGCAAGCACGTGTATGTGGAGAAGCCGCTGGCCACCTCGATCGGCGAGGGGCGGGCCATGGTGCAGGCGGCGCGGAAGCACAACCGGATCGTGCAGATCGGCACGCAGCAGCGAAGCTGGCCTCACTATCAGCAGGCCGCCGAGATTCTTCAGTCGGGCCGGCTGGGCGAGATCTCCGAAGTCAAGGTCTGGGATTACGACTACTTCTATCCCGGCTTCGGTTCTCCCCCCGACGCCGACCCGCCCAAGGAGTTCGGGGAAGAGTACTGGGATTTCTGGCTCGGCCCGTCGCCGAAACGCCCCTACAATCCCAACCGCTTCGAGTGTTGGTACTGGTTCTTCGACTACGCCGGGGCGTGGCAGGTCGATTGGGGCGTGCACCATTACGATATCGTGCACATGTGCCTGGGAGTCACGGCCCCCAAGACGGCGACCGCCTCGGGGGGCATGCTGTGCTTCGAGGACACGAACACGGAGTGGCCTGACACCTTTTCAGCGATCTGCGAGTACGGCCCAGGCCCCGTGGCGAAGAAGGGATTCCTGCTCCAGTACACGTTCCGTTCCGGTTGCCGGCGGGAACATCGATCCCACGGCAAGCTGTTCTGCGGCACCGAGGCTTCGATGTTCCTGGACCGCAGCGGCTACACGATCACTCCCGACATCGGTAAGCCGGGAAAGGAAGAAAGTGTGGCCAACGCGTTTCGCGGCGAGTCGACCCACTTGGACAGCCTTGCAGCACATGCCCAGGTGTTCCTCGATGCGATCCGCAACGATCGCCGGCCACCGGCCGACGTTGAGCATGGCCATTTTGCCACCAACCCGGGGCACCTGATGAACATCGCCTGGAAAGTCGGCCGTAAGATCCGCTGGGACGCCGAGAAGGAACAGGTTCTCGACGATCCCGAGGCCAATGCCCTGGTATCCAAACCGTACCGTGCTCCCTGGAATCTGGCGTGATGAAGCAGCGCACGCAGGTTCTGGTCGGGAGCCGTCCGGTGCAGCCTCGGCGCAGCCTTCGGGCCTTGGCACGGATGGCGAACCTTCCGTCGACGCCTCACCCAGTCATTTACAGGTGGGGGCATTTCGTGCGGTTCGCCCTTGGTTCACCCGCAGAGATCAATCTGGGTGAATTGGAATGTTGAGAAGCTCCTTGAGCAGCACCGACCAGTGAACCGAGGCAATCGGGCTTCCGAGGCTGCCTGCGCAGCCGCCGGGACCGCAGGACGAGGCGCCATGGCCCCCAGGAGCTGTGTTTTGGCCGGGACGGTCGAAGCTGCTGGGAGCGGGGCAGGCTTGGCCGGCAAAGATTGCGCAAAACCTGCCATTGGTGGCCGTGATTGCGTTAAGGGAGGACGGTTCCCGGGATTTCAGCGCGGATCACAGTGTCCGCGTCGAGGCTGCCGAGGTGGTCGGCCGTCACGGCGCCGTAATACTCTCCCGGTCCAATGACCAGGGTCTGCCCTGGCTGCAGCGCGTCCACCGCGCGCTGCAGGCTGGCGAAGGCGGTTTCACGAGTCCTGCCGTCGAAGGCGTCGTTGCCGCTGCGAGTGACGTGGAAAGCGATGTTGTCGTCGTCGCTCGCGCCGGAGGCTGCGTGCCCCGCTGCACTGCTCGCCGGGTCCACTGCCGTTGCGCCCAGGCACACGATCAACCACACCGTCCCGATCAAGTAATTCGCCATGGGACGGTCTCCTTGTCGTTCACCGCCATCCCAAGCTGCTGCCCCAACCCGGGAAGGAAAGATCCGAGCACGGCGAGTCAGGCAAGACGGTTACGCTATGCCGGACCAGGCAATTTCCAGTCGCCGCGGCAGGGACGTGGCTGCAACATGGCATTGGCATCGTTGTCGTTGACGAACCGCTCGGTTTGCGGATCCCAGGTGAGTTTGCGTCCGGCCTTGACCGCAATCAGCGCCAGAAGGCACAGTGTGTCGGACCGCACCGCGGTTTCGATGTCGCAGATCGGACGACCCTGGCTTCGGATCGCCTCGATGAAATTGCGGTGATGATGGTCGCTCACAGGGAGCTTGACGGCCATCGTGCCGACCCGGTTCTGCGGGTCCTGGAGCAGTCCATCGCTGCTGGCCACAATACGTTCCCGATTGACGTGCACCCAGCCCGTCTCGCCGCTGAACTTCACGCCGTGTTCGAAGCCGGGTGTGCCGTCGTTCACGAATCGCACAGGTGCGCCGCGCTCGAATTCGAACCGCACGTCCCAGTTGAGAATTGTGTCGAAGGCACCGCCCGGTTGCGGAAACGCGCCCGTGCCGCCGATCGTGTGCGGGCCGGTCAGATCGGTGCCATTGCCCCACTGTGCGATGTCGAGGTGGTGAACGCCCCAGCAGACGATCATGCCCAGCGCGAAATTCGACATGTACTCGTGATTACCGCGAATCAGCTTCTCTTCGTTGAACGGCGTGGTCGGCGCCGGGCCGATCCAGCGGTCCCAGTCGATCCAGGCGGGCACCGGTTGCTCTGGGAATACCGGTTTGTTGCGCCCACCAGGCACGGACACGTCGATCCGCTGCAGCTTGCCCAGGCGACCGTTCAGCGCCAGCTCTGACGCCCAGCGGAACCGCATGTCGGAGCGTTGTTGGGTGCCGAATTGAAAGACGGCACCCCGGTCTCGTACAGCCTGCCGCACGCGCCGCGATTCCTCGAACGACATCGCCATCGGTTTCTCATAATACGCATGCTTGCCGTGCACCAATGCGTCAATCGACGGGATGCTGTGCCAGTGTTCCGGCAGCGACATCTGTACGGCGTCGATGGTGGGGTCGGCATTCAACTCTCGGAAGTCGGAGTAGATCTTGACTTCGTCGTTGCCATATGCCTGGGCAATTTTATGGCGTGCAGCCGCGATGTGGCGCTGATTCACATCGCAGATCGCTACGACACGCACGTCGGGCAGTTGCAGGAAGACGTTCATGTCGGCCGATCCCTGATCACCTACCCCCAGCACGCCTAATGTGATCTTTTCGGAGGGCGGTGTCTGGCCGTCACGGCCCAGCACGCTTGACGGGACTACCCACGGGACGGCTGCCGCCGCCGTTGCTGCGGCGACTCCAAGAAAGCGTCGGCGAGTTGTCTGCCGGCTCAGAGAGTTGCGATCTGCTCGAGGACGTTGAGTCATCGGTTTCATGGAGACTCCCTTCGATACACCAGGAGTAATGAAATGCTCGGAACGGTTCTTTGGGGCGCCCTGTGGAAGCCTATTGTCGCAGCTTGGGTCTGTGGTTGCAATCGCCAAACGGTCGTGCGTCACAGTTTGCAGTCAATAGCTGGGAGAAGGTTGGCGATCTCGCAGAAGCACACAGAAGCAGAGAATCCTACGGTGGAAAATCGCCCACTGGTGATTATTGTGATGCTCCGTGCTCGCGTCGGCCTAGTATGCCGATGCTTCTTCGGTTGATATGACCGAGCGAGGTCGGCTATGCAATTCCCGGGAGGGCACTGGACGGGACTTTCGTGAACCGCAAAGCCGCCCGCTGTGGTGCCAACCGCCCGCCTGACTGGTTGAATCCCCGTCGGTGCGCACGCCCCGACGTATGTATCGTCTTTTGGACTGCGCGATGCGGTGAGTTTCTCGCGGCCCGGAGACCCATTTAGGGGCTTGCCGCAACTGCAGCAGGTCTTGAACGACAAGCCTTGCGTAGCAACGAGTTACGCAAGGTTTTTTCGTTGTCGGAAACTGATAGATGTGCCCCTGGCTCCGAAGGCCGGGGCTACCATGGGGCTACTTCTGGCAAGAAACCAAAAAACCCCGCCGGCATCGCTGCGGGCGGGGTGAGGATCGCTCGGAGGGCACCTCCAGGGGATTGGAATTCCGGGCGCCCCAAGTAGGTCAGGGCTGAGGCAAAAACAAAACGATCACGCTGTGGGCAACCAGCGTGACCGTTCGTTTGCGGACCGGCATCGAATCAGGAGCTGGTGGAGTCGATGCGGACAACAGGGAAGCATACCCTACCGTGCGGTGCATGCGGATTGGTGGCGGAAGTATGCCACCCGGCAGCCCCGGTGTCGGTCAAACAGTCGTCAGTTCCTCGGGGGTTGGCTCGGGGACGGGCTGCCGCTGGATCCACCTGGCCGCGATCGCCTGGAACAGGATCAACATCCGCTCGGCGTCCCGTCGCTTTCCGTCCCGGCAGCCATGCGCGACCGCGTTGGCCTGCTTCTGGAATCGCCTAATGCGCCGGATGGTCCCGCGTGAGACTCCAGCCTCCATTGCCTTCGAATAGGCGAAGAGACCCTGGTTCGCGGACTGACGGCCGAGGAGTTCGGACCGAGCGGAGCCAACCGCCGTCCGGATCAGCAGCACGGCCACAGTGAACTCTCCGCGGTCGATGGCGCCCTGGGCGTCCTGAACCCACCGGATCGTCCTGACGAATCGTTGGGCGTGTGGGTCGGTGGTGAATGCGATCATGCCACACCCCCTTCCGACCACGCCAACTCCACGGTCGCCTCCATGCGGGCGAACTGCTCCACATGGAGGCTCTCGTTCACCAGGTCACGAAAGCGGGCCGCAATCTCCGGGTCCGCTCCATGCCGACTGTAGACGATTGCCGCATTGAACAACTCGTACAGCGGACCAACTAAGCCGGTCGCATCCTCCGGCTCCCCCTCGATCGCCAACAGCCGCCACATCTCTCCGATCAGGGCCAGGGCGGCCTCGTCGAGCGCGAGGAGAGCCGCACGGTAGCCCTCCTCGTCCCAGTTCCAGTAGCCGGCGTCGATCATCGCGACGACCTGTTCGACAGTCGTGGTGCTGGCGATACTCACGCTTGGTCGGGACTTTCGGGACATGTGTTGATGTCCTTTCTCCGCTCGGATCAACCGGGCGGGCGCAAACGACAATCCCCACGGCCTGGTTGAGAAACGGCCAATAAGAGCCGTCCCCCGTGTCGTTGCTCCCCGATTCATCCCCCTGGTGGATGAAGAGCCTTCCGGTCAGTTCGGACGGGCTGATGCTGGGAGCAAACGAGCAACTGGGGAGGGGCCAAAATCGCGCGACGCAATCCAGAACATGCCACCCGCACAAAGCGGTGCTGTTTCGTCGATGGTTGTCACAAAAGAGTGGCCAGTGGTGCGGCAGAGCGTATAAACGCTCCGCCGGCCGTCGGCGCGTCAAACCTCCGCGATTCCTGTTGCCAAGACCGGCAACGGGAGGGGATCGAGGCGGCCAACCTTCTTGACGCATGGCCGCCGTGAAAGAGGCGTCAAGAGGGTTCCATCCATCCATCGATTCTGGTAAAAGACACATCAGAAGACACCATATTCACCGCGATTGGCCCGCCACGACCCACTGGCGTAACGTAGGACTACGCCGCCGGGTCGAGCCGTCACAACGCCTTGCCCTCGGACGTTCCGACAGCTGGCGTCAAGAAGGTCTTGCACCTGCCTGCGTAGTCCACAAGCTGCACCGGTTGGCGTGCTCCCTCAAAGGAATTAGAATGGGATCAGGTGGACGGCACATGGTATGAAGTCCTCATCCGGTGCAAGCATGCGTTCCTAGGACAAAGTTATGTCGTACTCTACTGAGATCTCAAAAACGCTCACAGATACACTTGCTCGCTTTGCCACGCTGAATCCCCATCAATTGGCTGGGCATGTCGCCAACCTCGATTTTTGGCTGGCTGAGGCGAGGCACTCTGTCGAAGTCATCGAAGGCTACAAGAAACGCTTCGAGGCAATGAAAGCTGCGCAAATGAAATACGTAGCCGAGAAACACACCTTGGAGTATCACTACATCTGCAAAGACTATTGCCCTATCTGTGCCAAAGGCACTCCTGCTGCGCCGCCGAAACGGGTGCCACACGGCGCGTTGAACGACGCATTGCGGGCATTGCGTGACGCAGCGTACCAATTTCTTCTACAGTGCTATAAGACCGGATTCATTGATCAGGCCAGGCTTCGTGACGCAGCCGATTCCATTGGCACAAGCATAGACCTGCGCGACTTGGAGTGATGAACTCATGGCAACTTTTCACAAATATCCGCAACTTGCCGGGAGCAGGCCGCTCGGCCAAGCGGTAGCTCGCTTTGGCTCACCGGCCTTGCCGCCCTGTGCCCGGTACTATGGGGCGACCGTCAAAGAACTCTGCGTCGAAATGGGTTGTGAATCCCCGGAACACATGCAGGGGGGGCGGAAAATCGGAAGTTCGGGCGGTTGGAGGATTGCATAGGGCGCGGTGCCGGATGCTCGGAGACTCGACCAACCATGGCAGACCTTTGCCACCGACGAATTGGACTCGATGACAGCGACACCCCGAAAGGAAATAGGCCATGACACGACGACGGATGTTTGCGGCAACGAAGACGCTGTTGCTTGCGGTGATTCTTGCAGCAACGAGTTTCCATCAACACCTGGCCACGATCGCGGCCGCTGCGGATCGTGCAGCGCGATTCTGCACTAGCCGCGACATCGCCTGCGCGCCTGGCAACAACCACGCGCTGCAATTGGCCCGCTCCTGGCAACCGGTCGCCGAGTGGCGATTCGATCGCGATCTGGCAAACTGGCAGATCAAGAACTACCAGCAGGCCCTGCAGATCGAGGTCGCCGACGATGCGGCTTTAGGCCGGAGCCTGTTCGTGCACCGCGACGACAAGGAGATCGACACGGCCTTCGAACTCACTTCGCCCCCCATTCCGGTTGCCGAGGGATCGCTGTGCCGGCTGACGATCGCCGCCGCACATACGCTCGACTTGTCGATGGCCCAGGGCCACAAGGAGTCGAGCCAGAACCAGATCCGCTGGTTGGATGCCGACGGCAGCGTCTTGGAGGCAACCCCCTTCCATTTCGCCGCCACCAGCGACGCCTGGTACGACGTGACCGTCGAGTTGCGGGCCCCTCGCGGCGCGGCGACGGCTGTCGTGCAGATCGGCTTCGATTCGCCGAACCTGTTCGGTTCGCGGCAGTTCCGGCTGCGGAGCGTGGCCTGGGTCGCCGAGACCGACCCGCCGCAATATGCGGCTGAAGGCGAGATGATCTCGCGGCCGCAGCGAATGGCGGAGCCGTGCGAGCAAGGTCGGGTCTCTTGGCTGGCCGACACGCCGGAAGGCACGAGCGTCGGACTGCAGGTTCGCTCGGCGGTGGACCGCGACGGCGGGCCGCGCGACTGGACGCCGTTGGCCGGCCCCGATGGCAGGCCGAACTCCCAGTTCACTTCCAGCGACACCCCGTTGCCGGCCATCCACGCGGGGCACCACTGGTTCCAGTACCGGCTGACGCTCGGCACCAACCGCACCGACGTCACGCCCACCGTGCGGCAAGTGCGGCTGGGCGACCAGCTGCGGTGGGTCGAGGACCGCGCCTGGCCGGGGGCCGACACTTCGCCCCCGCAACTGCTGGACTACTCGCCGCGGCGTACGGACGATGCCCGCCAGCCCTTGGTGTTCTCGCTGTCCGATGGCCCGGACGGCGTGGGTGTCGATCGCCATTCGGTGGAGGCGTTTTTGGACGGCATGCCGATCACCGCGCAGCTCAAGCGAGTCGGAACGGACTTTCAATACGAGCCGCGCGAGCCGCTCCAGCCTGCCTTCGGCCTGGCGGCGATCGAAGACTGGTCGATTGCGAACTATGACTCGGCGCTGAGCATTCGCCAGGGGCCGCCGCGAGAGCCTGGCGGCGGCACGTCGATCGAGGTCCGCCGGCAGGGCGAGAAGACGGATACGTCCTTCACGCTGGCGTCGCCCACCGTCTCCGTGCAAGCAGGCGCGACGTACCAGGTTGCGATCTGGTCGCGCCACACCATGGACCTGCTCCATGCAGGGGGCGGGGAAGGTCCGAGCGGCTCGGTCCGCTGGCTCGATGGCCAGGGCCGCCCGCTCGGCGAGCCCGTGCGACTGGACCTGGGCGGCCCCAGCCCTCAGTGGCGACAGACGCAACTCGAGCTGACGGCCCCGCCAGACGCACAGTCTGCCGTCATGCGGATCGGCTGGGACTACCCGGACATCGTCGCTGGCGAGGAAGCCGCTTTTGCCGATCCGCGGTTCGACGGCCCGCACCCGGAATCGGGAGCTCGGCCCAATCTGCACCGCCTGCTCGTCAAGGCCTGCGACTTCGCCGGCAACGCGTGCGAGCAGTTGTGGTGGATCTCGGTACAGCCGCCGCCCGTATCGGGCGTCACCACCGTGCGCGACGACGGCGTGATCCTCGTCGATGGCCAGCCGCTGTTTCCCATCGGCCTGTATTCCGTCTGGAAGCGGGAACACAATGGCAACGATTTCAACCGTTGCTTCACCGAACTTCGTGAGGCGGGCTTCAATACGATCCACACCTACCACGCGCAGCGCGACGCCGACCTGCAGGAGTTTTACGCGGCAGCCGAGCGCCACCGGCTGCACGTGATCATTGCCCCGCGCGACGGGGCCAACAGTCGCGACGCGGTCAGCGCGGTCCGTACCGTGATCGAAGAGTGCTGCCAGCCGGCCCTGCTCGCCTGGTATCTGGCCGACGACACGGCGAGCCACATCAGCGCCGACGAACTGCGGCGCGTGCATCGGGCGATCCGCGACGTCGACCCGTTCCACATCACGGTCCAGGCCGATGCGGTGTTCGCCGGCGGCCCACGGCCCTCGCGCTACACCGACTACGTCGACTCCACGGATGCCTTCCTGCCGGAACTCTATCCCATCCGCTCCGACCAGGACTGCGAGGTTGCCAACGTGACGCGCGACATGAAGCTCATTGGCGACGACCTGCGCCGCTCCGGGCGCAAGGCGCCGATTTGGGCCATCATCCAGGATTTCGAAGGCTGGGGTTGGGAGCGCTATCCAACGGAGGCCGAAACCCGCGTGATGACCTACCTGGCCATCATCCACGGGGCCACCGGTATGACCTATTACACTTACGGCGGAACCGGCAAGAACCACGGCGTGACTCACGATCCGCAGGTGTGGGCCGCGCTGAAGCGGATCTCGCGCCAACTGGCCGATCTCCACGACGTGCTTGTCCAGCGCGACCCGCCGCAGAAGCAGCAGGTCCAGATCCTCAGCGGCCCGCCGACCGACGGACTTGGCTATCCGGCCGTGAGCACGCTGCTGAAAGAGCATCAAGGCCGGCGCTACCTGCTGGCCGCCAATTCTTCCCGCACGGCCGTGCGAGCGCGGATCGACGCCGGCGTCGAAGCCGGCCAGGTGCAAGTGCTGTTCGAGGACCGGCAGCTTGCGGCGCAGGCCGGAGGATGGGAGGATGATTTTGCGCCCTACGCCGTCCACGTGTATGCTTGGTAATCACGCCCGCTGCCGCTTCGCGCAGCAAGGAACTATCCCTTCAGAGCACCACTGTCGAGAAATGGCGGCTTGACAAACCGGTCGGCCGCTAAGGAGTTGTCGCCCATGAACGCTCTCACCGCCTGTCTGTTCTTCACCTGCGCCGTGCTGGCGGGCGACGCCCCGTCGCCGGACTCCGAGAAGCCCGCCGGTTGGCTTGATCCCGCGCCCTTGGCGAAGCACAACCTGGTCTTCGAGCTGGAGCAAGGCGGCTTTGTCCGCGTCGATGTTCTAGGCGAGCGTCTGTTCCGCGTTCGACACAGCAAGACCCGGCAGTGGACCGAATCGGCCCTGAATCGCTACGGTGTGCTCAACGACGCGTTTGCCGACGTGGCCTTCGAAAAGTCGGAAACGGGCGGCGTTCACGCGGTGGTGACCAAGCAGGCCCGGCTCAGCGTGAGCGGCAAGGACGGAGCGGTCGCTCTGGCCGATGGCGAGGGCAAACCGCTCACCCAACAGGCCGCGCCCGTCTACGAGGTGGGCGGGGGCTACGACATTCGGTTCACCCTCGCCAAGGAGGAACGGCTCTACGGGCTGGGCGATGTGAGCCGTGAGAACATCATGCGCCGCGGCGGCATCTATGAGATCTGGGTCAAGAACGTGAATTCCTACATCCCGATTCCCGTCGTGTTGAGCAATCGGGGATGGGGCCTCCTGATGAACACCACTTGGCGGAATACGATCGACGTCGGCAAGACCGATCCGGAGCGGATGATCTGCAAGGCAGCCCGCAGCGACTTGGACTACTACCTGTTCTGTGGGCCGGACTA
>CAYSCH010000054.1:0-34497 GCA_964429355.1 uncultured Planctomycetaceae bacterium | reverse complement strand
GTGCCATTTCGGCGCACCAGCCCCATGCGGTACGAAATTGTGGCCTTTACCCCATCGGCACCAGTTCCACGCCTCAGCGAGACCCCCTCCGCCGCTGCCTGCTTGATCCCAACCCTCGTTCGCCCGTCGCGTTTTCAATCGAGCTTGGAAAGAATCGCCTCCCGTGCTCCCTGCTCCCTGCTCGCCGCTCCCTGCTCCGTGCTCCCTGCTCCCCGCTCCTTGCTCCCTGCTCCCCGCTCCCCGCTCCTTGCTCCCTGCTCCGTGCTCCCCGCTCGCCCGATTGGAAACCCAAATGGACTGCGGGATAATTGCGCCATCGGATCGCCTTCCTTCCCGTACCTGTCCAACCTCCATGCGAAGGATCCCGCCGTGAACCGCCTGCATTGCTGCCACGTGCTCGCCATTCTGCTGCTTGGTTCCTCCGTCGCCCGTCTCGCCGCCGTGGAGGCCAATCTCCTGGCCAACCCCACCTTCGACGAGGATGCCAATGGTGACCGCACCCCCGACGCCTGGCGAGTCTCCGGGGATGGGGGCGTGACGCAAACGCTCTCGATCGAGCGCGACGGGGAGGGGCAGCCGTGCGCGAAGCTCGCCTGCACGGCGTTTACCGCATCCGGTCCGGCGTCGCACGTCATGCTCTGCCAGATGGATATCCCCATCGAGCGAGGCCATTACTACCGGCTGGCGTTTCGGGCTCGCGGCGAAGGGATCTCGGGCGACATGGTGCAGATCGGCATGCGCGACACCCGCAACTGGACGAGCCTGGGCCTGGATGAGGCCTTTGTACCACTGGCCGAGTGGAAGAACCACGCGTTCGTCTTTCAGGCCCCCCAGGACTGCCCGGTGGGCAGCCGGCTCCAGATCTGGTTCACATCGACCGGCACGCTCTGGTTGGCCGACGCGGAACTGGTCAAAACCGAACGGCCTCAGTACGGGCCGGGAATGCGATTCGAACCGGGCCCGGAGGCGAACCTGGTTCCCAACGGGAGTTTCGAGTGCGGCACGTACAACTGGGGCTCGAATCAACTCGATCGTGAAACCCACTGGGGCGGCAGCATGAACCGCCTGTTTGGCACGCTCGACACTCAGCAGCCGATCGACGGCCAACGGTGCTTGCGAATTGAGCTCTCCGCTGAGAATCAGCCGGTCTCCTGGTTCGACTACTTCGAATTGAGCCGCCAGGAGATTCGAGCTCCCCTGGCGGCGAGCCTGGGATTCATGAGGGTCACCCCCGGCAAACCGCACACGCTGTCGGCCTATGTTCGAGCGGCAAAGGCCGACACGCCTTGCCGCCTGGTGGTGCGCCAGTTCGAGGGGGGCGATTTTGATCGGGCTATCTCTGCCGGAATCGACTGGCAGCGCCACTCGGTCACCTTCACGCCGAAGGCCGAGTGGTGCTCTGTACTGTTGGGGCCCGATCTGCGACGGCCGCGAGGAGAAGCCCAACCGCCTGCCGACGCCACCGTATGGATCGACGCCGTGCAATTGGAGGCGTCCGGCCAGGCCACGCCCTTCGTGGCCCGCAACCCAATCGAAATCGGCTTGTCGACCGAGAAGACCGGCAATGTTTTCGACTGGGACGAGCCGCTCGAGTTTGTGCTCCACGTAAATCGTTCGGCGTCGGCGGAAACGCGGCCGGTGAAGGTCAATTTGAGTCTCGTCGACTTCAATGAGGAAACGGTCTGGCAGGAGACGGTCGAAGTACCGCCAGGGGCGGGAGCAAGTTCGGTCCACCCGATCCAGTTGGGCCCAGACGAGGCCCGCCGAGGGTGGATGCGCCTGGCCGCAACGGTTGCGGGCGAGCCGCCGGTCGCCGTGGCCTCGCTTCGCCTGGCGTCGATTCCCGTCTGCCAGGCGCGGGACTCGCGATTCGGAGTCAACCACGCCTATCCCTGGCCCCATCTACTGGACCTGTGCCGGAAGGCGGGGCTCCTCTGGGTTCGTGACTGGTCGTGCAAGTGGCACGAAGTGGAGCCCGAGCCGGGACGGCTCACTTTTGCCGAAACGGACCTGCAGATCAACCGGCCCCGATCCCACGGGCTGGAAGTGCTTGGACTGGCCCCGTTCCCGTCGAATTACCGGTCGTCGAGCGCCCCGGGCGACTACAGCCCGTCGGGCAGCTACACGACGAACCGCGAGCGGATCTCGTATGCACCGCGGCAGCAGGACCAGTTCGAAGATTACGTCCGCAACTCCGTGGACCATTACCGCGGCCGCATCACCTGGTGGCAGGTGTTCAACGAGCCGCTTTACACGTCGTATTCTTTGCCGCGGGACTTCGGCTACACCGGCGCCGACTACGCGCGCTGGGTCAAGGTGTTTTCAGAGACCGCCCGTGCGGCCAATCCGGACTGCAAGATCCTGGCGGGGATCGGCGGGATTCACGAAGGGGCGATTGCCCGGGACTGGACCGAGTTTCTCGTTGCGGGAGGGCTCGACTCGGTCGACGCCGTCGACATCCATCACTATCCCCGGATCCGCCCGCCCGAGTTCATGGAAGAGACCCTTCGCAAATTCAACGCCTTGATGGATGAGCACGGCGGTCGCAAGCCGATCTGGCTGACCGAATACGGCTACTATGCCGACGACGATCCGTCGATCGTGCCGATGCCGAATTCAGGTTTCGATATTCCCTTGGAGAACGAGAAGCTTCAAGCGGCCTACGTGGTTCGCTGGAACGTGATCATGCTGGCCGGCGGTGTCGAGAAGATCTTCTATCACGCCGGCACCTGCGACGGCGTGAATCGCGACAGCCTGCAGGGCGTGTTCTTCGAGTATGGGGGCGAGCCCCACAAGGTCTACACGGCCCAGGCCGTGATGGCCAAGTTGTTTCCCGTAACGTGCCGGTTCGTCGATCGGCTCGCGCTGGGTGAGGGGGTTCGGGCCTATCGATTCCGCGACGGGGAGCGGACCGTTCTGGTCCTCTGGGCCCCTGAAGGCGTTCAGGCAAGCCCGTTGCGGCTTGCCGGCAATCGAGTGCAGATTCTCGACCTGATGGGACGGCCGATGGGCAGGGCGGAGTTCGTGCCGGGCCCCACGCCCGTCTACGTTGTCGCGGAAGAACTCTCCGACGAAGACTTCAGCCGAGCGGTCTCGAGTATCAAGGCGCCTGGAGAATCGCCGTAGTTGCCCGGCGAAGCCCCGTAGTCGTTTGGAGAAGCAGCGGACTACAGCCGATAAGACGCTATTGGGTTTCTGCCAATCTGATCCCATGAGGTGGGCGAATGGGCAATCCACACAACCTAGCGATCGCCACGCGACAATCTGGTGCCCCCATATTTCGCGTCTGCTCTAGCGTGCCAATAGCCAGGTGTTTATCCCAATTTCTCTGCATCGCCGCATTGCTCTCTATTTGCCTGGTTTGCCCAGCATTGGCCGGCTGGCCTGACGATTACGACCCTGAGTACGTCGAGGCGGTGGAGAATACCTCCGGCACTGTGCCGAACGACGTTGTCCGGGAATCTCACGATCTGGCCCATGTGGGCGACGGGCGGATGGAGTGGTCAGGCGAACGACTGGTCATGACCATGCTCACCGACTTCGCCGGCTACGATCGCAACTACACCGATAGCCGTTTTCGCCCCGAGGTCTGGGTAGCTCCGGTTGGCGAAACGTCCGCGTTCTTTCAGGAGGCCGTCGGCCAGGTGCCCGATTTGGAACTGCGCTACCGGCAGTATATGGGGATGCCCTCCAATCACAGCGACGACCGGATCGTGGAGGTGTTGATTCACCCCGACATGCTGTTTCGCCCCGCGGAAGATACCCGGATTGATAGTTCGAGCCTCGGCGACGGGCGCGACACATCTCAGTACGAGAAGGTTTCGGAGCTCTATCCCACGTTCGACCAGTGGTGGGCCAACCAGATGCACACCTACGACCCCACCAGCAATCCGCCCTACCCGTGGACCCGCTTGGGATACACCTACGACTGGGGCGGTTCTCCCGAGGAGATCGTCGGGTCAAGCGAGTTCATCGTGAAACGGTGGGGCACGGGCTCGACGTGGCTCCGGGATGGGGCAGGCAACTGGTACCAGGCCGCGTTCAACGTGCCCGGTGCGGAATACGCCCTGTCGGTTCAAGCCGTGGTGCCCACGACGGCCTATCCCTACTACGTGCGAAGCGGCCCAGAGATCGGCAACTTCCTTGTCGCGGGTGACTGCAAAACAATCTGGGCCGGCGACCGATTCACACCGGTTGGAAGCGTTGCACCCTTGGTCGATATTGCCGCCGGCGCCGTGGTCAGCAACGGCATCCTCATCGACGACTCCGATATTCACCGAACCTTCCAGTTGACCAGTCGGGGCTCGATTCTGGGCGGCCTGTACGGCCCTGACAAGACGGTTCGTAACCACTCGATCGAGTTCTGTTCGTCCGCCCGATTCGACAATCAGGGCCTCGTGGTTGGCGAGTCGATCGCCGTTCGCGCCGACGGGTCCCGCGGTCCAATGGATGTGCAAAATAGCGGGACCCTATGGGCCGACCAGTACGCCGCGCTGTTGAGCAGTTTCGACGACACGTTCTGGAACTCCGGAATCGTTGACGGGGATGTCGCCATGGGCGGGGGCGACGACACGGTTGTGCTGGTCGGCGGCGACATCCAGGGCGACCTCGACGGGGGAACCCACGACGACGGCGATCAGTTGACCGTGGAGGCCGAGGGGCCGGTCCACGTGGCGGGCGAAGTCCGCGGCTTTGAACAGAATCTGGTCTCCCGTGCCAGCAACTCCAGCGATGGGGCATTCATTCTCAATGGAACGCTGACGGGCAATGTGCTGCTCGGAACGTCGGGCGATGGCTTTCTGCCCGGGCGGCTCGGGGGCAACTTCCTCATCGACGGCAACCTGGACACGCAATCGGGAGCCGGCATCGCACCCGGCAGCAGCCTGGGCGCCGGGCAGATCACGGGCGATTACACCCAGGCGGCGGGCGCTGCGCTCGAAATGGAAGTCGCTCGCACCGCCGGTAACCAGCTTGTCAGCGATACCCTCACGGTTACCGGCACGGCCCGGTTCGCCGACGGGGCCGAGGTGCACGTTCTTCGCGAACCGACCCTCGGCGAGCTTCCCTTGAGACAGGGCAACTCGTTCGTTCTGCTCCAGGCCGGCCTCCTCGATCTGGCGGCCGTTCCGGTTTGCCTGTCTGAATCGGCCGTGCTTGACTTCCAATGCGTCGGTTCCGGCAACGAGCTCCTGCTGGTCGTGGACGATGTGCGTGAGTTCGCCGATCAAGTCAGCGGCGAGCGGAACCGGGCGATTGCCGGGGCGCTGGATGCGGACCTGGCCACGGCGGGCGGCGCCTACGCGGGTATGTTGGCCGAGCTGCAGTTCGCCAGCACCGGCACGCTCAACGGAGAACTCGATTCGATCCGCCCCGATGCATACCAGGCTTTCGACAGGGCCGTTCGCCTCGTCACCTGCTCGATGCACGAGCGGTTGTCCGAAGGAACTCTGCCGGGCTGCGGGGAGGGCATGTTTCCATCGGATCAGGCTGCGCCGGCCGCGGACGATTCCACGGAGCGATCGTCGGGCAAAGGCCAGTTGTCGATCGAACCTTTCGGACTGTTTCAGAACGAAGGCTCCTCATCGACGATAGGCTATGGGGCAGAATCGGTCGGTTTCCTGCTGCACGGCAACCGGTGGATCACCGATCGGCTTATGGCGGGAGTCGTATTCGGCTACGCCGATCTCGGCGTGGATCTGAGCGACAACTCGGGATATGCTAGCGCGGCTCTCTATCGCATCGGGCCTTATGCCGCAGTGGACCTGGCGGGCTGGCGGTTGCACAGCGCCGCCACGTTCGGTTATCACGACTACAACACTGGACGCACGGCGGGATCTCTCGGCAACTACGATGCGGCCTACTCCACCTCCGATGGTTCCATCTACTTCGACGTTCGACGCCCCCGCACCAATGCCGGCTGGGACCTTTCACCGCTCGGATCGCTGCAATACACCTTCGGCGGTCGCGAGGCGCTGGCCGAGACCACGACTGGACCGGCCGCCTTCACCTTTTCGCCCTGGAATTCGGACTCGCTGCGCTCGCGGCTGGGCGCCTGCATCGGCCGGACGATCAACGCGTCGCAACTGGTGGTTTGTCCCGCGATCACTGCCGGCTGGGCCCATGAGTTCCTGAGCGACGAGCGGACCGGCGTCCGCTTCAGCGACGGTGGCAGCGAGTTTTACCTTCCGTCCGACGCCTTTCTGCAGAACGCCGGTTTCCTTCGAACCGCGCTTTCCGTTTGCGGCCCCCGTCGAATGGAGACCGCTCTGGCCTATGAGGGCCAATGGGGCCCAAAGACGACGGCCCATGGTGGAACCCTGAGCCTGACGGCTCGCTATTGATTCACGTGAAATCGTAATCGTCTGTCGAGCGACGTTACGGCTTCGGCTGGATAGTGAATCGCTTGCTTTCCTCGACAATCGTCCCGTCCGGCCAGGTAACCCGGGCCGAGAGGGTGTGCTCGCCGGAAGCCAGCTTGGACGTGTCGGCCGTCAACACGAAATGGTGGACCATGGTCAGATCCGGCGTGGGCTTGCTCGCCATGGCATGGGGCGGCATCGGCTGCCAGGGGCCATTATCGATCCGACCCTCCGAGATCGAGCCGTTGGGTGCGTCGTAGCAGTTGAAAACGAAGCTGGTGGTTGCGGCATCGCCGATCGCTTCGTCGAGCGGATACCACTGGCCCCGGCTCTCGACAAACGATTCGCAGCTCGGGCGGTAGCGATGCGAAACCTTGGCGCCGTCGACCGTCACAATCCGGTAGCCGCGCGGGCTGCCGTCGACCCCGCGTTCGAGTCCTTCGCCCGCCTTCCACCAGCTACCCGACATGGAGATCGACTCCACGTACTCGACCCCGTCGACGGTGATTCGCTCGTTCTCGTGCATGTGGCCCTGGAGCACGAGATCCACGCCGTGGTCGGCCAGCAGCCTGGTCAAGGCGCCGTTGTTGGTCACTTCCCAATAGGGCGCGTTGTCCGGGCTGTGCTGGCGCCGCTCGGGGTAGGTCGAGACGATCGGAATGTGTACGCCCACGATGATCGGTTTGCCCTTGGGTTGGGCCGCCAAGTCCGCCTCGAGCCATGCCAGCTCACTGGCTTCGACCGCTCCGTGGACGGCCTGCCAGCCTTCCTGGCCGGCAAGGGGTTTGTTGCCGTCGAGCACAACGATGTGGGCCGGCCCCCAGTCGAACGAGTAATAGGTCGGCCCGAAAAGCCGCTCGAAGTCGTCGCGAGGATTGTCGTGCTTGAGCATCATCTCATGGTTGCCCGGCCCGTTGCGGACAGGCATCTGGGCCGTCTTCAGGCACTCGGCGTATTCTGGCCCCATGTTGCCCTGAAGACAGATATCGCCCTGGCTGAGAAGGAAGGCCGGTTGGCAATCGAGCCGGTTGATCTCGGCCAGACTGGCTTTGAATTTGGCGATGCTGGGTCCCTCGCGCTCCAGATGGATATCGGTGATGAAGACGAAATCGAACCGGTCGGGCTGCTCGCACGGCTGCAGGGCGAAGTCGGCTTTTCCGGTCTCAATGGCGGCATCGAGGAGATGATAGAACGCCTCGGTCCAATAGCCGCGCGGCGTGGTGATGAAGACGAATCGGGCACTGTCTGGACCGATCGGAAGCGAGTAGTTGCCCTGGGAGTCTGTGGCGACCACCCGGCAGCCGTCGGAGACCAGGACTCCAGGGAGGGGAGCATCCGCGCCCGTCACGCGGCCGCGGATCGTACCCTGCGAGGGGGCGGCGATCAATCGAGCGGTGCCGCCGAGCGTGGCCAAAGCGATCACTGCTGCCATCGCCACGTTGAGAAACCTGCGCCGGCTGATCATGGCCTATTCCTCGCTTGCCTGGGTTTGCCGCCTGGTTCGTGCACCCATTATGAAAGAATTGGCTGCCGGCTGGCAAGGCATTCTTGGACCCCTGCCGATCCGGGCGATCTCCTTGCACGGGAGATGCTCCGTCGGCCCAGACCAAATTCCGCTCCCAGAATCCGGGGCCATTCACTATAATCCCGGAGCGATCGACTCGCACTCGGCGGTTCCTCTCCGAAGCAGGCCTGACGGGCGAGTTCTGAGAGTAGTCCCCCCGTTTCCAGAGAACCATTCATCCAGTCCCAACAGCAGGAGACGTCGTCGTGCTGAAACGCAACTGCCTTGTATTGACTTCTGCCCTGATTCTCAGCCTGCTGGTCGGCACCGCCGTGACCGGCCAGGAACCGGCCGCCCAGGAAATCAAGCCGATCGTGACCGTGGCATTTTCGGGCTATAGTGACTTGATCTCCGACCTGAATTTTGTCGGCAATCTGGCGGGCAATCCGCAACTGGGAGCGGCCGTCGACATGATGGCGATGATGGGAACCGGCGGCCACGAATTCAAATCGCTCGACCGGTCGAAGCCCTGGGGCGCCCTGGTGTTTGCCGATGGGGGCGCGATCCGGATCCTCGGTTTCGTCCCCCTGGCAAACCTGGACGAATTGAAGACGATTCTGGAAGCCAACGCGGTGGAACTTGAGGAGGCCGATGGAGTCCTCACGGCGTCGGCCAACGACCAGAACGTGTACCTGAAAAGCGAAGGAGGCTGGGTTTTTCTGGGTAATCAGGCAGAAGTTCTCGGCAAACTGCCCAAGGACCCGGTTGCCGCCTTGAAGGGGTTGGAGAAGGCCTACAATCTGGCCGTTCGGGTCGATATGCAGAACTTGCCCGGCGAGTTTCGCGAAATGCTTCTGGGCGGACTCGAGATGGGCCTCCAGGCGGGCCTGGCGCAAAGGGCGGGCGAGTCCGACGAGAAATATGCCCTTCGCTCGAAGCTGGCCGGCCAAGGCCTGGCGGAGTTCAAAAAGGCCGTCAATGAACTCGATACGATTCAGTTGGGATTGGCCATCGACGAGAAAGTTCCTTCGATCTACCTCGATATCGAGGCAACCGCCCTGGCCGGCACGGAAACGGCCCAGCGGATCGTGGCGCCCAAGGATCTGACGACGAACTTCGGAGGTTTTGTGGTTCCCGATGCGGCATTCTCCTACAACGGGGTGAGCCGGCTGGAACCGTTCCAGGTCGAGCAGCTCAAGGCCATGGTCGACGAATTCCGCACCCGGGTTCACGACGGGCTGGAGGAGGAGGGACTCGCGGAAGAGGACCAGAAGGCGGCGAAGGAAATGGTCGACGACGCCTTTGCCCTGATCACTTCTGCCGCGGAAGAGCGCCAGGTTGACCTGGGGGCCCTCTTTCTCACCGGCGAAGGCCGGGCCACCTTGCTGGGCGGGACCCGCGTGGCCGACGGCTCGAAGGTGGAAGAACTCCTCAAAGCGGTCGTAGCCGAGGCCGCCAAGGAGATGCCGGAAATGAACGAGGCCGTCAAGTTCAATGCGGCGGAACATGCGGGAGTTCGACTGCACACGCTGGAAGTTCCCACAGACAAGCTGGGGGTGCCGCAACTTGCGGAGCTGTTTGGGGAGGAACTGGTGCTTGTGGTGGGCGCCAGCGACAAGGCGGCCTACGTGAGCGTAGGCACCGATTCTCTCGAAGCCCTCAAGAAAGCCATCGACGACAGCAAGGCGGCAAACAAAGATCTTCCGCCGGCCGGCGTGACCATTTCGGTCGCTCCGATCGCTCGACTGGCGGCTCAATACGCTCCCATGCCGGAAACTCGGGCGGCCGCCAAGGTGGTTGTCGACAAGCTGGCCGACTCCAAAGGCAAGGACCGGCTGACGATCACCACGACGATTCTGGCCAACGGTCAGAAGGTCCGGGTAGAGATCGAAGAGGACCTGGTCAAAGTGCTCATGGCCCTGCCCGCGATCGTGATGGGGTCGACGCCGATGGGAGAGTGAACCGGCGATTGGTACTAGGCGCTGCATCATCCAGGGCGGAGCCCCGCCTTCGGATGTGAATCTCCATCCGCCCTGCCCGATCGTGCCCGCGACGAATAAACCGTCGCCGCCGTTCGTATTGGTTTCAGAGGGGAGAAGTGTTACCAACCTTCTGAAAGGCAGGACTATGTCGACAGGCCAGATACAGCGAGACGAGTTGACAGGCGCATTTTGTGCCGGGAGGCGAGTGGGTTTCGGGATTTCGGCCGTGGCGCTGAGTCTGGTGGGCTTCCTGAGTCTGCTGGGGGCCGAGAAGGCGATCCTGGCCATTGTGCTCGGCTCACTGGCGATCCGGGGAAGCCATCGCGGAGCTCTGGCTCGGCGATTTGGGATCACCGCGATCTGTCTGGCTGCCGTGTTCCTGGTGACCATGGCGGTGGTCCTCGTCGTGTGCCGGGGCCAACTGCTGGAGTTCCTCCAGATGCTTCACAAACTCTCCTAAAGCAGGCATGTCAGACCGCCAGTTTCAGCAAAGAATCGAGCCTCTCCTGCGGCAGTCAACGGCCTATGCCTACGTGATTGTCCGCAGCCGGGAAGACGCCGAAGATGCAGTCCAGGAGGCGGCGATCAAAGCCTGGCGGGCATTTGCCCATTACGATTCCGCGTGCCCGTTCAGAAGCTGGTGGTTTGCGATTCTGAGGAACTGCTGCCGCGACTTGCTGCGACGGCGCCAGTCAAGACCCGTCACGGTGACCATGGAGCGCGCCGATCTCCCCATCCAGAGTACCCCGCCGGGCGATCTGCAACTGGAACTTCAGGAATCGCTCGATCGGTTGTGCGAGGCACACAGGGAGATCCTTCATCTCCGGTACTTTGGTGGTTGTTCCTACCAGGAGATGGGCCATGTCTTGGGAATTCCCGCCGGCACGGTCATGTCGCGTCTTCACGCAGCTCGCCAGGCTCTAGCGGACGTTTATCGAAAGGATGAACACCATGCAACCCATTAGTCCGGAAGAGCTTTCGGCGCTGCTGGACGGCGAGCTGGAGTCCGATCGGGCTGAAGAGGTTCGTCTCGCCATGAGTCAAGACGAGAGCTTGCGGCGAATGTACGAACAGCTTGCCAAGACAGACAACGCCCTGGCTTCGTTGGCTGTCGGATACCAGTTTGAACCCCGGATCTCGCTGCCGGAGACTTCGCCGGTTGCAGGGTTACCTGTCTACTCGGTGGCATTGTGCCTGTTGGCGGTTCGCGTCCTGGCAAAGGTTCTTCCCCAGGGTCCCGGCATTCTGCTTCAGGTACTGGCGATCGGGCTTCTGGCCGGGTGGCTGTTCTATCGATTCCTGCCGGATTTGCGGGCAGACAGATGGCAGGTCGCCCATGAGCTGGGCGAGGTCGCGAGGTAAGTGGTCCAGGGTAGCCGCTCGGATATTGGGAATCCAGCGCGATGGACAGATTTTGGAGAATTGACTGACGAAGGGCCAAATTCTGGCGAATTCGGCTACGCGGGGGCGAATTCGGTTACGACGGCTAAACCCTGGCGAGGAAGGCTGCCAACTCTAGTGCACTCGCTGGCCGGGTTTGGCGCCGGCGTCGGGGGAGAGCACAAAGATTTCCTTTCCGCCGGGTCCGGAGGCCAGGATCATGCCTTCGCTCACGCCAAACTTCATCTTGCGCGGGGCCAGGTTGGCCGCGCAGATCACGAGCCGGCCGACGAGTTGTTCGGGGTCGTAGGCACTCTTGATCCCAGCGAAAACATTGCGGGTCACATCGCCGCCGAAACTGAGGGTCAGTTGCAGCAGCTTGTTGGCTTCGGGGATATGCTTCGCCTCGATTACGCGGGCCACGCGAAGATCCACCTTCACAAAGTCGTCGTAGCTGATTTCGGGGGCCAGGGGCTCGTTCTTCAGGGCCTCATCGCTGTCGTTGTACTGGGCCGCCGGGCTGGGGGCTGCGTCGACCTGTCGGCTCTCGTCGACCATGGCTTTCACTTTCTCCCGATCGACTCGGGTCATCATGTGGCTGAATTTGTTGACTTTCGTGCCCACGAGTGGCGTTTTCGACTGGTCCCAACTGGTGATCGGATCGCCCAGCAATTCCCCGGTCTGCCTGGCGAGCCGCGGCAACACCGGTGCCAGGTAGATTGCCAACTGGCGGAACAGGTTCAGCGCGATCGTGCAGATGTCGCGCAACTCATTCTCCCTCTCCGGATCCTTGCGGAGCTCCCAGGGAGCGGCTCCATCGAAGAACTTGTTGGCTCGGTCTCCCGCAGCCTGGATGGTGCGCATGGCCCGGTTGTAGTCGCAGGCTTCGTAGTCTGCGGCAATCTGGTCACCGTCGGCGGCCGCCTTTTCAAACAGTCCACCGTCGTCCGGATAGGTATCGGAGAGGCCTGTCTTCTGGGCCAGCCTGGCCGCCCGGCTCGCCAGGTTGACGACGTTGTTCACCAGGTCGGCATCGACCTTGCTGGCAAACTCGTCGAGGTTCAGATCGAGGTCGTCGACTCGCGGCGAGAGTTTCGAGGCGTAATAGTAACGCAGGTAGGATGGGTCGAGATACTTCAGGTAGGTGGCGGCCCGAATGAAGGTGCCCTTCGACTTGGACATCTTCTCCCCGTCGACGGTCAGGAAGCCGTGGATGTGGACCTTTCTGGGCAAACTGAATCCAGCCGTCTTGAGCATGGCCGGCCAGAACAGCGTGTGGAAGTAGGTGATATCCTTGCCGATGAAGTGGTGGATCTCGGTTTTGTCGCTTCGCCACCAATCGTCAAAGTTCTCGCCGTGGCGGTTGCACCACTGGCGGGTCGAGCCGATGTAGCCGATGGGCGCGTCGAACCAGACGTACCAGTAGTTGCCGGGGGAGTCGGGGATTTCAAAGCCGAAGTAGGGCGCCGGACGGGAAATGTCCCAATCGCGGAGCGGCTCGTGGAGGAAGTGTCCTTTCAAATAATTGGCCACCTCGGGCTGCAGGTGCTCGCCGCTCTGTGTCCACTGGGCAAGGAAGTCGTGCAGTCGCTCGATCTCGATGAACAGGTGGCTGGCCGAGCGAATCTCGGGGACCGTACCGGAGAGGGTGCTGACCGGATCTTTCAGGTCGGCGGGGGAATAGGTATGGCCGTTATCGCAACTGTCGCCGTACTGGTTCTCCAGTCCGCAGTAGGGGCAGGTGCCCTTGACGAAGCGGTCGGCCAGGAACGTGCCGGCCTGGACGTCGTAGAGCTGGGTGACTTCCTTTTCGTGGACCAGTCCCGCCTTGCGAATGGCAGCCCAGATCTCTTCGCAAACGGCCCGGGTCTCGGGGCTGTTGGTGCTTCCGTAGTTGTCGAACTCGATGTCGAACCCGCCGAAGTCCTCGATGTGCGCCTTCTGCATGCGGTCGAGGAGGTCGGTTTCTGGAACGCCTTCACTTCGCGCCCGGATCATGATCGCCGTGCCGTGGGTGTCGTCGGCGCAAATATAGATACAGCGCCGGCCGCGCAGCTTCTGGAATCGTACCCAGATATCGGTCTGGAGGTACTCGACCAGGTGGCCGATGTGAATGTGCCCATTGGCGTACGGCAGGGCACTGGTCACGAGGATTTGGCGTTGAGACATTGGGAGTGGTCAGGGTTCGGGTTCAGGATCCAGTCCGGCGGCTGCCATCAAGCAAGGGCCGAGTCTCTCGCACAAACGATAAGACTTGCCGCAGGCAGTCGGGCTTTTGACGTTGTCAGGAAAAAGCAGACAACCTGGGTCGCTCTGGTCTCCGGGCAATTGTCGGCATAGGCCCTGGAGTGGCAGTTTCACAAGACACCCATTCTACCGGATACACCGCGGTGGGGGGAGGCCGACTACGGCCCCCTTGTTGGGCGTACGGGCAAACGGTACCTGCCACGTGGCTGTCGCCCTTTTCCGCTGGAATCACGCAATCTCATTCAGGACCATGACCGGAGCCGTCAGGTTCGTTTTGGGGCCGCTGCCAAACCGCCGATTGTGCACGTCCATGCCCGTGGGACACCCCCACGCTTTATTGGAACTTCTGAAGACGAATTCCCAACTTGTCGTTCCCACCGATCGCAATTAGAGTGGGATTTCTCGGACAACCGCGCGGATCGCCCACTCGCAGATGGCAGCCAAGACACCACACCCCACTTCGCTTCGCAACCTGTCTTCGCGAGCTTCCTACCTCGGGGCGATCGGGGCGGGGGGCATCTGGACCTGGGCAGTTGCCCTTCTGGCGACGCGGCATCACCTCGTCGGCACGTACTGGGTAATGCCGGGGGCGCCCTGGTTTTGGGGTCCGGTGGTCCTGCCGGTTGCCCTGGCGGCTTTGATCCTTTTGCTTGGGGTACTGCTGACGCTGCTCTGCCTGCATTATGCCCGAACCTGCCGCGAGCGATTCCCGCGGGCAATTGCCTGGCTGCTCGCTTCATCTTTTGTTCCCGCACTCGACCTTCTTCGGCTGCTGGACGTTCCCCTCCCCCCGACATTCCTCGAGCCGCTGGTGCTGACGGCGATCACGGCCGTTGCGGTCGGTGAAATGGCAGCCTCGCAGCCCGTGCCATCTCGATTGCAGCGGTTGGCGACTGCTGCCGCCTGGGGGTGGGTGGTTTGGATTGTCGCATTGGCGCTCGGAATCTGGTGGTACCGGCAGAGCGTTCAGGCTTACGACAGTTTTCTGTTGGGGTTCAACGATTTCGGCCATTTTGGCCAGCGAGTAGCCAACACCTGGGCCGGTCGAGGCTTTCTCATGGAGACTCCCAGCCTGCCGCCTTTCTGGGATCATTTCAATCCCGGCCTTGCGCTCCTGGCTCCCCTCTGGGGGCTCTGGCCCGACCCCCGGCTCTTCATGGTGGTTCAGGCCGTCTGCCTCCTTCTGCCAGCACCGATTCTGTATGGCACGGCTCGTCAACTCGGCGCCAGCAGGCTCGAAGCGGCCATGTGGGGAGTTGCCTACCTGGTCTACCCGGCACTGAGCCAACTGAACTTGAGTTACTCCTACGGTTGGCATCCAGTCAGCCTCGCGTTTCCACTGCTGTTTCTGGTGGTTTTTCTGTTGCTGAAAGGGCAACGTATCGGCGCCCTCATGACGGCCTTGCTGGCGTGCAGCTTTCAGGAGGACGTGGTGGTTATCGTGGGCTGCCTGGCGGCGGCCATGGCCCTTCAGTGCGTCTGGGGGCGGTGGCAGAATCGGCGAGAAGGCCTGCGGCCGTCGGAAGCGGGCATTCTGGCCAGCCGGCTGCCTCTCTGGACGTGGGTCACGATCAACCTCGTTTCGATCGCCGCGTTCGTGCTCATCTACCGGTATTCCGGACTTCGTCCCTACCAGGTGTCTCGCTTTCAACAACTGGGCGACTCGGGCGTGGAGATTCTCGCATCGCCAATCCTGCGTCCCCGCATCTTCTGGGGCACGGTATTACGGCCTGAGTCTTTCTACTTTCTTGCAGCTCTCTCCGTTCCCCTGGGATGGAGGGCCCTGTATCGCGGTCGATGGATTCTGCTGGCCTGCGCCTTGCCGGTGGGTGTGCTGGTTGCCTGGGGCCATCAGCCGGCAATCAGCATTGCCTTCCAGTACACAACGACGTTGATCCCGATCCTGTTTCTTGCCGCGATGGCTGGGGGGATCCATCAGTCGGGAGATCCAGCGAGCGGCAGCGAGGCGATTGGGCCCATGGGGCGTGCGGCCGTCACCGCTTTGGCCGGCTGCCTGGCCGCCTCTCTCTGGCTGGGCTCCTCGCCCTGGTGCCCGAACACGCTCACTGAAGTGCTTGCCAAGACGTATGCCGACGTCGGAATGAGCCAGCTTCACGACCGGATTGCGGGGTCGTCGGGAATCGAAGCTCTGCACGAGATCCTGGCCTTGGTCGACAAGGACGACGCGACGGTTCTGGCCACCGGGCGAATCGCCGCCCACTTCGTGGGAGTCGAGCGGCTGGATACGGTCGGCCAGGCACCCCAGCGTTGGGCCGCTTTCCAGCGAGAAGCCGGACCAAGACGATCTGGTATCGAGCTGTTCGATTGGGTCCTGATCGACACGTATGAACGTTTCCAGCAGTCTGAAGAGAACATCGAATTTGTTCTCAACGAAGCCCGGCTCGCCAACTACCGCATGGTCGAGGCTCGCGACGGGATTGTGGTCCTGAGGCGCCCGGACGAGAAGAAATCGTCCCCGTGACGTCGGAAAACCGGGCGGCGTCCAGAACGTGGCTTCGGACGCTGTGTTGCGGCTGGAGAGCTTGCTGGCAGGTTCGTCTTGCGATACCCTTCCAAGAGACTCGCTGACGCGTCGTCGATCGTCCACGATCCCTGGTCGATCGGCCGAGGCCGCCAACACGTCTTTGTCTATTAGCGGGTTGAAACCGGCAAAACTCCCGAGGAGCCAACTCGATTGACTTCTCCACACGATCGACTTCCGACGCTCGAACCGATCTGGTCGGCCGGGGTGAATCCGGCCGTCGCCGTTGCCCACGGCGAGGGACCCTATGAAAACGCCCGACGGGCGCTCCAGTCGATTGATCTGGCTCCAGTTCGAGGAATGCGGGTTCTGCTCAAACCGAATGTGGGCCGGGTCGCTTCCTGCGAGTCGGGCATTGTCACTCATTGTCAGGTCGTCGCGGCCGCCATCGATGCATTTCTTGAGGCGGGAGCCGCGGTGGCCGTCGGCGAGAGCCCGATTGTCGGCGTCAACGTTCTGGAGGCCTTCCAGGCGGCAGGGATTACGGCAATCGCCCAATTGCGTCATTGTCGGCTGATCGATATGGACCGCCGCCGCTTTGTCGAGGTCGAGTTGCCCGAGGGGCTTGCGATTCACTCGATCCGCGTTTGCCAGGACGTCTTCGACTTCGACCTGATCGTGTCGATTCCCGTGATGAAGATGCACATGCACACGGGTGTGACGCTTGCCGTCAAGAACATGAAAGGTTGTCTGTGGCGGCGGAGCAAGGTCGAGCTGCACATGCTTCCGCCCATGGACCGGATCGACGCCAAGCCGATCGACGTGGCGATCGCCGACATGTCGAGCGTGTTGCGGCCTCACCTGGCGATCCTCGACGGTACGGTGGGCATGGAAGGTCTCGGTCCCAGTGCCGGAAGCCCCAAGGAGCTGGGCGTGGTGGTCGTGGGCAGCGATGCCCTGGCGGCCGACGCCGTCGCCTGCCGGCTGATGGGCATTCGGGCCGAAGGCATTGCCCATTTGCGGATCGGAGCCGAACGGGGTTACGGCACGATCCATCTGGACCGCATCATGGTCTCGCCCGACGGCTGGCAGGAATGGTCGAAACCGTTTGCGGCACCGCCGGCGAACCTGACGATCGAGTTTCCGAACGTGACCGTGCTCGACAACAACTCGTGCAGTGCCTGTCAGTCGACGTTGCTGTTGTTTCTGAAGAAGAACCGGGCCGAACTGTTCGACTACTTCCCCAAAGACAGGCCGCTGCATATTGCGATTGGCAAAGGGCACACGGAACTGCCGGAGGGCACGCTCTGTCTGGGCAATTGCACGATCAACCAGCGGGGGATGGGGATCTTCGTTCCGGGCTGCCCGCCGGTGGGAAGCGAGATTCTGCGGGCGATCCGGCAGGGGAGTGGGGAGAATGACGAATGACGAAACAGATTCGAAGTGCCAGGCACAAGGGTTGTCGTCAGCTCGCCGTCATGAGCCGACGATCTTCGGAGATTTCTTCGCCATTTGACTTTGGACATGAGTCTCCACGCACTCGGATACGCGCGTTACAATAGCGTGAAAACAGGTACGTTCGAGCAAGGTGTGAGTGATGGTCACGATCCGTTACACGGGCGACGCCCTCTGGGAAAGAATTGAGCGAGCCGTGGAAAAGGTCAAAGACAGACTGCGGCGTGTGACGAAAGCCCTGGACCGTGCCGGCATTCTGTATGCGGTGGTAGGGGGAAACGCCGTTCAAGTCTGGGTCGCACAGGTGGATGAGACGGCTGTCCGCAACACGCGTGACGTCGACATCCTCATTCAGCGAGCTGACCTGGACAAAGCCATCGAGTCGCTGGAACGTGAAGGATTCATCTACCGGCACGCCGCCGGAGTGAGCAGGTTTCTGGACGGTCCCAAGGCGACGGCTCGAGATGCCGTCCACGTGGTGTTCGCATTGGAGAAGGTCCGGCCCGAATACGTGCTGCCGACCCCTGACGTCCATGAGAGCGAGGTGATCCAAGACACTCGCACGCTACGTCTGGAGGCGTTGGTGCGCATGAAGCTGACTTCCTTTCGAGACAAGGACCGGGTACATGTTCGCGACATGCTCGATGTTGGCCTGATCGACAGCACCTGGCTCGAACGGTTACCACCGGTGCTGCGGACGCGGCTCCAGGAGCTGGTCGACACCCCGGATGGTTGAACGAGGCACTGTGAAGGCCTGGTAACGATCTGGCCAGACGTCGTTGCGGGGGTCGATGCCGGGGCCAGCGGGGCGTGTTTTCGTCAGTCGTTCCTGGAGCCGCTGCCAAGATCGCCGATTGTGTGCACCCACGCCTGCCGCACAAATGGCCCAGATGGCAGAATCGACAGGATCGTACTGCCGACGGGAAGTCGATTCTACCCGCATTATCGCTGCGGGCGAGCATTGGGGGGTCCTTGCCAGCAGCTCGGCGTCGAACTCCCTATTGAATACGATTCTGCCCCAATTACTATGGGAATTGCCGGGAGCCGCTTGCCGGTTCCGGGTGTATCGATTCCGAACGTCCGAAAACTGGAGAGATCCCATGATACGTCGGTTGTTGACTTCGCTGGCTGTGGTGGCTTTGGTGGGCCTCTGCTTTGCGTCCCAGGCGGATGCGGCTCGCTACCGTCCGGGAACTGGGATCCAATGCCCTCCAGTCAAACAGAAAGTTCACTCCCGCTACCGGCAGATTGATGGCAAGAGTCTGTGGGATCTGGGCATGCAGAACGGCCGATGGCCGAAGCTGTAATTGTCTTGTCACGGGCTCTCCAACGAACGGAGTGTCCGGCAGAATTGCACTCGTCCGCTGCAGCAAGCGGCGGCCTTCGCGGATCAAGAATGTCGACAGCCCAACGGAACATAGTTCCGTTGGGCTGTTTTTTTGGGGAGGTGATCTGCTCTCTTCTGCCCCAGGGATCCTTCTTTCCGGCTTGAGCCGGTTCAGAACATCACGACCACGTCGGTCGCGAAGGTGAACTGGCTGCTGCTGGTGCCGTCATCGAAGGGGAGTTCGCCGGCAAGGTTGGTCGAGCCGGAGTACCAGTCCCAGCGAGTTTCCGGCCGAACGAGGATGTTGGCTCGCGGCTTCCAGTTCAGGCCGAGGGTCAGTTCGGTGAAACTGCCGTTGAAGCCGGGCAGGCCGTCCCAGCCTTGGCAATCGAGATTCCCCAGTCCCAGAACACGCGTGCCGTCGTCGTCGCGGAACCACTCGATCCTCGCACCGGCCGACCACTTCTTGCTGAGCGTGTAAAGGAGATGCTGATTGATGCTGTACCAGTCGGCATCCGCGAAGCCGGTGTCGCCGTTCGCATAGCCATAATCGTTCTGGAGCACGTAAAGGAGGCGTTCGGTCAACTGGGCCTTGGCCACAATGCTGTGCAGGTACTCTTCCTTGAGATGAAACGTGCCCGGGAGGAATTCATTCCGGCCGACATCGAAGGCATAGGCCAGGGAGACGCGTTGATTCTCGCTGGTCCACATCAGGCCGGCCTGAACGTTCAGGCCGCCGTCGTTGTTGTCCCACTGGTGGACCCCTTGATGGAATCCTGCCAGGACCTTGACCTGTTCGTTAACCTGGTAGTCGCTCATCAGCCCGGTGATCAGGAGCGGCTCGCCGTAGCATATCGAGTAGGAGTGGGAGTAGAAGAAGTTGCCCATCGGCGGCACAACTTCATAGCCCAGAATGCCCGTCATTCGGCCGATCCTGACCGACAGGTCGTTGACGGCCACTTCTGCGTACATCTGGGCGAGTGAGAGTCCATAAAGCTGATCCGGGCCGTTCAGCCGCAGATCTTCCCAGCCGAACCCGTGGTAGTAGGCGGCACGCCAATCGGTACCGTAGAACATGTCGAAGCGGCCGCCGACGTCGATCCCGCAGCCGCCGGTGTCGACCGGTTTCTCGGCATACAGCCACAACTGGTTCATCTGCAGGTCGCCGACCCGGTCGTTGGTCAGCACGGGGCCGTTGTAGCGGTCGTGGGGGTCTTCGAAATTGGCCGTCATCCCGGCCTGGACCCAGCCGCCCACATTGATCCCATAGCAATTCTTCGCGGTCTCCTTGGCGAGGGTGTAGGGAACCATCACGTTGGTGAGGAGACCTTCCCAGCAGGAACAGCCGCCGCAACACGCGCTGCAGGAGCAACCGGCTTCTCCGCATTCCGTGCCACTGGTCTCCTCGACAAAAAAGCTGGTCTGACTTACACCGGGCGGCTGTTGCAGCCCGTCGGCACGGGCAAGGCTCGGCACGATCCCGGTTGCCAAAACGGCAATTGCGAAACACTCGAAACGTCGTCTCATTCATGTCCCCCTTCTGGCTGGCGATGCGCAGGAGCTCTGTCGCATCGACAGGAAAATGCGGCAGCCGACGGGAAACGGCCAAGCCGGCGGAATCATCACCGCAATACTGCTGGATCGGATCGGATTACGCCGGTTTCAATCCACAACGAAAGACGGCGCCAACAAATCTCTTGCCCCCTTTGCCGGAGCCGAACATTCCTTGCCCAGGAGGAAACGGATGTGACGATTTCGAGGATCGTCCGGTACCGAAATTGCCGCCGGAGACGGTTCTTCGTTGTCGACGCCATCCGCTCTCGTCGCCGATGGCAAACCTGCTGGAGAACAGAAGTTCCAGGTAACGCCCGCCGCGTGGAATATCCGCTACAACTGGGCAGCCGAGACGGTGTCGGGAAATGAGGTTGCGTGATTCCAGGAGGAAAAAGGCGACTACCCCCTTTCCCTGGGAATTTCGCAGGGTTATTTGGTCGCCAATCGATCGGGTCACCCAGTTGGCGCGCCGCCCGACAGGTGCGAATTGGCGAAGTAGAGTTGCAGACGCCACGGTCGCGTCAGCCGGTCGAATCGATGATCCTCGGTCAGGGTATACCAGGCCCTGGGAACCTCTCACGATTTGTCAGGGCCTCTGGAGCCGATAGCAGGACAATCGATCGTGTGCCACGCTCCCCGTGTGAAACTCGCCATTCTTGTGACAATCTCATCCGGTGAGGTGCCGGCTCGTGAAACCATCGTACGGACGATATCTTCGTTTCATCCTGCCCTTTCTGGTGCTCGGTCTCTTTCTGGCAGCGGCCTGGCTGCTCCATCGGGAACTGGCCGGATACCACCTCCACGATATCTTCGAGGATCTCGCTGCAATCCCGACAATCAGCATCGTCGCTGCACTCCTGCTGACCGCCTTGAACTACATGATCCTGATCGGATACGACCTGATGGCGACCCGCCATTTGGGACAGCGACTCCCCGTGCGGAAGGTGGCTTTTGCGTCCTTTCTCGGCTATGTCAGCAGTAACAACTTCGGCGCGCTGCTCGGTAGCACCACGGTCCGCTATCGGCTCTACTCGACATGGGGACTTTCGTCTCTCGACATCGTCAAGCTGATCGGCCTGTTGACCTTGAGTTTCTGGCTGGGGCTGTGCTCGTTTGCCGGGATCGTGTTTGTTGCTGAACCGCTTTCGATTCCGGCGAAGATTCCCTTGCCCTTCACGAACGTGCGGCCCATCGGTGTGCTGTTGCTGGCACTGGTCACAATCTATCTCGCCCTGGGAATCTTCCGCAGGGAACCCCTGAGGATCCGCGGTTGGGAAATCCGCGTGCCCCCGCTACGTCTGTCGGTGGCCCAGATTCTCATCTCCGCGGCCGACCTGGCCGTGGCCGCCGGCATCCTCTACATGCTGCTTCCCAAATCGGTTGTGCTGAGCTACCCCGAATTTGTCGCCGTGTATCTATTGGCGATCGTGACCTCCGTGTTCTCCAACGTGCCCGGCGGGTTGGGAGTCTTCGAACTGGTGATCGTCGTTTTCAGCGGTGCCGAGAATCCCCACGTTCTCCTCGGTTCCCTCCTCGTCTTCCGCCTGGTTTACTATCTCCTTCCCCTGGCGATCGGGGCGATCCTGTGGACCGGTTACGAAGCCCTGGTGCATCGCCAGCACGTCGTGCGTGTGGCCGGCGGCATACGGGCAATCGCACCATCCGTGACCCATTGCCTGCTCCCCCTGGTCGTGTTCCTGGCGGGTGCCATCCTGCTGTTCTCCGGGGCCCTGCCCGCCGATCACGGGCGCCTGGCCTGGATCAGAGACATCCTGCCGTTGCCGGTGCTTGAGATCTCCCATTTTTTGGGAAGCGTGCTGGGGGTTTGCCTTCTCCTGTTGGCTCGCGGGCTGCAGCGCCGGTTGGACTCGGCGTATTGGCTGACGATGGCGATGCTTGCCCTGGGGGCCGTGTTTTCCCTGTTGAAAGGATTCGACTACGAGGAGGCAACGATCCTGGTCGTAATGATTGCCATCATGCTGCCGGCCCGCCACTGCTTTCACCGCAAGGGATCCTTGTTCCGGCAACCGCTGAATCCCGGGTGGACCGCCGCCGTCCTGCTCGTCACCGCATGCTCGGTCTGGATCGGCCTGTTTGCCTACAAGCACGTCGATTATTCCGGCGACCTGTGGTGGCATTTTTCCCTCCGCGGCGATGCGCCGCGATTCATGAGGGCGAGTACCGGCGTTGCGATCGTCCTGCTTTTCGCCTCCCTGGCGCGCCTTCTGCGTCCGACCGTTCCCGAACCGGTTCTGCCGGGCTCCGAGGAGTTGGCTCTGGCGGCGAAGATTGTCGCCCTATCGCCGGTCTCCAGCGCCCACCTGGCCCTCATGGGCGACAAGGAATTACTGTTCGACGAGAAACGAGCGGCGTTCATCATGTACGGAATTGCCGGGCGGAACTGGATCGCCATGGGCGATCCGGTCGGCCCGCCCGAGATCCGAGAGGAACTGGCGTGGAAGTTTCGCGAGATGAGCGACTGTTTCGACGCCCGGATCAGCTTCTACCAGGTTGGCGAGGAATCGTTGCCCCTGTACCTGGACCTGGGACTCGCCCTGCTCAAACTGGGAGAGGAGGCCCGCGTTTGGCTTCCCGATTTCTCCCTGGAAGGGAGTTCGAGGCGGTCCATTCGCCAAACGTGGAACCGGTTTCAGCGGCAGGAGTGCTCCTTCGAGATCCTTTCTCCAGCCCAGGTCCCGGCAAGGATGGATGAGCTGAAACGCGTGTCGGATGCCTGGTTGTCGGAGAAGAGTGCTGCGGAGAAGCGTTTCTCCCTTGGTTTCTTCTCGCCCGACTACATCGCCAGGTGCCCGGTTGCCGTCGTTCACAAGGAAGGCACGATTCTGGCCTTCGCCAACCTGTGGGCGGGCGACGCAAGAGAGGAAGTCTCCATCGACCTGATGCGCTACACGAGCGACGCGCCTTCCGGTGTGATGGAATACCTTTTCACCCAGTTGATACTCTGGGGACGCGAGCAGGGATACCAGTGGTTCAACCTGGGTATGGCTCCCCTATCCGGATTCGAAGGCCACAACCTGGCGCCTCTCTGGAGCCGTTTCGGCAATCTCGTGTTCCGGCACGGCGAGCATTTCTACAACTTCCAGGGACTGCGCCAATACAAGGAGAAATTCCAGCCCCAGTGGCGGCCCAGGTACCTGGCTTCCCCGGGCGGCCTGTCGCTCCCCTTTGTTCTCAAAGACATCTCCGCCATCATCTCCGGCGGTCTCGTAGGCCTCGTCAGAAAGTAGCGAACCAAACCGGCGTCAGAGACAAGCTGGGTTTCTGAGGTCCACCTCCGACAGGGCAACACTCTTTCGTTGTTCTGCCGAAAGAGAAAGAAATCCGCCCTATCGATTCGCAAATCCCGCCTCAAGCTGCATCACCAGCCGCCTGGCCACGGGAACGGCTGCTTCCGATGCGTCGCCGGCGTGTTCCAGGGCGACAACCAGCGCGACTTGCGGCTTATCGGCAGGCCAATAGCCGGCAAACCAGGCATGTTCCTGGCCGTCGAGCCCCGTTTCGGCCGTGCCCGTCTTGCCCGCCCAACGGACGGCCGACGCCTGATCGCCGTCGTAGGCCGTGCCGGCTGGATCCACCACGGTCCGCACCAGCCCGGCGCGAATCTCCGCCAGAGCGGTCGCAGAAACTCCTTCGATCGGCCGAACCGGCGCCGCGGTCAAAACCGCCTCGTTGCCGGCTTCATCCATGGGGACGGCCGATCCGTCGGCGACCGGCAAACCGTATCCGCCGGCCACGTGGGGCGTGATCAGCCGGCCGCCGTTGGCGACCGCCGCCATCATGCAGGCCACCTGGATCGGCGTGGCGGTTACTTCACCCTGCCCGATCGCGGGGAGCTCGGCTGCGTGATCGATCGCCGCTTCCGATCGCGGCTGCGGCAAGGGAAGCCGGCCTGATGCTTCATGGTCCAAGTCGATCCCCGTGGGATGTCCGAATCCCAGTTTCCATGCCCACTCGGCGATCGGCGTCCACCCCATCCGCCCCGCGTGGTGAAGAAAGTAGACATTGCAGCTCTCGCAGAGGGCGTCCGACAGGGTCACATTGCCATGCCCCACCCCGTGCCGTCGAAAGACGGCGCAGCGGAGCGCCTCGGGGGATCGCAGGTAGCCGCGGCAGACCATCGTCTCTCCCGGTTGAACCGCTCCTTCCTGCAGCAGCGCGGTGGCCGTGGCGACCTTGAAGACCGAGCCCGGCGCAACCGCCATCTGAATCGAACGGTTGAAGAGCGGGTTGGCCGGCGTCGTCAGCAGTTCCTCCACGGCCGCCGGATCACCCCCCCCAAATACATTGGGGTCGAACGTGGGCGCTGAAGCCGCTGCCAGAACGGCCCCCGTCCGCACATCCAGAACTACGATCGCCCCGCCCGCCGCAGGAGCGTTGGGCAACCGCAATCGGCGCCGCTGGAGGGCCTGCTCCAGCAGCGCTTCCGCCGCCTGCTGCAGCGGAACGTCCACCGTCAGCAAAAGGTCTCTTCCCACGATGGGCTCCCGTGAGATCCCGACCGAAAGGATCCGTCCGCTCCGATCCGTCTGCTCGACGGCAAGGCCGGGCATTCCGCGTAGGGCTTTCTCATAACGCAACTCCAGGCCCGCACGGCCGACACGGTCCTCCGGCTGATAGTCGCCCTCCGGCTGAAGTTCGCCCGAGTCGACCGCTCCAAGGTATCCCAGTCCGTGGGCGAAAAGCGAACCCTGCGGATACGTGCGCCGCTCCTGCGTCAGGAGTCTCACCGCCGGATACTTTGCGGGATCGCCTTCGATGGCCGCAACCGCCTCCAGCGGAATATTCTCGATCATCACGTGATAGTCGTACTCTTCCGCCACGCGTATCGGCTCGAACCGGTCGGCTTCCGGCGAGCGGAGTGCGTCCATCAGGGCTGCGCCTGTGCGCTGCCAGAATGTTTTTCCCAGGTCCGATCGCCGGCCGTCGCCAGTCAACCGTTTCTCATGAGCCGCTTGTCGACGTTGGTTGACCGAATTGCGGATGTGCTCCACGCGCGCAACCGTGCGCCGGGCACGCTCGTTCCAGTGCCTGGCCGGAATACCGGTCAAACGAATCACTCGTTCGGCCATGGTGCGGCGATCCCTGAGAACCTCGGCTTCCGCCTCCGCCATCCGCCGTTCGTCCCGCCGTTCCGCCCGCGTCAGCCGCGAGCGGGCCATCCAGCGGAGCCAGCCGGGGTCGGCCGGCTCTTCGATCCAGCGATAGTGCACCGCGAGGGCCCGCGACGTCCTGTCCCAAGCCAGCACGGCACCGTCTGCCGACAAAATCCGCCCTCGCACCCCCGGTACAAGATACTCGCGCTCGAGCGGTTTGGCCGCTTCGGCCCGGAAGGCGGCTCCCTGGGTGAATTCCAGGTGGATCAGCCGCCCGCACACAACCATCAGCAGCACGACAAACCCGACGAAAACCGCCAGCATCCGCTGCCGGGAGTCGCCGATCGCCGGCCGGCGCGAGGTCCGGATCCGAAATCGTTCCCATTGGAAGTAGCCGGCCGATCCCATGGCCCAGTCCTGCAAATGGTTACACTCCGTACTGCGCCGCTCGCCGCTCGATAATACTTTCAGCCCAGCCGAGAAGGATCCAGAACGGTACGGCTGCTGCCGTGGTGTAGATCCCGATTCCCAGGGCCGAAAGGCCAATCTCGACGAGCCCGACCGTGGGTTCGCCCAGAAGCCATCGAGTGGCCCCACTGCACAGCACGACCAGCCCGGCGAATACTCCGCTGACGGCGATTCGGAGTCCTGGACGGCGCAGGTCGAATCGTTCGCTCGCTCCCAGCAGAGCCCAAGCCAGCAGGAGATACCAGCCAGTGGCCACTCCCAGCCGGCCTGGCCAGAGGGCGTCTTCCATGAGGCCGATGGCCGCTGCGATTGCCAGAGATGGGTTGCCGCGTTGGACGAGAACGACAGCCGCGGCAATCATGGCCGGCAACTGGGGAACGAATCGGCCTATCGCGATCGCGTCGATCAGCGTTGTCTGGATGGCGACCGCCAGGTAGGCAATCAGGGCAATGATCAGGTAGCCCATGAACTTACTCCGAGTTGGTTGAGGCAGCAGAACGGTCCTGGCGCCGGACCAGTTCCTGGGCCTCGGCTGCAGGCCGGAGAATGGACACGGTGCCGGGCAATTCGCCGGCTGCCGGCGCAACCCAGATCTCCCAGTGGCCCGCACCGTGCGGACTTTCCACCCGCACCACCTTCCCGCACATGAGCGGCATGTCGACAAAACCCTGCCCGGCCATCGAGACCACCAGGTCGCCTTCGGCTACCGGCTCGGTCGTCTCGATCATACGGAGCCGAGCAAGGGCCTCCCCGGTTCCCTCCAGCATGCCCTTGGCTCCGAGACGCAGGCTGCGCCCCTGGCCTGCTGGCGTCGCCAGGCGAACCAGGTCGCGATATCCCGGCTCCGTCATCGGGCAAACGGTGCTCGTGTGAGATCCCACCCAGGTTACCTTGCCCCAGACACAACTTCCTGCCAGGACGAGATTGCCGTTGTCGACCCCGACGTTCATGCCACGATCCACCAGAGGCGTTGCCGGCCGAAGCACCGTATCGCCCGGCTCGACACCCTGCAAACGCCCCGCATCCAGCAACTGATTCCTGGCCAGGTACGACTGGGCCGCAGCGCCCAGAACACGGGCCGAAATGCACTCGGCCGTGAGCAGCGGCGGATTTGCCGGCTCGCTGCCGGCCAGCAGACGCACCTGATCCCGAGCCGCCTGCAGTTCAGCCTTGAGCTGCCGGTTCTCTTCGGCGAGGTGCTGGTTCTCCGCTTCCCTTTGCGCCGCGGCTTCAGCACCGGCCAGTTGAGCGCGGACCCGCACCAGCCCGTCGGATCCAGCCTTACGCACTACGGCAAGCCCCCGCTGGGCGGGCGCCAGGCCCGCAGCAATCGGTGCCCTGACCGCGTCGGCAAGCCGGCCAGGGAGCACCGCAAGAACGGCAGCTGCGATCAATCCCGTCGCCACCAGGGGCAGACGCCGCCGAGCGGCAACAGATTGGATCGGCCTGGAGCGATGCATGGAAGGGTTCAGTTATCGATGGTTCGGTTTCTCAGGAAGTTGGAGCTCAGGCTCCGGCCTGCCGGGTTGTCAGTTGGGCTCGAGCAGCGTTTGCCAGCGGTCGAGGTGTTCCAGGCAGATGAGAGCACCGCAAGTGACGGTCGTTTCGGGCTGCTCCGCAATCCGCACCGGCAGGCCGGTCCGCTCGGCGATCAAGCGATCCAGACCGCGCAGCAGGGCCCCGCCGCCGCAAAGCACCATCCCTTGATCCATCAAGTCGGCGGCCAGTTCCGGATCCAGGCGATCGAGGGTCACGCGAATCGCATCGACGATCTTGTCGAGCGGTTCCTCCAAGGCCTCGCGGACCTGTTCGCTGGCAACGAGCGATTCTCGCGGCAGTCCCGTCACGTGATCGCTTCCCCGCACCTGGCAGACCTGCTCCTGGGGCAGCGGCCGGGCGCTTCCGATCTCGATCCGCAAACGTTCCGCGCCCTGCCGGCTCACTCGCAGGCTGAAATGGCGGCGAAGGTAGTCCTGGACGGACTGATCCATCTCTCGGCCGGCGATTCGTATCGACCGCGCCGACACGACGCTGGCCAGGCTGAGTACTCCCACTTCCGTCGATCCGGCACCGATCGAACAGACCATGTTCGCCACCGGCTCGGCGATCGGCAACCCGGCCCCCAGGGCCGCCGCTTTGAGCTTCGAAAGCAGCATGACTTGCCTCGCGCCGGCGCGATAGGTCGAGTTCAGGGCGGCGCGCCGTTCCACCGGAGTGGTGTCGCCCGCAACCGTGACCAGCACCCGGGGCTTGCCCCACACCCCGGCCGGCCGAATTCTGCGGAAGAAGTGCCGCAGCATGGCCTCGCAGATCTCGTAGTCGGCCACCACACCGGCCCGCAGCGGCTCGACAATCTCAATCGAGTCAGCCGTGCGCCCCAGCATCTGCTGGGCAAGATGTCCCACGGCGCAACCGTCAGCAAGAATCTGGCGAGTCGACGGATCGATCGCCGCCAACGTGGGCTCTTCAAGAACGACACCCTGGCCGGGCAGTCCCAGTCGCGTGACTGCCGTGCCCAGATCGACAACCATGTCCGTTCGGAGATTGGAGAATAGTCCTGAGAGCATCCTTGCTCGCCGGGTGAGAGTGGCCGCGGCCGTCTAACGGCCTCGGCTTTGAAAACGCGTCAAGCCTCGCTCAATCAATTACGGTCGACATTCCCTCACATGCCATCACTCGCCGCTGTCATGCTCACCCAACAAACCTCCGGACAGCCCTTGGGCGGGCGATCCTCAGTCTACGCCAGGCCGAACCAAGCGGGTGCGGTACCGGTCTGGGGCAACTCAACCGCTGCCAGCGTCATCGGCCGATCGATCGGCAATGCCGCAGACGGTGCGCCGGAGAAAGGCTGGTCCCCGTAGTCCTTGATCTCCAGGAAAACGAAGCCACAGGCAAGGATCAGCGCGACCAGCGCAATAGCCAACAGCAAAGTATAGATGTCGGCCTTCGGTTTGCGGTACCGAATCGGTCTACTGAGATTGGAGTCCGGTGCTGACACGATCGTTTACCTGAATAATGCCTTTGCGGAATTCCGGCAGGACCTTGCACACTGCCTGGTCCGGACGAGTCTGGATGACTTCAATCTTGCCGAGGTACGTGCTGTCTCGGTAGGCGTCGAGACGGTGCCCTACGAGCAGGCCGTCGTCTTCGCCGAGGCTGACCTGGATGAAGCCACCGGCCAGAGCCGCCGTCACGATCCCCGTCACGCCCTTGGTCGGGGTGTCTCGGTACTTCTCCGGTTCTGCGCTCAGTTTGAATTTGCGGAGCACCTCCATCGCCTCGGCCAACTGCTCGGAGGTCAAGGTGGCCTGCTTCTGCAGTGTCTGCATCTCGATCGCCAGCCCGTTGGCCTCGTCGGTCTTGGCAATCACATTCGTGATCGCTGCGTCCCGAGCCGCCAGCGTGGCAAGGATGTCGCCGCGGAGCTTGTCCACGTCTTTGCGAAGCGCAGCCAGGGTGTCGTGCGTCGCCTTCATGGCCGCAACCGCGTCGCGGGCTGCCTCTCTCTCAACGGCAATGTCTTTGCTCAGTTGGTCGCGTTCCTTCGCCAACAGCTCCTTCTCGGTCTCGAGCGAGCCAAGTTGGCTCTGCCTGGCCCGCGTCTCCGTGGCTAATTCTTGTTCGATCTTGGTCTTCTGGTCGCTCAGACGGCTGACCTCGGCTTGTTCGTTCTTAAGCTGCGTTTCCAGGCCATTGTCCGCATTCTTGACTTTGTCGCGCCAATTGGTGTGCGCCGCGTAGACCGCAACCGCAAAGCCCATGAACAGGATGCTCATGATCAGAATGAGCACGATGAAGATCTTGCCGACCAGGTTCATTGGGGTGACCTTTCCTTTGACCACTCGGCAGGGGGAAGAACCCAACCACCACGAGCCGATCCAGAAAACGGTTATGAGGTCCGTCTGGTGGCTTCTCACAAGAGGCGAGAAGATACAGTCCCAGCGGTCCCCTATTGCCTTGCTTGCTTCATCCGGGCAGGCTGGCATCCAATCGATCCCGACCCGGCGTGATAAGTGCTAAACGCTAGGGCCACTTCCGTTTGGCTCGCCCCGCCCAACATCGCTCGTCACGACTTTCCGGCGACTCGGGCTATTCATTCCGCTAGTATAACTTCGCCAAATTTCGCATGTCAATCTAAATGCCGCAATATGGCGAATCTGGGCGAGCGAGGTCGATACTGCCCCTTCAGTCGTCCTATCCCGTTGCCCGAGCCGGTTGGCGCGCGGGGTTCGCGGCGGGTGCCATGAAGATAGCCGCGTGGCCTTCCCCCCCGCTGGCAGGAGCCAGACCTGTGTTCCTTGAAACACCTCCGCGATCGCACTGACAGCCACATGGGCCTACCCCGCGCTCCGTTGGAGTACGGGCTTCAGCCTGCCTTCCCCAAAACACCTCCGCCATTGCACTGATAGCCGCGTGGGCTTGCGCCGCGCTCCATCGGTTCTCTCCACCACTTTCCACCATCCACACCACGCCTTTGGGGGAACTGTGCCAGATTTCGGCGCCAACAAATCCTCGGTAGAACCTCCGCGCCGCTGATATTGTCCGGACCTTGGCTGGCCGGTTGGAGGAACACCCGCCGGATCGTACAATAGTCGTTTTGGAAGGCCGTCCAGTCGCCCAACGGCCGACATGCCCTCGTAGCTCAGGGGATAGAGCACCGGTTTCCTAAACCGGGGGTCGTTGGTCCGAATCCAACCGGGGGTACTCTCGCCAGCAGTCGCCGGGACTCGCTGGCTTTCGTTTTTTCTTGGCGGCAAACGACTTGTGACTTGTCGTTCGAACCGAGCGACCTGGCATCGCTCTCGCCGGGACTCGCTGGGAAATGCACCCTTAAGCGGCGTTCGTACTGCCCCAGATACTGCCCATTTCGATCGCCGCAAGTCCTTTCGGTTCCGGCGTCTTCGGTGCCAGTAGCCCGCAAACGCTGGCCTTGCGGCTGCGGATTACTCGGGTGAGCAGGGCAATCCGGCAGCTTTTCGACCGCCGCTGCAGCGTCGAACACCCCCAAGTGCGTGTAGATATTCGCCGTCAACTTCGGGTCCGAATGCCGGGCCAGCTTCTGGGCGGTCGCCAAAGGAACCCCAGCCTTGCCGAGGCTCGAAATGAACCCGTGCCGATGGGCGTGGAAGTCGGCAAACAAGCCGGCCTCATTCTGATAACTCAGGGTATCCGGATCCTTGGTCCGTCGCTCCTGCTCGGCCGGTTCGTGCTCGGCAGCCTTGATCCACATCGCCCGGGCTCGCTTCAGGTCTTCTCGCATCATTGTCCCCGTCCGGCGCCAACTGCCCCCAATGGTTCTGAGCGGGAACAGCGGTTCGTCGGGATCGATCTCGCCAAGGGTCGCAAGCCAATCTCGCAGCCGCTGGGCCACAGTCGGGTGAAGCGGCTGCGTGGCCTCGTGCCGGTTCTTGGTGTGCGCCGCCGCAATGCCTACGGTCGCCGGGATCGCCTCCAAGTCAAAGGACCGCGCGGTTAAGAACGACAGTTCCCGCCGGCGGAATCCAGTCCATGCAGCCAGGATGTACATCATCGCCCGGGCTGGGCCGTCCACGCCTTGAACGACTGGCCCGGCTTCTGCCGACTCGATCAGCAAACGGAACTCGTCGGGATCCAGCACCCTTCGTTGTCGCCGCCGATCGGGTTCGGTGTTGTACTCCTCGAGATGCTCTAACGCATCGGACGCGACTCGGCCGTCTCGGTGGCACCATCGGGAGAACTGCTTCACGGCCCGCAAATAGCCATTGCATGTCCTCAGGCTCTTGTTCGCCTCGCCGGCGTGCAGAGCGTGAACTGCGTTTGCTATCGCCGACGCACTCATGTCGGTAACCCGGTCGTCCTTGCCCGCCGCAAGGATCGTCTCAAGTCGCCCCGTTGTCAGGGCCACGTGATCCGAGGTGTTCCCCTTCGACTTCAAGCTCATCCGGAATTCAGCCACGTGCTGTGCAATGGGACGTCGGCCTTCTGATGCCACCTTCTCGGCCCGCGGGTCGATCAAACCTTCACGCCGCGCCAGCGATTCGGCGTCCTTCTGCTTGCCAAGCCGCTCGGCGGTCTCCTTATCCGGCCCGCCGTTGCATCGCTTCCGTTCCCCGGTCCAGTCGTCCCACTCAACCGTGTAGTGCTTATCGACGATCACTACCGCCTGGCAGTCTGGCGTCAATTCAGCCTGATGCGGGCGGCCTCTGGAAGTCCACATGGCAACCCGCTTGCCACCGCGCTTCTCAACGATCTCGGCGCATTTCGGGATCGGCCTCTTACGCGTTCGCTTGAAGACACTTGCCATCGGTTACCCTTTCGCATCAACTCTGGGACACCCACCGTCAAGCCAATCCAAGATCGAATCGCGTCTGTACCTCACAGCCGGCCGTGTACCGTTGCCAACATACACGGGCGGCGGGCACACACCAGTCCTCGACCACGTCCACAACGTTCGTTCGCCGATGCCCAAGAGTTTGCTCGCCTGTTTTGCGCTCAGCAGCAACGGCAATTCTGTCTCAACTACGTTTCCGCTCATTGCACCGTTCCTCTGTGTTCGGTGCCCTGGCCGTCCTGACCGTCACGAAAGTCGTCACGTCGAGCCTACGCCGCCGGCACACGCCAGCCTACTCTTGACCGCGTCCTTCGCGTCGCGTCCTTGCTACCCACACTCTCACTTGCTCCGCTGTTTTGATGGCCGTATGACCAACTCCCCGCCCAGCGCCTCGACCAGTAAGTCGACCGTCGGCAGACGAAGACCGGCTTGGCCATTCAGAAACCGCGAAAGCACTTCTCGCCGAATGCCAGTGTCGCCGGCAATTCGGTACGGGCTCCGGCCGTCAGACCGAATTGCCTCCCTCAACTGATCCGAGAACGTTTTGTCGGTTTTCTTCGCCATGCTCGGAGTCTATCGACACGTTGCGTTTCTGTCAACCAGTGAAAACAACCAGCCCATAGCAGTAGGCGACCCGACTACCGATAGCGGAACAAAGAGTATCGCTACAGATACACTTATTACGGCCAACCTCCCGTTGTGTGAAATGCTCTGAAACTGCCCTGAACGGCAGCAAGGCCAACGTGTGGGCACGAACGGAATTCTTTCCAGCCGGCCGGCCCGCCACTCCACCCGGGGTAATGGCGCGTTCTCTGCCACCAACCAGAGGACGCGCCAACCGTGTTGTCCGCCTCACGCCGGTTCGTCACGCCACGCCACCAAGGCCCGGCCAACTTCGTCCGCCGATCGAACGGCAACACCGTAACGAGGGTTTGGGAAGAACTTGTTCGTGTCGCCCATCACTCGCTTTAGAGTCCCGAGTCTGTTCAGCAAGTCGCGGAAAAAGTCTGCTCGCGGCTTCGGTGGCAGACGTTTCCGCTCAGGCGACTCCTCGCGGGGCTCCTCGACTGTGGCGGAATTGATCCCTCGCTTCCACGCGCCCAACGCCTCGTACAACTCCTTTGCCGCGTCGATCACCCGATCCCCAAGCGGACCCGGATACAACTCCCGGTATCGATCGATCGATGGGACCCCTGACATCCAACGACGGACAGTATCCTGCCAGATGCCGATCTGGTGCTTCGCGGACTCCACGCCCGTGGGCTCCACCTCGACGCCCACGGGCTCCGTAGTGGGCTCTGGCGTTGGCATAACCGAGCTGACCGTCATTCCGGGGCACGCCCGCCGAGTCTCGGTCAGCGCTCTCCAGCCAGCCGACTGGGGGTCAACGCCGCTCTGGAGCTGGATGCGATAAAACCTCCGCCAGGTAGCCATCTGATCCGGCGTGAGCCCTCCCAGCCGCTTCTGTAAGTCGGACGGTACATCGGGCAACCCTCCCACGCCTGACTCCTCGAGGACTACTGGCCCGTCATTCGGCGCCATGACTGCAACGACGCCCGGGGCCTCATCGCTTGCCAAGGAAGGGCTTTTGCCGATGGCCGACACGTCAACGGCTCGTCCGTCTTTACCCACTCGAACCGCTTGACTGTGCAATTGGACAGTCGCACGAATACTCCCCACCGTCGAGGGGCTCATGCCGGCCAGTTCTGCGATTGCCCGATCGCTCGCATTCGGCCGCTCCCGCAAGAGTCGCGTGGCCGCCTCCCGCCGATCCTGACGCGAGAGCCGCACACCCACGTGCTTCGCGTTGTCGCGAACACCGAAACTCAACGCCTCCCACGAGCCACCGTCACGCACCACCGTGGGTATGGTCTCGCGGCCGGCTCGCGAGTAGGCCAGCCGCCGATGAAAACCGCTCGACAGACGTAGCGTCCCGTCACTATCCCGAAACGCCACCACCGCCGGCAACTCGCCGCCTTCACGCAACACATGCTCGTAGTCCGCCACCGCGCCCGCGTCGATGTTTGCCCGCGTCTGGCAACTCAAGTCGAACTCGCACAACTTCACAGCCACAACTGCACTTTCGCAAACGTCCATATTCCACTCCCTACTTCAGTCCTCTGCCCACTCCGGGCATCCACCGTGAAACCTCACCGTCGACCCAAAATCGTCCAACCACTCGAGCGGGACCGCGTCGAGCGCCTCGAGCTCATCCTCGACAATCCCCGCGACGATCAAATCCGTGGTCGTCATCGTCACTCCTCCTTCAGTGAGAGTTGCAGCCCCAGCTCTTCAAACGCTCCGTAAAACGCTTC
>CAYSCH010000053.1:0-34647 GCA_964429355.1 uncultured Planctomycetaceae bacterium | reverse complement strand
TGTTGGGCATGATTTCCCCGGGGTAAGAATGGCGGTTTCTGCAAGTCCTGATTTGGAGGGCGGTTAGAGACGCGTCTGAATCCATCGCTGGCCCCAGCAGTCTCCGCCCGTGAGAGATGCTGCCCGCAGTTCTGAGATAGTGTCGCCGTATATGGAGGATCCAGCGGAACAGAATTGCCGCAACAGCCACGGGGCGTAGAATACATGTGAACCGGAAGGGCAAGTGGGAACGGTGTACCGAGTGCCCGCGGCGCAGCGGGCGAATTATTCCGTATCCAAAGGGCGGATCGCAGTCGAAGGGAGGTGAATCATGTTGAAGAGCATTCTGATTGGACTGGATGGCACGCATTACAGTGACGTTGCCTTGGATCTGGGAATCGAATGGGCAAGGAAGCTCGACGCAGTGCTCGTGGGACTCGGCATCGTCGATGAGCCCACCATCCGCGCCCGCGAGCCCGTTTCGATTGGCGCCTCGGTCCTGAGAGTGGACCGAGACGATCACCGGGTCGCGGATGCCCGGCGAAAGGTCGGGCAAATCCTTGACGAGTTTACGTCGCGGTGCACGGACGAAGGGGTATCGTGCAAGGTGCTCGAGGACTTTGGATTACCCTACAAGGAGATTCTCCGGGAGTCCCATCGCCATGACCTGGTTCTACTGGGACACGAGACCCATTTTCACTTCGAGTCGCGAGAGAAGGGGGATGAAACGCTCTGGAATGTGTTGCGCCGGGATTCGCGGCCGGTTGTGATTGCGCCGCCCGAACCGAGAACCGGCTCGTCGGTTGTGTTGGCCTACGACGAGAGCCCGCAAGCAGACCGCGCCATGCAGGCGTTTCAGGCTTCCGGCCTGGACTTCGGAGAAGAGGTGTTCGTGTTGTGCGTCAGCCCGACGGAAGAGAGGGCAGAGCACGAGGCCGAAGAGGCGGTGGAGTTTCTCCAGGCGCACGGTCTCCGGGCGGTTGCCTGCTTGCGGGAAAACCGGGGCCATGTGGGAAAGACGATTCTGGAGGAGGTCGTGCAGCGCGGAGCTCGGATGCTCGTCATGGGAGTCAGCAAGCATTCCACGCTGCGCGACCTGCTCGTGGGCGGCGTCACCAAGACCGTCTTGCACGAATGCCCTGCTGCGGTGTTTCTGTGCGATTGAGGCGGGAAACGGTCGTGGAGAGGTGCGGATGGGGGCGAATTCCGGGACGAGCTACTGCTCGCCGACGACTTCGTTGAGGACGTCTTCCTCGACGTAGATGGGAAGATGGGGTTCGCACGTGACCGAGATGGCAATCGCGTCGGAGGGGCGGGAGTCGATCTCGATGATTCCGCCATCGGCGCGGACTCGGAGCTTGGCGAAGTAGGTATGGTCCTTGAGGTCATTGATAACGACGTCGTAGAACTCGCCGCCAAGGCTTTCGACGACCTGGCAGATGAGGTCGTGTGTGAGCGGCCGGGGGGAGGTGAACCCTTTCACTCGCCGTTGGATCATCGTGGCTTCGAACAACCCGATGAGTATGGGGAAGGTCCGCTCGCCGTCAACTTCCTTCAGATAGATGATCTGCTGGTCATTGATTTCGCTGATGATGATCCGCGACAGTTCCATTGGAACAGGCATGGCCGAATCCTTGCGCACACAAGACGAGCGACGTACTACGGACGTAAGTCCTATTATAACGCGTTTCGCCGGGAGCAGGCTAGTGGCGGAGATGCGCCGGTCCGCTCCAAATCGAGACCACCGGTGAACGACACAGGGTCTCCGCTGCGTGTCCGGCATGGTGCGTGGCGGTGAGAATCGGCCTGGCTGTCCGACGGATTTCGGCAACCGATTGGGCAGCAGACGGCGAAAGGCGTGTGACGGACTCCCGCCACGGTATTATGGACCTTCGTGCGGCCATCGCTCCCGGCTCTCAGTGGGGCTGGGCAACTCGGCGGTTGTTGGTCGCCCCAGACCGACTGGCGACTCGGAGGTCAGCAGGTTCGGACAACGGAGAACCGTTCTACACGTTCTATCCGGCACAATCGCCGAGGGAAAATAATCGCCACCACCCCAACACGGGGGAGGCAAGGATGGAAGAAACTGTGTCAAACGCCGAAAACTGGAAGGGAAGCCAGAATAGAATCAACGTTCCGCTTAATTATTGGTTTTCTTGTGCGAGCGTCGGCCTGGAATTACGCCAACGACCATTTGCCTCGGGAAATACGGCATTTCTTGCGAGAATACGGGCCGCCAGCCTCCACGAAACCAGTAATTAAGCGGAACGTTGAATAGAATCGGCGAGATCGCCGCGGCGGGCACGGTCGGCGTCCTCCCGATTTTTCCGGTCACCTTTTGGGAGATGCGAGATGGACGGTATCGGATTGATCATCTTTGGAGCGGTGGGCCTGGTGGCGGTGGGAGTCATCGCGATTTCGATCCACACGCAGAAGAAACGGACGGAAGCCTGGCAACGAGTGGCCGGCGAGTTGGGCCTTCCATTTGTGGGCGACCACAGCGACATCCTGCACACGTGTGCCACGCTGAAGGCATTCGAGCGAGGGCACAGCCGCAAATTCTCCAACGCCATCCAAGGCGACGCTGGAGACACGAGGATCACGATCGGCGACTACCGATTCACAACGGGGAGCGGCAAGCACCGGTCGACGCACGTTTACACCATATGCGTACTGGAGAGTACGCGTCTCTCGACGCCGCACTGCTACCTCCGTCCGGAGGTCGCCATTTTCGACAAGCTTGGCTCCCTGCTCGGCGGACAGGATATCAACTTCGACGACGACCCGGAGTTTTCGCGTGCCTATGTACTCCAGGCCGATACGGAGGCGGCTGCCCGAGAGCTGTTTGACGAGCCTATGCGGGCTTGGTTTGCCAACCGGCGGAGCGAGCGATTCTATTTTGAGACCCGCGGCAATCTACTCGTTTTCCACTACGGGAAGACCCGCAAACCCGAGGAAGCGGGGGAATTGATGCAGCAGGCGCTGGAGGTGATGGGGCTGCTGGCGGCAAAACAGTGATCCACTGCTACCGCAGGTACAGAATCACGTAGAGCATGGCAAGCATAATAACGGAGGCTGCCGTGGCGGCAATCAGGGACCAGAGTGAAGAGCATCAACGGACGTGGCCATTGGAGGTGTTTGGCCTCAGGAGATGATCCAGAAGATCACCGGGCAGTACCATGGCGGCGCCGGCAGCCAAGCCAAACAACGAACAGACTGCCAGCGCGACGCCTGTCCACGTTTGCCGCTGATGCCGGGCATTGAGTTCTGCCGAGGCCTCTGCCAATTCGGGATCGTCCTTAATCAACGTGATCGGCAACTTCTTCAAAGCGTAGCCGGTGTCGGTTCGTTCGAGAGTCACCGGTGGGGCTATTGCGAGGGTTTCTTCGGCCATAGCGTAGAACCGATCCGCCTTTACCTCTTGGTATCCATTGTAGGCAGTATAACCGCCGTAAGAGGCCCCTACCGTTCCGGCAAATACCAGCACCGTTCCGATTGCCAACTTGGAATTCGTGTTCACGAGGGTTCTCCTTTCAACTGCGAACTGGATAGAGAGGCGGGAACCGCCGCAGTTCGACGTCCGCGAATCGGACAGCGGCGGTCTGTCTGCCGCGTCTTTTCCGGAGACCGATCGAGATGCAGACTCCGAAACGTAGCTTGCCGCGGACCGATTGACAAACGGGGCGTGGGCGATGGCACCGATCGCCGGGTGTTCCCGCGGGGCGACCGTGGTCATTCCGATGGGTTTGACGCGAAGATTTCGTCTCCACCGAACATGCCGGATTTCAGGTGCGGGTAGATGGAATCAACTCGTGAGGAAGCTCACGCCTGTTTCTTCAGGGTCTTCAGCACGCTCTGCGCGGCGGCCAACTGGGTCTGGAGGTCGGCCAGCGCGTCGCGTTCCTTCTGGACGACGGCTGCCGGGGCTCGCTCGACGAAGGTGGCGTTGGAGAGCTTCTTCTCTTTGCCCTCGATGAGTTTCTGGAGTTTGGCCACTTCATCGGTCTTGCGAGTGATCTCGGCATCGACGTCGATCAAGTCGGCCAGGTCGATAAAGACCTCGACCCCGGTCAGGCTTACGCTGGCACTGAGGGGCGGGGCGGCCGTCTCGGGGCCCCAGGCGGTGGCCCGGGCGGCAGCCATGGAGGCGAAGTAGGGCTCCATCGGACGGACCAGATCTGCATAGGACTCGTCGCAGCGGACGGAGAATTCGATCTCTTTCTTGGGGGGCACGTTCTGCCGGCTGCGGATTTCGCGGACCGCCTTGAGGACGTCCTGGAAGCGGGCAAACTGGGCTTCGATCTGCGGGTCCTGGCGGGCGGAGTCCATCTCGGGCCAGGGAGCGATCATGATGCTCGGCTCCGCCTGACGCAACTGGGCGATACCGCGCTGCGGGGCGATCTTGCCGAGCATCTGCCAGACCTCTTCGGTGAGGAAGGGGATCATGGGATGGAGGAGCCGCAGGAGCGTGTCGAGAGTGTGGGCCAACACTCGCTGGGCCACCGGACGAGACGCGTCGTCCTGCAACCGGGCCTTGACCATTTCGACGAAGAAGCTGCAGAACTCGTCCCAGGCGAATTCGTAGAGCGTTCGGGCGGCGTCGGCGTAGCGGTAGCCCGCCAGGGCGTCGGTCATTTGCCCGGTCACCGTGGCCAGGCGGCTCAGGATCCAGCGATCTTCGACGGTGAGTTGGTCTTCGGCCACGAGGGCCGGCTCGTAGCCCTCGAGATTCATCAGGGCGAAGCGAGAGGCGTTCCAGAGCTTGTTGCAGAAATTGCGAGCACGTTCGAACCGATCGCTGACAACGGCTCCGCGAGGAAGGGCTCTGTCTTCGGGTCTTTCGGCCCACTGGGTCGAGAACTCGCCACCGCACTGCTTGCACTTGATACGCGGCTGCGTGCGGTTCTTCTTCGTCTGCTCGATGAGCGTCTGGCAATGGGGGCACTCGAACTCCACCGGCATCCGCACGTCCTGCGATTCGGTGGTCATGTCGGCCAGTCCGAAGCGCATCGAGTCGGCGCCGAACTTCTCCATCACGTCGACGGGATCCACCCCGTTTCCCTTGGACTTCGACATTCCCTCGCCATAGCCGTCGAGGATCTTCGGATGAATGTAGACGTCGCTGAAGGGGACTTGTCCGCAGTTGTGCTGGCCGGCCAGTACCATGCGGGCAACCCAGAGGGAAATGATGTCGCGGCTCGTGATCAGCACGCTTGTGGGATAGTAGTATCGGAGGTCCTCGTTATCTTCCGGCCAGCCGAGGGTCGAATAGGGCCAGAGGGCGGAACTGAACCAAGTGTCAAGCACGTCCTGCTCCCGGGTGAGGGTGTGACCGGGAACCGCGTCGTCGGCGAGGTCCACCTCCTGGGCACAGATGAGCCACTGGTCCTGTTCCGGGTCGCGTTGCCAGACCACGTCGTTGCGGCCTGCGAAGGCGGCCTTCAGGTCCTTTTCGGTGGCGGTCGAGCAGTACCAGATGGGAATCTGGTGGCCCCACCACAACTGGCGGCTGACGGGCCAATCGCGTTTTTCGCTGAGCCAGTCGAGATAGGTCTTTGCGTAGCGTTCGGGAATGATCCGCACGCGCCCGTCGATCACGGCGTCCATGGCCGTCTGGGCCAGATGGTCCATCTTGACGAACCACTGGTCGGCCAGATAGGGTTCGATCGGCGTTTTGGAGCGATCGGAGTGGGCCAGTTCGATGATGCGATCCTCGACCTCCACCACCAGGCCTTGCTCCTGGAGATCTGCGACGACGGCCTCACGAGCCTTGAGGACCGTCATTCCCTGGTAGGGACCAGCATTGGCATTGAGCGTGCCGTCCGGATTGAGAATATTGACCATGGGCAGGTCGCGGCGCAAACCGACTTCGTAGTCGTTAGGATCATGGGCGGGCGTGATTTTGACGCAGCCGCTTCCCAGTTCCGGCTTGGCCCACTCGTCGGCCACGAGCGGGATCTCGCGATTGAGGAGGGGCAGCATGAGTTTTCGGCCCGCCCGGGCCATGTTACGGAGTTGGATCAGGAGCGGCAGGTGCGTCGTGCGCCGCTGCTGGGCGTCTTCGAGCTCCTTCTCCAACTCCGGTCTTTCTTTCGCCGGAGCCGACGCAATCCGATCCTTCAGGCCGGCGATGACGCCTTCCAGGGTGGTCTCCGGATCGGGATGGACGGCAACGGCCGTATCGCCGAGCATGGTCTCAGGACGCGTGGTCGCGATGGTCACATGGGTTGGTTCCCCCGGTTTGGGATCGATCACCGGGTAGCGGAAGTGCCAAAAATGGCCGGGGACGGTTTCGTGGAAGACCTCGTCGTCGGCGACGGCGGTCTGGAGATGGGTATCCCAGTTGACCAGCCGGTTTCCGCGATAGATCAGTTGTTCTTTGAAGAGGCTGAAGAAGGTGTGGCGCACGGCCCGGGCGCAGACGGGATCGAGGGTGAATCGCGTCCGCTGCCAGTCACAACTGCAACCCATCTCCTTGAGTTGACCGAGAATCCGTTTCTCGTAGGCATCTTTCCACTGCCAGATGCGTTGGACGAGCCCCTCGCGACCGAGCTGGTGGCGGGTCATCTTCTCCTCGAGAAAGAGGCGTTTCTCAACGACCGCCTGGGTGGCGATGCCGGCATGGTCGGTACCGGGCATCCAGAGGGTTTCGTAGCCCTGCATGCGCTTCTGGCGGATGAGGATGTCCTGAAGGGTGTTGTTCAGGGCGTGGCCGAGGTGCAGGGCGCCGGTCACGTTGGGAGGCGGAATGACGATCGAATAGGGCTTGCGATCGGCCCGCGGCCGGCTGTGGAAGTAGCCCTGTTTTTCCCAGAAGGGGTACCAGCGTTTCTGGGCGGCGGCGTGATCGTATTGTTTGGGCAGGTCGTTGAGAAAGCTGTCGGCCATGGTTTTACTGATGGGCGATTCCGTTGAGTTCTTGTTTTTCGTCTTTGCAGAGCTTGAATTCGTAGCTGTCGACCAAGGCGATCCAACTTGCTTCGATCACGTTTTCGCTGACGCCGACAGTTCCCCAAACGTCGTGTTCGTCGCGGCTTTCGATGACCACGCGGACCCCTGCCGCGGTGGCGGCCTCGGAGTTGATCACCCGCACTTTATAGTCTACGAGGTGCATTTTCGCCAGGGCGGGAAAGTGGCCGTTGAGCGCCTTGCGAATGGCAGCATCCAGGGCGTTGATGGGGCCGTCTCCCTCGGCCACCTCGTGACGGATCTCGCCGCCGACTCGCAACTTGACCGTCGCTTCGGTCGTTGTCTGGCCGTCGCCGGAGGTCTCCACATTCACGTGGTAGTTGATTCGTTCGAAATGGGGCCGGAATGTTCCGGCACACTCACGGACAAGCAGGTCGAAGGAGCCTTCCGCGGCCTCGAACTGGTAGCCCGCGTGTTCCTTGGAGACGACCTTGGCCAGGATCTTATCCATGAGTTTCTTGTCGTGCTCGATGTTGTGTCTGGTGGTCATGGCCACGATGTTGGAGCGTCCCGACAATTCGCTCACCAGGATGCGGCGCTCGTTGCCCACGGCGTCTGGTGCAATGTGCTCGTAGCTTTTCGGGTCGCGAGCGATGGCGCTGACGTGCATGCCGCCCTTGTGCGCGAAGGCGCTCTTGCCGACGAACGGTTGGTGCGAGGGAAAATTCATGTTGACCATCTCGTAGACGTAGCGAGACAGTTCCGTCAGATGGCCCACGGCGCCCGGCAAGAGCAGGTCGTAGCCCTTCTTCTTGATCGCAAGGTTGGCAATGATGCTGACCAGGTCGGCATTTCCGCAGCGTTCGCCAAATCCGTTGATCGTGCCCTGGACGTGGGTGGCGCCGGCTTCAACGGCGGCCAACGAATTGGCCACTGCCAGATCGCAGTCGTTATGGCAATGGACGCCGACCCTGCAAGGCAACTCCCGGACCACGGCGGCGGTGATCTCGGCGATCTCCTCCGGCATGGAACCGCCGTTGGTGTCGCAAAGGACCACGGTGGTCGCGCCGGCCTCAGCCGCAGTCCTGACGGCCTCGAGCGTGTATTGCGGATCCCCTTTGTAGCCGTCGAAGAAGTGTTCGGCGTCGAAAATCACCTCGCGGCCAGCCTGATGCATGCAGGCGACCGATTCGGAGATCATGGCGAGGTTCTCCTCGAGAGTCGCGCGAATAATCTCCGTGACCTGGTAGGCCGAGGACTTGCCGACAATCGTGATTGTCTTGGCACCGGAATCGAGCAGGGCCTTCATGCCGACATCGGTTCCGACCGGGGTTCCTCGGCGGCGGGTCATGCCGAAGGCCGTTACGGTGGCGTGCTTGAGCTGAATATCGGCGATACGATGGAAGTACTCACAGTCCTTCTCATTGGACCCTGGGTAACCGCCCTCGACGTAGTCAAAGCCGAGGCTGTCCAGACGCTGGGTGAGGAGCAACTTATCCTGGAGGGAGAAACTGATTCCCTCGGACTGGGCTCCATCGCGGAGAGTCGTATCGTAGATCTGGAGGCGACTCATTGATTCCCTTTTCTGAAACCGTCAGAAACAAAAAAACCCTCAGGCCGGATTGGGCCTCAGGGCTGTCATGGATCAGTTCTGGTCCGGTCGAAGCCCCTACGGCCCTCGGCCCGCAATCGCGACGATGATGACACCCGCTCCACGCGGGGCGGCGTCACGAAGAGGCCGTATTGCGAGGGGAACAATGGGGGCCATGCCGAAGGGGGATGTTTGGGGGCAGACAGTTAAAGAGTTCAGGATATGGGGGATCGGTTTTTGTGTCAACTCGTAACCGCAGCCTCGGCATCCCCCAATAGTAGGAAGCAGTAGGAGTGTGATGGCTTCGAGAAGTGGACAAGTTGCATCCCGGGGAGGTTCATTCATGGGGGTAAGGGCAGGGCTGGCGAATACGAAAGGACGGCAACGCCTGGTGACCCGAGTTCGAGGGACGCGATTGAGGAGCCTCCCACGGTGTCCACGACGGCGTTTTTGGGCCGTCGTGGACATCGCCATGGGAAGCAGGTCCACTCTACGCTGATTCGGCCTTCCAGCCCTGCGGCTTGCGTGTCTTCCCGCCGTCAAACTCTTCGGCGTCTTGGTCCTCGGCGTCCGTCTCTTCGTCCAGTTCGTCTTCGGGGTCTTCACCGTAGTCGTCGTCGGCGAAGTCCTCTTCATCCTCCTCGTATTGGTCGTCGTCCCAAGCCTCTTCCTCATCGGTATCGACAGGCTCTTCTTTCGCGGCATCATCGTCGCAGGCAGGTTTTGAACCGGGCTGGTGGTCTTCGTCGTCCTCTACCGACTCGACGAAATCGGGGCTCGAGGAGCCCAAGGTGATCTTGCTGGCCCGAGCCGGTTTGGTAGACGAGGAGGACGTGAGGGAGGGGGCGCTGCCGCCGCGCATGGAATCCCAGTCGTCGACCGTCAGCAGGATTTCACGAGCCTGGCTGCCGTTGTACGGGCCGACGATCCCATCTTCTTCCATATAGTCGATGAGGCGGGCGGCACGGCCGTAGCCGATACCGAGGGCGCGCTGAAGGAGCGAAACGCTCCCCCGTCCCTCGCGAACGACGATATCGACGGCGCCTTCATAGAGATCGTCGCGTTTGGTCAGGGTAGGCGCGTCCGATCCTTCGTCCAGCTTGAGCTGGACGAGTTCGCGTACGAACTGCGGCTCGGTCGTGGCCACGGCGTCGATGACTTTGCCGATCTCATCGTCGCTCAGGTAGGTGCCCTGGCCGCGAATCAGGGCGCTGGTGCCAGGTCGCAGGAAGAGCATATCCCCGTTGCCGAGCAGCTTGTCGGCTCCCATCTCGTCGAGGACGACGCGGCTGTCGGTACGGCTGGAGACCTCGAAGGCAATTCGGGCGGGCAAGTTCGACTTGATCAGGCCGGTGATCACGTCGACGGTCGGCTTCTGCGTAGCCAGAACAAGATGGATGCCGACGGCACGGCTCTTCTGGGCCAGACGGATGATGTGGGTCTCGACTTCTTTGGCGGAGGTCATCATCAAGTCGGCCATTTCGTCGGCGACAATGACGATGTAGGGCATGTGCTTGGGGATCTCTTGCCACTCTTCGTCGGACTCCGGATCGATCCGGTCGCGGAGTTCTTCTTCACCCAGTTGGTTGTAGACACTCAGATGCCGGACCCCCGCCCGGGCGAGCAACTGGTAACGTTCCTCCATCTTTTCCACGGCCCAGGCGAGAATGGCCTCGGCCTTGCGCATGTCGGTCACGACCGGATGCATCAGATGGGGGATCTTTTTGTAGGGGCTCAGCTCGACCATTTTGGGGTCGATCAGAAGCATGCGGACCTCGTCCGGGCGCCGGGCCATGAGGATGGAGACGATGATCGAGTTGAGGCAGACACTCTTGCCCGTGCCTGTTCGGCCGGCAATCAGCAAGTGAGGCAGGGTAGCCAGGTCGACGGCAAGCGAGTTGCCGGACACGTCTTTTCCCAGGAAGATCGGGATCCGCATGGCCTGAGCTTTGCCGTCGGTCTCCTCGATCACCTCTCGCAGCCGCACAAGTTGGCGTTCTGTGTTGGGGACTTCGATGCCGACCGTATTCTTGCCCGGAATCGGAGCCACGATGCGTACGCTTGGTACGCGCAGGGCGATCGCGAGGTCGTCGGCCAATCCGGTGATCTTACTGAGTCGCAAGCCGGCCTCGAGCTCGACTTCGAACTGGGAGATGACGGGCCCGGTCTGGATCTCCACGACGCGTACGTTGAAGCCGAAATTGGCGAACGTTTTCTCGAGCAGTTTGGCCTGCCGGCGGACCTCTTTCTCATGGTCTTCGAAGTTGAAGGGTTCGCTTTCGAGCAGCAGATCGATCGAAGGTAGTTCGTAGTCGGCCGCGCCATCCGAGTTGGCGGCCGCCTCGATTTCGTCGATCATCTCGTCTCGTTTCGACCTGCGTGGCTTGCGGATTCGCAATGCCGACATGAGCCCACCGGCCTCGACGGGCTGTTCCGCATCCTCCTGTTGCTCGTCGAGACGCCCATCGGTGTCGTCGGTCGCGGCAACTGCCGGTTCCTCGGGCTCGCTTTCATTGCTCTGACCGGGTTTAACGACGGCTGGGCCGTCCTCCGTATCGAATTCATCTTCGTCGATTTCCTGTTCGAGGTAATCGTCTTCGCACTGGTCCTCGACCCCGGCTCGCCGCGAACCGACCGTTCGCGTGGCAGCACGCCCTGCCCAGAGCACCGGTTGCAGCGATTTCCAGATGGGGATGACGACAAACCACACGAGCATGCGGAGGAGCACATAGTCGGTGGCAAGAAACAACCCGACGAAGATCGAGGTGATCACCAGGATATAGGCGCCGACGCTGGCGAAGTGCATCTCAAGCAATCCCCGGCCGACAGCGCCCAGGTAGCCGCCGGAGCCGATTACTGGCCCCGGCATCACATCGGGGATCGCAAGCTGTGCCAAGGTGCAGACGCCGGTGAGGGCCAGGAGCCAGCCGACCAGGCGGAGGAGCGGGTCGGTGACGGTGTATCGCGCCAGCAGGACCGCGGTCAGAAAGGCAAAGGAAGCGAGAACGAAATAGGCTCCCAGTCCCAAGCCGGTCAGCAGAACATGGCTGACCAAGGCGCCCGACTGCCCACAGAGATTGGCCGTTGTTTCCGAGGGGGGATAGACCAGATCGGTAGGCGGATCGGCGGGGTCGAAGCTGAACAGCCCGGCGGCAAGGAAGACCGTCAGGGCGAGCAGCCCGAGGGCGAGCAGATCGATTTTCAGGTCGCGTTCGTCAAACATCGTTATGCGCTTCGGTTCCCGGCCATCGGTTGGTTGCAGCTTCCTGCATCTTGGCCGCCCAGGCGCATCCGTGACCTGGTACATGGACTCATCCATGAAATCGGTCGGCGGCGAGCACTGGGAACAGCCGCCGGCCCAGCGCCCATGTTGCTTGCCTGCCAGGAGTGACGCGAGCGACCCGCAGACCAGCTACAGCCGGCATGACAGGACCCGCCGTCTTGGGGAGAAAGGGCGGAAATGGGCCGGTACAATTGGAGCGATCGTTGCGACCGTGCCCTAATCCGTTGGAAAGTTGCGTTTCGCCTTGAGGTGATCCGGGCCTCGCCCTGTGAGAATGCCGATCATGCGGCCGGCCTGGTCGACGGCAACGGTTTCGGCCAGCGGGTCAATGCCTGGCGGCCGGGGAATCGTCTGACCATTCTGGATTCGCCGAACGGCCTGGTCATCCAATGTGAGTCTCGCAAGATGGGAGACGGCCAGGACCGGCGAGAGCAACGCGTCCAGCCAGTTGTCGGGAGTAAGGGAGTTCGGAGCGATCGAATCCTCGACATGGAACGGTCCGATGGCCGTTCGCTCCAGGGCAGACATGACGGCCGCTGTACCCAGCGATTCGGCCAGGTCGCGGCCGAGCGATCGCACGTAAGTACCGCTGCCGCACTCGATCGTAAGCCTCACCTTCGGATAGTCGTACTCATCCAGTGCGAGTCGATAGACAACGATCTCGCGAGGGGCGAGTTCCACGTGCTCTCCGTTGCGTGCCAGGTCGTAGGCCCGGCGGCCGTTGATCTTGAGGGCGGAGAAGGCCGGCGGGTGCTGGAGGATTTTGCCCGTGAACCGGGGGAGGGCATCTCGGATCGCCTCTCTTGTTGGCACTGAGGGCGAATCGAGGGAAGCGATGTTGCCATCGGTGTCCTCCGTGTCGCTGTAACAGCCGAGCACGAATTCAGCCCGATACGTCTTGGGCATCTGTTGCACGCAAGGGATCAGGCGTGTAGCCGGCCCGACAGCGGTGAGGAGCACCCCGCGGGCCATTGGGTCCAGTGTGCCGGCGTGGCCGACCTTCGTCTTCCGCCCGGCGAGACGCTGGATTGTGTTGACTACATCCCGTGACGTCACCCCAGCCGGTTTGTTGAGATTGAGAACTCCGCCGCCCGTGCTCACTTCGAACCTGCCTGTCAGAATGTTGACCGACCCCGCTGCAGCCCATGACATTACAGCCCTCAATGTACCAGACTGCTGGTGTTCACCAAGTGTCGTCAGCCGGGGGTAGTTCTGGTGGGTGACTGGTGGCCCTCGCTGCAGGGCGTTACCATGAAAGGTAGCGGGAATCCGTCGATACACGTCTACCCTTCGAGCCTTGCCATGGCAAAATCGGACCACGAACCGCAGCCGGAGCAGATGGGACCGTACCGCATTCTGCGGACCCTCGGCCGTGGCGGGATGGGAGTGGTCTATCAGGGAGCCCATATAGAAACGGGAGAAACAGTAGCCATTAAGGTCCTGGCGGCCGCATTTGCGTGCCACGAGGGGCTGCGCCAGCGATTTGAGGGAGAGATCGAGACACTTCGCAAGCTGAAGCACCCTCACATCGTCCGGCTGATCGGGTTCGGTGAACAGGATGGACGCCTGTTCTTCTCGATGGAATATGTTGACGGGCGGAACCTGGAGCAGGAGATGGTGGCCGGGCGCCGCTTTAACTGGACGGAAGCCGCCGATATTGGCATCGCCGTCTGCACGGCGCTCAAACATGCCCACGATCGCGGGATTGTCCACCGCGACATCAAGCCGGCCAATCTCCTGCTGGATGGAACGGGAACCGTCAAGCTATCCGATTTCGGGATCGCCAAGCTGTTCGGGCAGGCTCAACTGACGGCGGCGGGCAACGTTCTAGGAACGGCGGACTACATGGCCCCGGAACAGGCCGATGCCCGGCCGGTCGGGCCCCAAGCGGACCTCTATAGCCTCGGCTGCGTCCTCTACACGCTCCTGGCCGGTCGTCCGCCGCTGGTGGCCGAATCGTTTGTCGAGATGCTGCGGAAGCAGCGGACCGAGATTCCGCTTCCGGTCCGCCGCTACGCCGGCGACGTTCCCGCCGAGTTTGAAGTGATCCTCCAAGAGTTGCTTGCCAAGGAACCAGCCAACCGGATTCGTAACGCAACAATCCTTGCCAGACGGCTTGCCGCGATGGTCTATGGACTGGCAGTCCAACCGAAAACGGGTACGGCATCGCAGACAAGCGTTGTTTTGACAGACGAGGATCGCCAGTTCGCGTTTGCCCCGACGCTCGGAAACACGTCCAGACCCTCTGGCAATGTCAAAGCTCACGGGGAGCCTCTGGGCGAAGCACCCGACGCGACGCGCCCGACCCGGGCGGCGGGATCGCTGGCACTGGACCCCGCATCCGAACCGACCCTGGTGAACCCCGTCGAGCAGGGCGAACTGGCCGTGAGCACCCAGCCGGGGATCCAGCAAAGGCAGTTCACGACGGTTGACGATACGGAACTCGACCAGGTCTATGAGGAACCGGAAACGCCACCTTGGATCTCCTGGCAGACGTGGATTCTGGCGGCCGCGATCGGAGCCGTCGGGCTTTCGGTCTGGTACATGCTTCAACCACCTTCGGCGGACCGGCTGTATGAGCGGATCCAGGAAAAGACGGCGGACAAGTCGATCGAATCGTACCGGGCAGTGAGGCCGGCGATCCGCGAATTTCTGGAGCGTTATTCCGGAGATCCCCGCAGCGGAAACCTTCGAGAGATCGAAACCTCGCTGGAGTTGGACCGGCTTGAGACCAGTTTCGAGCGTCAGACAGCCGGGCGCGGCGATGTAGACCGCCTGCTGCCGATCGAACGAGCCTACCTTGAGGCCTTGAACTACGCGAGGGTGGATCCGGAACTGGGTTTGCTCCGGCTGGAGGCGATGATTGCGCTCTACGACAATCGTACGAATCCCGACGCTCCCTTCGACATGGCGGGCCCAACGGGCAAATGCCTGGAACTGGCGCGGCGGCGAGTCAAGCAGATGACCCGAACGATGGAATGGTCGACGGTCGACGACCTCCACCTGATCGAACTGCAGCTCGATCGGGCAGACGAATTCGAGGACGTCGACCCCGACCGTGCTCGGCAAATGCGAGAAGCCGTGTTAACGCTCTATGGCCACAAACCCTGGGCGGCCCCGGCCGTCGAGAGGGCGAAAGAGGGACTCGGCTATGACGTTCCGGTCAAAGGGTTGGAGTGATATGCCACCCCCGGCCTTGAACGCATACACCTGAAACAATCTCCTTGATTGCGGCCTGTGAACGGAAGCACTGCTTCCCAGCAAGCTGACGCAAGGGGCACACAAATGGGATCTCAGTTGAAGAGGAAAGGACAGGCGGATATGGCTCTCGAAGGTCGCGGTGTACCCGGTGGGTTTCCTACAACACGGATGCGAAGACTTCGTTACCAACCGGCGGTGCGGAGCTTGGTCCGCGGAGTAACGGTCAGCCCGGCCAATCTGATTCTGCCCTTGTTCATACGGCCGGGGGAGAATCTGCGTCAGCCAATCAAGGCCATGCCCGGGCATGACCAGATTTCACCCGACCTGCTGCCGGCCGAGGGGAAAGAGATTGCCGAGTTGGGTATCGGCGGGGTGATCCTTTTCGGAATTCCGGCCGAAAAGGATTCTCAGGGGAGCGATGCCACGAGCGAGTCGGGAATCATCTGCCAAGCGGTACGCCGTCTCAAGGAGGCCGTGCCGGAACTGCTGGTGATCACCGACGTGTGCTTCTGCGAATTCACCGACCACGGCCATTGCGGGGCGCTCGTGGAGCGCCGGGGCCGGACGGACGTCGACAACGACGCGACTCTCGACATGCTCGCCCGGCAGGCCGTCGTTCATGCCAAGGCTGGGGCCGACATGGTCGCCCCGAGCGGAATGATGGACGGGATGATCGGCGCAATCCGCGGCGCCCTCGATACTGCCGGCTGCGAAGACATCCCGATCATGAGCTACGCGGCCAAATATGCGAGCGGGTTCTACGGCCCCTTTCGCGAGGCGGCCGAGAGTGCTCCGAAGTTCGGGGATCGCCGCAGTTACCAGATGGACCCAGCCAGCGTTGTAGGCCAGGCCCTCCGGGAAGTGGAGCTCGATCTGGCCGAAGGTGCGGATCTGGTGATGGTCAAGCCGGCGATGGCCTATCTCGACGTGGTCTACGCGGTGGCCCAGAACTACCCCGGCGTGCCGCTGGCCACCTACAACGTTTCGGGTGAATACAGCATGGTCAAGGCGGCCGCCGAGCGAGGCTGGATCGACGAGCGGACCGTTGCCATGGAGAGCCTGATCGCCATGCGGCGGGCTGGAGCCCAGATCATCCTGAGCTATTGGGCGAAGGATGTGGCGAGGTGGCAGCAGGCTGGAAAGATGGGGAATTTTTGACAAAGAACGGGGTTCCTGATAGGATTCTGACGCTCTTGCCGTCAAGGGTTTGAAGACGACGGGGCGTGTTCTGAAAAGGAATCGGTGCGATGGGAAAGAAGAAGGCACAGCAGCCCGCAGGCCGGGCGGAAACCGCTGCCGAAGGAAGTGCGGGCTGGACCATCAATTCGCAGAGTGCGATCGTGACGATCTGGGAATCACGCGATACCACCGGGAGTTCCATCTATGCGGTCACGTTCAACCGCAACCGGGAACCCGTCCGGCCCGCGGACGACGAACCGGGAGCGCGTTCGGTCATGCTGGCGTTTCAGAGACTGGAACGATCCGATACGCTGAAGAAACCTGACAGCATTGGAATCGACTAGTTGATTCGCAGCGATCGTAACTGGCAGGGGTAAAACTGCAAGGTTACCGCACCGTTTTCTGCAGAAACCATTTCACCACTGACCGCATCCGTCAATTGGCCTGGATGCGGAAGGGCTATTCGGACGGACGGTTTCGCCGACAGGCCTGTGTTGACTACGGCCAGGTAGGTGCCGTCGGCGGGGGTCACGATTGCTCGAACGACGACTTCCGCATCGGAAGAGGCATCGGGCAGGACATGGCTGGGCAGAGCCGGCAAGGAGAGAAAGGCGGTGTTGAAGGCGCGAACATACTCGGGGAACCCTGGAGCGAAGTTGTTGCCGACGAGGTAGCCGATGTAGTTGGGGTCACCGTAGGCCATCGCCCGGGCCTCTGCCAGCATGCAGAAGGGGCCGGCGCGCTCCATGTCGACGACGAAGTAGCCGACCGGGTCCTTGTCTTCCCGATCGAACATCATGTGCTCGTTGAGCGTGTAGTGGCGAACGATCGCAAGACCTGCCGGGCCGCGGAAGGCGTCGAAAGTGCCGGGCGAGCCGACCGTGTAGGCCCGGTTGAAACAGTGGGTCATGAGCACGCCTTCCGTTTCCTTGTACCGCTGTGGATCGGCCGGCGGACTGGAGTGATGGACCTCCCAGCCGCCCCAGGTGAGCGGCGGCGAGAGGAGGGCGTCCAGATAGCGTCTGCCGCGGATCACGTCGCCAATGTCGATCGGCTGAAGGTTCTCACCCAGCGACACGGCCGGATCCTTGAGGAGTTCCGTCCAACGGGCGACGTTGTCGGTCACGAAGATCTTGTCCCAGGTGGGGAACGACGGGCCCGGTTCTCCCATCGTGGCCGTGTAGAGGATCAGGGCATTTGGATTCACCCCAGCGCTACGCAGATGATCGCGCATGGCAACGAAGAATTCGCGCCGTTTGCCGTACCACCATTCGTAGTATTTCGCCATGAGTTTCTGGTCGCCGATCAGGTCCTTTCTGGTCACAGGGTTGCCGTTGTTGGCTTCGGTGGCAAATCGGGCGAGAGTGGCGTCGGCGAAACTCATGGGCATCTGCGCTCGCGGCCGGAGCCAGGCACCGAGAAAACCGGCCTTGTCCTTGTGACGCACGATCGTCAGGTCGAGCATTTTCTGGAAGTCGGTGAAGGTGTCGGGGTCGGTCAGGTCGGCATTGGCTGATTCGATCCAGTCAATGTGCGTGTAGGCATCGTCGCGGGTGAGCGGCCTGGCTCGGCGCTGGTTGCCCAGTCCCTGGTAGCCCTTGCTGCCGGAGTATTCGTAGTAAGGCAAGACGTCGAAGCCCGCCTGTCCCATCAATTCCACAATCTGTCGCCAAAGGTCCTTCTGATCGCCGTCGAAGAATACCCACTGGTTGCCGCCCCCCTCGGTCGAATCCCAGCCCTGGCAGGCGCCGAACTCGAGGAGGTCTTTCGAGAAGGTGTTCATACCGAGAAAACGCATCGTGTCGGCCTTGAAACGGTACCAGTCGAACCGGTCGCGAAGTCCCCGCTCCTGTTCCTTTTTCGAGGCGATCAGGCCGTCGGCCATTTCCTCTCGCCAGAAGAGATGGCGGCGGGGCAGCCCGTCCGGTATGGGAGTGTACCGGGGCGTGAGAGCGGCGGAATCGGGCACTTCGAACAAGCGGATCCGCCGCACCGCGGCGCCCAGGGACAAGGGAATGTTGGGGGCCGAGAACTGGGCGATCGTGACGGTGAAGCCATCTTCGGCCGTCAGGGCCCGGAGCCCCTCGCCCCGGAGAAATTTGGTGTCTGGAGTGCGGTCGTGGAGATGGAACAGGCCGGACCAGGTTTCGTACTTGCCCGACAGGGGAACGTCGATCGATTCGTTATTGTTGTTGACGTACTTGGGGTGGAAGGCGTCACCGAACGTCGGTCCCGTGTGGAAACCGCGCGAAGTTTCGTTGCCGCCGTTCATGACGATTATTGTGCGAGGCGCATCCTCGGGATACTCGACGGTGAGCAGGTATCGCCGCCCGGGCTGCAGCAGCTTCAGCCGGCCGATGCGATAGGTGAAGCAGGTCGACTCGTCGGGCATCTTGTTGAGGACGCGGCAGGGGCTGCCGAGGATTTCTTCCACCCGGCTCGCCCCGGCCGGCGTCTCGGCAAACAGGTGGTCGGTCTTCGCACAGTCGATCTCGTCGACGAGCGAGAGCTTTCCGAAGGTCGGTCCCAGATCGATGAGCGGACGGTTCTTGGCCTCCTGGCGGGCCTTCTCGAGAGCAGCCTCGCGCTCCGACCGAGCCTTTTCGTCAGCCGCCTTCTGGGCCAGCATGTTCTGGTAGCCCTCGGGCGTGAACTCGTAGAGTGCGATTTCGGCAAAGATGCTTGCCCCGTCGGTGCGGGTGAAACGAAGGTAGCGAGTATTGGCCTTCAGGGGGATTTCGGTCCAGGCCATGTACCGATCGGTCTTGATGGTGGTCAGCGGCGTCCACTCTCCCGGTTCGCCACTGGAGATCGTGAGTGGACCGATGTTGAACGTGTCGAAGATCCAGAGGGAGGAGAGGTTCCGGACACGGCCAAGATCCAGATAGGCGTGGAGCGGTTCCTTGTTGTTCCAGAATTTTGGATTGACTGACCAGGCGTTGTTCGGCGCGCCTGTCGGTGGATCGCCGACGGCGGCCTGCTCGTCGACCATGGCCTCGGGATTGCCGCAATCGGATTGGCCCGCGACCATGTCGGGGGTCAACGGTACGCGGACGATCTGCGCGGCGGCGACCGTTCCCCAGAGGACAATTGCCTCGCCCAGCAGCCCTACTACCGAAGATCGTCGCAACACTGGATATGCTCCTGTGGGGCGATACTCGCCCGTTTGAGGTTCTGGCTGGCAAATTGTGACAATTACTTGTTAGGCGATGCATGGGGGCTGGTCAACAGTGAGAGGACTCTGCCAAATTCAGGGGGGGCCCATTCTCGGAAAATGGGAACAGGGGCTGGGGTAGGTCCACGGTGGAGGGTAGGATCGTCATCTGCCTGCAGCACGCAAACGCAAGAAGTCGTTGACACCCCGATTATGGGTGGATAGCTAGCGGCTAGCGGGGGAGTCGCGTAATTTGGGTGCCGATGGCAGGATAAATCAAACTGCCGGAAGCAGAGCCGGGAGTTAGGGGGAAAATGCAGGAACGACGTTTCACCCATCTGGCCAATTGCCGTTCCTCCCACTGCCAGGGGAGATGGCAGGCGACGAAAGGATTCCCCGCATCGGGCCCGGTTTTGAATTGACCGGACCGGCGTCATCTGCCGACCTATCCAATTATTTGACTTGGCGAAACGCGCCACACTGATTTTTGCAGGAGCCATGAAATGAACAGCCCTAACAAATCGGCAACGTCACGCCGCGAATTCTTGAGTCACAGCAGCCGGATAGCAGCAGCCTCTTTGCTTGCCACGGCGGCTGTTCCGCGTGTTCATGCGGCCGAAGACAACACGATTCAACTGGCCCTGGTCGGGTGTGGCGGCCGTGGCACGGGCGCAGCGGCTGATGCCTTGTCGACCAAGAGCGGACCGATCAAGCTGGTGGCAATGGCGGACGTCTTTCAGCAACGCCTGACAACCAGCCATCAGAATCTGGTGAAACTGTTCGGCGCGCAGGTCGACGTGCCGCAGGATCGGCAGTTCCTCGGCTTCGACGCCTATCAGCAGGCGATGGACTGCCTGCGACCGGGGGACGTGGTGCTGCTGACGACGCCATGCGCTTTTCGCTGGGTGCATTTTGGCCTGGCGATCGAGAAGGGGCTCAACGTTTTCATGGAGAAGCCGACGACAGTCGACGGCCCGAGCACGCGGAAGATGCTGGAGCTGGCCGAGAAATCGGAAAAGAAGAATCTGAAGGTTGGCGTCGGCTTGATGTGCCGCCACTGTAAAGCCCGTTGGGAACTTCTGGATCGGATCCAGTCGGGCGAGATTGGCGACATCACTTACATGAAGACCTACCGGTTGGTGGCACCGGCCGGTTTCTGCGGCCCCAAGCCGGACGATCTCAGCGAATTGCTCTACCAGATTCAGAACTACCTGAGCTTCATGTGGGCCAGCGGTGGCCTGGTACACGACTACACGAGCCACAACATTGATGAATGCTGTTGGATGAAAGGAGCATGGCCGACATCGGCTCAGGGGTCGGGCGGGCGTTGTTTTCGCGAGGGGATGGTCGACCAGAACTTCGACCACCACTCGGTGGAGTACACCTTTGCGGACGGCACGAATCTGTTTATGAACGCCCGCAACATGAACGGGTGTTTTGGAAAGTTCGCCAGCTCGGCGCACGGGACTAAGGGATCGGCCGTCATTTCCACGTTCATGCACACGCCGGCCAAGTGCCGGATCTACAAGGGGCACAACTTTGTTGACAGCGATCTGGTGTGGGCCTTCCCGCAGCCCGAGCCGGATCCCTACCAATTGGAATGGGACCACCTGATCGAAGCGATCCGCCAGGACAAGCCGCACAACGAGGCAAAGCGCGGTGCGGAAGCCAGCCTGGTCCAGATTATGGGGCGGATGGCCGTCCACACGGGACGGGTCGTGACCTGGGACGAGGCGCTCAACCACGAGCACGAGTTCGCCCCGGGGCTCGACAAACTGACGATGGACTCGCCGGCCCCGCTGCTCTTGGGCAACCAGGAAAAGTACCCGCTGCCCATGCCGGGGACGAACCCGCAGCGTGAGTTCTGAAAGACGCGAGGGGAAGTGCGATGTCAAGGGCTGTGTCTCAAGTAACGTGGACGTGCCTCCTGCTTGTCTGTTGGGCGAGGGGCAGTTTTGGCGAGGATAGCCTGCTGCCTGAGGGAAGTGCTCCGACGGCGCTTGTCAGCCCCCACTTCCCCGATCGCGTGCATGAGTTCGTCTGGCGGAATTGGAACGTTGTGGCCCCTTCCCAATTGGCGAGGATCCTGGGCGCGTCGGCCGAGGAGGTGACGGCCATGGCCGAGTCGATGGGATTGCCGGCTGCCGTTTCCATTCCGCCGGAGATGAAGACTCGCGGGTACATCACGCTCATCCGGCGTAACTGGCACCTGTTGCCCTACGGCCAGTTGCTGGAACTGGTGGAGATGACGCCCGAGCAACTGGCCTTCGCGCTGCGCGAGGATGATTTTCTGTGGGTCAAGCTGGGGCGGCTGAAGCCGAAATGCGAGCCGCTCCGCTACCGTGCGCCCGACCAAAGGGCGCAGAAGCGAGCGGCCGAGATCCGGCGCGTCGTTGAAGAGGATTTCGGGGAAGCGATCCGGCTCCCGGCGGAACCGCGTTTCGATTTTGTGCGGCAGCTCAGCAGTCCAATGCCGACGTTCGTTCCGCCCGTGGACGGGCAGGATCAGGCCGGTTCCCTGCGGCTAGTGTATTCGTATCTGGCCGTGTACGGCGATCCGCTTTCGAACCCCGCGCTGGATCCCTATCCGGATGGATTTCTCCAGCGGCTCTCGGCCGTGGGGGTCAACGGAGTGTGGCTGCATGCCGTTTTGCGGGACCTGGCACCCGGGGGGGCGGCATTTCCGGAGTTTGGTCGAGACCACGAGCGGCGTCTGGCCAACCTGCGGGTCCTGGTGCAGCGAGCGAAGCAATGTGGCGTCGGCGTGTATCTGTACATGAATGAGCCGCGGGCGATGCCCCCCAGTTTCTTCGAGAATCGCCCCGAAATGGGCGGAGTTCGGGAAGAAGGGTTCAGGGCTCTCTGCACCTCCCATCCGGCGGTGCGCGAGTGGATGACCGAATCGCTGTCGTACCTATTTCGCGGAGTGCCGGATCTGGCCGGCGTCTACGCGATCACGGCGTCGGAGAACCTGACCAACTGTGCCTCGCACGGTGACTCGAGCTCCTGCCAGCGATGCAAGGGACGGAGCGACGCGGATATTCTGGCCGAAGTCGTGGCGGCAATCGAGGCCGGCGTACACCGTGGCAATCCGAAAGCCAATGTCATTGTTTCGGACTGGGGCTGGAGGGGCCACGGCGAGGCAGCAGACATCGTCGCGAGGTTGCCGAAATCGGTCTGGCTGATGTCGGTGAGCGAGTGGGCCAAGCCGATCGAGCGGGGCGGAATCGCCACGACGGTCGGCGAGTACTCGATCTCGGCTGTGGGACCGGGGCCACGGTCTGTCGGCCACTGGGCGGCTGCCCGTCAAGCGGGAATCAAGACCGCCGCCGAGATCCAGTTCAACAACACGTGCGAAATTGCCAGCATTCCTTACCTGCCGGTGATGGACCTGGTGGCCGAGCACATCCGCAACCTGACCCCGGCCGAACTGGACGGGATGCTGATCGGCTGGACAATGGGGGGCCATCCATCGCCCAACTTCGAGCTTGCCTCCCGATTGAGCCACACGCCGGCTCCCAATGTCGAGAACGTGCTCGACGGACTGGCACGGGAGCGGTTCGGCGAGGGCGCCGAACATGGGCGGAAGGCGTGGACGCTTCTGAGCGACGCATTCCGTCAGTATCCGTTTCACATCAGCGTGGTCTACACGTCTCCGGTGCAGCACGGCCCTGCCAATGCGGTGTATTCCGCGAGGACCGGCTACTCGGCAACCATGTGGGGAATTCCCTACGATGATCTTGACGGCTGGCGCGGCCCCTATCCGCCGGAGGTCTTTGCCAGTCAATTCGAAAAGATGGCCGAAGGGTGGCGGACCGGTGTGGCCGAACTGGAACGGGCAGTGGATACGGCGCCACCCGATCGGCGCGACGAGGCCCAGACGGACCTGCGTTTCGCCCGGGCGGCAGGGATTCATTTCCAGTCGGTGGCCAATCAGACGCGTTTTGTCATGTTCCGTGACGTACTCGCCGACGGCTCCAGCGAGCTGACGGCCGAGGAGCAGCACCGGCTGCAGGGTGAGATGCGGCGACTACTGGAGTACGAGATTGTATTGTCGCAAGAGCTCTTCGGGCTCGTCCGGCAGGACAGCCGGATCGGCTTTGAGCCTTCCTGCCAGTACTTCTATCTGCCGCTGGATCTGGTGGAGAAAGTGGTCAGTTGCCGTTGGCTGTCGGACGAACTGAAAGAGTGAGTCTGCTGGTGCGGTGCCGAGCAGAGTCGCCGCAGTCGGCTCAACTTCGATCCAGGCGGCCACACGAGCTCAATGGCCTTGCGTGATTCCCAGAGGGAATTGCGTCAAGGCAATCAGGAACTCGATGGGCCGGGAGTGACAGGACTGGCGGGCAAAACACGAAGGCAACCCGAGCGCGGGGCAAGCCCACGCGGCTATCTTCAGGACGACTATTTCTCAGGGGTAGAAATAGTTAGCCACGGGAAGCCATGTATAACAGTCAAACGGCAATCGAATACGTGGAGAGCCGATTTCCCAGGCTGTCTCAGGAACTTCATGACGAAACCTGGGAAGGCCTTCTCCATTTGCAGGTGGGCGTCTTTACGCGATTTGCCCAAAACGTGATCGACGATGGTGATCAGGAAACATGGCAACAGATTTCGCAGTTGTTCTTGGACCTCTGGCATGCCTGTACCCCGGACGTCGAGAACGCGCTGAATGTCTCCTTCTTGGAGCATCTGAACTTCTCCGATGGCAAGAAGTCCCGATCCTGGGCGTATCAGGCCATGCCTCCGGCCATGCGGAAAGCCTGGGATGAGATGGAAGCCTACAATCGGCGGATACACGGAGGCTAACCACGCGGCTCGGGGAATCGATGCAAAAAAGGGAACTGTGCCGGGTGAATTCAGACCAAGCGAATAATCCATTTGCCTTTTCTCCGTGGACGCGGTAGCATTCTGCCATCGGGGGGTTGGGGACCAGGCTTTGGCTCGAACATGTTCCATCATCCGTTGGACATGAGGCTGGTGTGCATCGGGGCGGTGAACGGAGGGATTCTAATGGGCCGGTTGATCAGACGGGGGAGCAAGGGGGCGGATGTACGCGCCATTCAAGACGTGCTGAACTTTCACATCCGCCGGCTCACCCCGTTGGAGGTGGATGGCGACTTTGGGCCGCTCACCCACGCACGGGTGGTAGAATTTCAGAAGTCGAACCAATTGCAGCCGGATGGTATCGTGGGGCCAAACACGATGGGCAAGCTCTTCGAGGAGGAGCAGTTGCCAATCACGCTCGTCTTAGTGCCGCAACAGGCGTCGACGATTAATTCCCGGCGCGGCATTCAGCCGCCGCGTTTGATCCCGCCTTTGACGTTGCCGCCGCTGAGGGCACCCCTGGTGACCCCCTTTCTCTTGCCCCCCGATTCATTCTCCAGGGTTCCGGCGCTGACACCGGCCGGCCAGACGGTGACATTCGTCATGACAGCCCCAGTACGGAATGATCCGGTGGACCCGGCGACGGCCAGCTTTGTGGAGATCATACGACTCCTGGATCACTTGCCGCCGACGTTCCCCTTTCGGGGATTGATCCTGGGCGCTGTACCGAAACCTATCAAGAAAGTCGGGCCTCTTGAATTGGACCCGGTTTCGCCGATGAATTTCGGCTTCCAGTGGGGCGTCAAGCCGTTGTTTGATCTGAAGACAATCGGTCCCCCCATCCAGTTCGCCGTTGGAGGTGCCGCCAACGCCCGTTACGTACTGAAACTGATCGACAAACCTGGATCGCTGGTGCCACAGCTGGGTCTATTCGGCCAGGGCGATTTCAAAGGCACCATCGACTGGACGAGCGAATCCGCACAGTCACGACCGCAAATCGACCTTTCAGGTTCGGTCTTGGGCGGCATTCAGGGTCGTTTCTAGGGTGAACGCGGGAAGACTCGGGATTTGCCGGCACCGTGTCCGGCTGCGAAAACTTGGAGGAGTCTTGTCGCGATTCGGCCGTCGCACCTTGCGCCCTATCAACGGGCTGGAGCACGAGTGCGAGGTGTTGGAAGCGGCATTGCGAGAGCATCCACTGGCCGGCGAGCCGGCACGGGAGGACTAGCCGCCAACACGAATTGCCCGCTATCACAATGAGCGGCTCTTGCACTGCCCTGAGAGGCCGATTAACCTGAGGGCACGTTTGGCTGCCGCGCCGGGGGGTGGAACATGCGCGGCCGGCGGGAAGACTTGCCTGCTGAAATCCATTTTTGCTGCTTTACGGAAAGGCAAACCATGATCCATCACAACTCCCAAGTGCCGCGTCGGACGTTTTTGAAGGCCGCCGGCGCGACGGCCGCGGCCGCCATGGCGACGAGCTCTTTCATACCGGCCCATGCGTCGGGGGCCAACGAGCGGTTGACCTTCGGTTTCATTGGCGTGGGGGGGATGGGAGGTTACCATCTTCAGGACATGAAGTCGCGGCTGGATCGGGGCGAGGTCAATATTGCCGCGGTATGTGACATCGATGAGCACCGGCTGGAAAACGCCTCGCGGATGGCTGGTCCGCAGGCGGACGTGTACCGCGATTACCGTTACCTGCTGGAGAGGAAAGACATCGACGCGGTGATTATTGCCACGCCGGATCACATGCACGCCGTGCAGACGGTCCATGCAGCCGAATGCGGCAAACACGTCTACGTTGAAAAACCCGCCTGCTGCACGATTGCCGAGGGCAAGGCGATGATCGAGGCCTGCAACCGGGCGAAGATCGCCGTGCAGGTCGGGTCGCAGGGGCGAAGCCAGCCGGAGGCATACCTGGCCCACCGCTACCTGGCCAACGGCAATATCGGCAAGGTCAGCCGGGTGGATTGCTGGCACTATGCCAGTCCAGCCGGCGGCACTCAGCCCGACAGCGACCCGCCCGAAGAAATCGACTGGGATCTCTGGCTCGGGCCCCTTCGCTGGCGGCCGTTCAACCGCGGTTATCTCCACGGCACATTCCGTTGGCTGATGGAATCGGGGGGCGGCCAGATCCGCGACCGCGGGGCCCACGTAATGAGCTGCGCCATGTGGTGGATGGATGCTGACGGGACAGGCCCCGTTACCGTCGAGGCCACGGGGGAGGCGCCGAAACGTGGTCTGTGGGATTCGGCGGTCAACATCACCGTGACCTACACGTTCAAGAATCCCGACTGGGTGCTCACTTGGAACCAGCCGGGCAATCCGGTTCCGCCCGAAGAGCGGACTGGCGAAGAGCCGGGTGGTGCCATTTCGCGTCCCGGCTACGGCGCCCTGTACACGGGCACCGACGGGACGTTCCACCACTGGGGCGGCGACGGCGGCACCTGGGCCGAACTGAAGGCCCGCCAGTGGAAGCCGGGCGCCGGCGCCAAGGAAGTGTATGAGAGCCCGGGTCACAAGGAGGACTGGTTCGAAGGGATCAAGACGGGGCGCAAGACGATCATGAACGTTGAGGCGGCCGCCGATGTGGCCATCCTCACCGTCCTGGGGAACCTGTCGTTCCTGCTCGGGCGCAAGCTGAACTGGGATCACAGCAAGCGGGAGATCGTCGGTGACGAGCAAGCCCGTCGCTTGATGGACCGCCCGCAGCGTTACCCCTACGCGATCTGAACCGGCCGGCACTACGGCGTTGAAGCTCCTGGAACGTGCGACACTCAACCATCGATAGGATAGCCATGAACGAGCAGTTGACACTGGAAATGCTGATCGAGCGGATTCAGAGCGAGGATGACAACATTCGTGCTGCCGCTCGAGACCAGGCCGGCCCGGTCGGGGCGGCCGCGGTCGCTCCGCTGGCCAAGATCGCCTGCGAGGGCGAATTGGAGATTGCACGAGCGGCGAACCGGGCGATACAGAACCTGGTTTACTATGCAGGGCGCCCGGATGCCTCCGGCGAGGCGAGAGCCGTGGCCGCGGAGTTGATCAAGCTCGTCGGCCCGGAACCGCCGCTGCAGTTCCGCCGTGACGTGCTTTGGATGCTGTGGCAGATTGCCGGCCCGGAGGCGGTAGCGCCCGTCGCTGCCCTGTTGGGCCATCCCGAATTGCGGGATGATGCCCGGATGTGCCTCGAAGGCCTGCCGGCCGCCGAGGCGGTCGATGCGTTGCGTGCGGGTCTCCAGGCTGCACCGGACGAGTTCAAACCGGCGGTCGCCCACTCACTGCGGAAGCGAGGGGTGGAGGTGCCCGGCGTGCCGGAACTGAGACTCGTGCCCACCAAGCCAACCGGAGTCAAGCCCGTGGGGCGGTAAATGGACGTGCGAGATTGCCGAGAGAATTCCCCACAAAGCGTTCAGGGACTCAATGGACCGCGTTGGACGTTCGTGTACACAAGGTACCAACGCAACCCGAACGCGGGGCAAGCCCACGTGGCTATCATCGCGTTGGCGAAGGGGTTTTGAAGAAAGCAGGCTGAAGCGGGGACTCCAACAAGCGCGGGGCAAGCCCGCGCGGCAATCTTCATGACGACCGTTCCTCTACGAATAACGCAAGGTCATTTGGAATGGAACCAAGGACAAAGCGAGCGACGCCCGCTGGGGTTTTTGCAGTTGCGATCCTGGCTCTGGCCGTGGGATGCCCGGCTCCCGCTTCCAAGCCGGCCGGGCCGGAGCCGGAAGCCGGTAAGGTGGACATCGCCGAGCCTTTGCACGATGATCGTGCGGAATCCGGCCAGGTCCAACCGGTGGAGCAGGCCGCACCCAGTGTGACGGCCGAATTGCAGGCGGCCGTCGCCATGGTCGAGAGCATGGGCGGAAAGATTCTCCGCGATGAGGTCGGACGGATCCGAAGAGTCGACCTCAGCGAGAAAACCGTCTCCGACAAAGAAGTTCAGCAGTTGGCTCCACTGACCGACTTGAAGGAACTCTCGTTACGGGGCACGCAGATCACAGATGAATCCATGTCGGTGATCGCGCTGCTCGTGCAGCTTGAACTGCTGGAACTCGGCAATACCGTCGTCACCGACGCGGGATTGCAGCAGCTTGCCGCGCTCCAGAAGCTGAAGGACCTGCGGCTTCGCCAGATGACGCGAATGACCGACCAGGGATTGCAGCACCTGGCCGAGATGCCGAACCTCGAGTATCTTTATCTGACCGAAAACTACATCAGCGACATGGGGCTGGAGCACCTTGCGCGATTGCCAAACCTGCGATTGCTCGACGTGCGAGGGAGCGACATGATCGGTGATGCGGGCATCGAATCGCTGGCAGGAATGGAGAACCTGGTGGCCTTGCGGGTGCGGAGCCGCTCGGTCAGCGACATGGCCATGGAAAGCCTTGCCCGGATGACTCAACTTCGGACGCTTGCCGTGGAAGACTCCCTGGCGCTGAGCGACTACGGACTGGAACATCTGGCGGCTCTCACGAATCTGGACGACCTTTCCGTGGCCCAGGCGTTCAACGTGACGGATGCAGGCCTGGAGCATCTGGCCGGGCTCACGAAGCTCCGGCGTCTGAATCTCCGCCGGCTCGGCCTCAGCGGCGAGGGATTGACGCACCTTGCGGGGCTTTCCGAAATCTGGTCGCTCGATCTGGGCGGCACGGCAATGAGCGACGAGGCGCTCGAGTACCTGAAGCAGTTTCCGAAACTGACCCATCTGAACCTGATGACGACGCCGATCACCGATGTGGCGGCGGAGCGGCTTGCGGAACTCCCCTCGCTCACCTGGTTGAGCCTTCAGCAAACGCAAATCGGCGATGCTTGCGTGGAGCATCTCGGCCGGTTGAAGACGCTTGCAGAACTGGACGTGTCGCGAACCCAGATCACCGAGAAGGGCCTGGTTCATCTGCGCGAGGCGCTGCCGACGGCAAGTATCAGCCGTTGAGGGAGGGGCGCCTGCCGGCGGTCGCGGCCCCATCGACTGATTGGGTCGCATGGCGATCGTCGCGAAATCCAGGGACACATTACTCGTTATTGACGAGGAGACGTAAACTAGGTAATCCGGGGACGCAATACCGGTTATTGAGGCAATGTGAGCGATTGGAGCAATTCGTCGGCCGCGTGTTCAAACCCCAGAAAGACGGTCGCCCAAGAAAGCAGACCATCTGGAATTGAGCCTGGCCTCCCTGCTCGGTCCGTGTTCTTTTTTGGATTCAGAACAGAAGCCAACGAAGCTCGGATCGTGATTCACCTCATCGCACCAGCAGGACGCGATCCACGAGGACCTGGGGGGTGGCTTGCGAATCCTTCTGGTACGGACTGCCGATGAGCTTGATAGAGGCGTAGACGTTCCACTGGTTGTCGGCTTCGGGGAGGTAGGCGGAGTCGATGCCGATGCTCAGCAGCCAGGTCCAGTGCACCCAGAGGATCGTCGTCGGTTCGATCGCGCATTTGCCGAGATGATAAAGGTGGAACTTGCCGTCCTGGGGAACGTCGGCCTGCGGGATTGTGCGGTTGGCGAGGAATTTCTTCTGGGCTCGGTTGTAAACGCCCAGGTTGAAGGGACGGGCATGGTACTCGCGGCCTTCGCCCGCGGGAAGGATGCCGGCCTTGCCGCCCAGCCCGTCCGAATCGGCGACGACCTTGATGCCGCCGCGGAAGCTGGCCCAGTTGATGTCGACGACCTCCTTGCCCTGGAACTGGGCGGGAAGCTCCATGGCTTTGCCGGTGAATCGCAGCTTGTCGGTTTCGATCCGGAGTCCGGCCTCGGCCCGCTTCGCGCTATCGCGGAGATACGCCTCGGAGTTGTAGAAGATCTCCGCTTGCAGGAGTGAGTTCTTCTCGTAGCGGCCGAAAAGCGTCAGGAGGTCGGCGGGCGAATTGCCGCCGGCGGGGAGCTTGTCCTGGTAGCGGCGGTGGAGGTTGAGCAGGGCCGCATCGACCGGGACACGCTCGCGGCCGATGTTCTTTAGCAGCACCGGGTCGCCGGCGGCCAGGCCTTCGGCTTCGTCAAGCAGGCCGTTGACGGTGGCAAAGAAGTCGCGGTCGAGATACGCGAGGGCGTTGGGCGTGGTGAGCCCGAGGGCGGCGTCAGCGGCCTTTTCGCGCTCCTGGAGATACTGGATGAATTTGAGCATTGGCGCGGCGGCAGATCCGTAAAAAGCCTTGCAGAAACGCTCCGCCAGTTGGTCGTAGGACTGGTCGGGATCCTCCATCATCTTCAGCCCGAACCAGACCTTGAAGGGAAAGAAACTGGTCACGTCCGGGGCCTCGCACTCGACGAACAGCGTTTTGACGTGATGGTCGCGGTAGAATTGCATGTCCTCCTGAAGATGCCGCGCGTTGAGGTACGGCGGATGATAGGGCTTGGTGTAGAGGATCCAGTAATCCCAGACGGCCAGGTTCGGTGCGATCTCCGCCCAGCGGACGAAGTTGTTGTGGTAATCCTGGTTGCGCGGATGGCTGACGGGGAATTGGGTGTCGGCCTTGCCGGACGGAGAGAACTCGCAGCCCAGTTTGCAGACGCGGATGAGCACGTTGCCGGCCGGCTTGATATGCTTGGGCGCATCGAGCGTGAAGGTGTAGGCGAATGTCTGGACGTAGATGTCGGGGTAATCTTTGGCGATGTCGCCCGCGACGAAGTTGATGAAGTCCAGAAGAACACCGCTGTACGCGCCCTCGCGCTCGAGCACGGCCAGACAGTCCGGGCACTGGCATTCGCCGTGGCAGTCATTGTGGCTGATGTCGTAGATCCGCGGATAAAGGGCCGGCGAGGCGGCCTTCTCACGATCGCGCCGGATGAACGCACGAAGTTGCGCGCAGACCGCTTTGCGCACATTGGGGTTGGTCAGACAGATTTGCGAGGGCCCCGAACCCGAGGTCGACCGCACGCGCTGGCCCTTCGTGTTCAGGGCGAACCACTCGTCGGGCCAGTCCTTGGTGGTGTAAGCGTGGAACGTATGACAGCCCCCGGGGGAGCCATGGGGCTCGCAGCCGCCCAGCTCTTCGGGGATGTGGATCTGGGCGTTCATCTTGTTGCGCACGAGGAACCGAACCGTGGCGTTCGACAGGCCGACGCCGCTGTAAATGCAGCGGTTCATGATGGCCGGCTTGGCACGCACATTCCACGAGATCGCCTGGCGGCCAAGCGCGGGAACGCATTCGGACTCGACGTCGGGCCAGGTAACGCCAAGCCGTTCGAGCAGGTCATAGACGCCGTACAGCGTGCCGCGGGGACGCCCGCCGGCAATGATGAAGTTCCCGTCTCTGGCCCGAAGAATCCACTCCTCCCTGTCAAGCTCTCTGCAATCGATGCCCGCCTGTTTGGCCAGCGCGGTCGGGCCGACGTAGATGGCGCACTTGGCCGCCTTGGCCTCGGGAGCGATCACGCACGGCACACCGGTCATCTTGCTCAGATACGTGTTGAGTTCCTCGGCGGCCGTCTGCTCGGCGACGGTCGGCGAGTCGGCGAGGACGATGGTCACTGGACGGCTCTTTTCGAGGACGAAGACGTCTTCCCCGGCCGCAACGGAAGCAAGGAAGGCGAATGTCAGGACGAAGGTGGCAACTCGGTACATAGCGGGGCTCTCTTGCGGTTGTGGAAGGCGGGGCAGGGGACGCTGGCGGGGCCGGCAACACGCGAACATCGGCTGAGTTGGAGGATGATCCTGGTTTCCTTCCGGAGGGCAGGGAGATGAATGACAGAAAGATGGTCAATGGCCCCTGCTTTCGCAAGGACATTTTTCTGCCTTCAGTTTTTCTGCCAATCGGTTTTTAGAGCGACCATTTCTTCGGTACAATTTACGCACACGTCCGGCCGGCGCCAACAGCCGCAAGGCGAACGACCGAATCCCCCGCAGAATCGCCACGTCAGGATCATCGACGCCAACACTCTCGAAGTGACGGGCCGAACGGTGGAAGAAACCCTCGAAATGCTCTGGTGAGCCTCAGGACGCCCATTCCGTTTGAAATCTTCTCAGAAATCGGTCTGGAGTTGAAGGTCACATTTATCTTGGCTAGCATGAGGAACGGCCACTTGGAGGCATGCCTGGGTCGAGGCTTGCCTTGCTGGATCATTCACGGCCGGGAATAAGGGCTGGAAGACCATGAAGCGACGAGATTTTTGCAGGCGTGTGGCGGCAGGCTTGGGATCCTTTGCCGTTCTCGAGCATTCCCTCACGAAAGACAGTGCTCTCGCGGCACAAGAATCTCCCGTCAAGGGGAACAAGCCGAGGTTCATCGACATCCACGTTCACACGTGTAAACCCCGTCACCCCAAAGTCAGGCGAATGAACGGCAGCCACCATCCGACTCCGCAGAGGCTTATCGAGATGTTGGATGATGCCGGAATCGACATGGCGGTAGTGCTGCCGCTCGTGAGTCCTGAGTGCCGTTACACACCCGTCATTCCGGAGGAGGTTCTCGAGATCTGCGCCGAGTATCCCAAGCGCCTCATCCCGTTCTGCAATTTCGACCCGCGCTACTTCATCCATAGTTCCAAAGCCAACTTCCGACCTCTGCTGGAGGCGTACAAGGAACTCGGCTGCAAGGGCATCGGCGAGTACATGCCGAACCTCAACTTCGACGACCCGTTGAACATGAACTTCTTCGAGCAGGTGGAGGAGGCAGGGCTGCCGCTCACGTTTCACGTCGCCCCACAGATCGGCGAGTATTACGGGTGCGTGGACGACGTTGGGCTGCCTCGCCTGGAAATCGTGCTCAAGACGTTCCCGAAGTTGATCTTTCTGGCGCATTCGCAGTACTTTTGGGCGGAGATCAGCACCGACACGGTTCAGGATGGCAATCGCGTAGCCTATCCGAAGGGCAAGGTAACGCCGGGCCGCGTTGTCGAGCTGATGAGGAAGTACCCGAACCTGCAGGGGGATCTCTCGGCTGGAAGCGGATTGAATGCCATCAGCCGGGATCCGGAGTTTGGCTACAGGTTCATGGAGGAGTTCCAGGATCAACTGTACTGGGGAACCGACATCTGCAATGACCCGCAGAACCTGCCGGTCGTCGATTACTTCCACAAGGTCGAGGCGGAAAGACTCATCTCCCAGGCGGCCTACGAGAAGATAGCCTGGCGAAATGCGAACCAGCTGCTGAAGCTGGGTCTCGGCTCCTGAGGTCGGGGAGGCTTTCCTCCTGGAATTGCGCAACCTCATTGAGATCGGGCCCATCGATCCGAAACCAACCTTCAGACCGGGCACCGGCGGCACGGGAGGGAATAATAGACGCATGCAGAATCAAGGTGTTCTCTTGGCGGTGGGTGCTGTGGCGTTGGCGGTTGCCAGTTGCGATGCGGTCGCTGCGCCGCCGGCAATCGCTTGGTTGCCGTTGGCACCGGGAAGTGCAGAGGAGTGCCCGGTGCGGTTCCAGGGCAACGTGCGCGAGGTGGCTGCTGGAATCGGCCGCTCAGCCCTCTTCTCCGGCGCGAGGGATGACTTGGCCCGCTTCGACGCCCCCGCTTTCTCGAATCTGACGGTAGCCGCGTGGGTCAAAATGGACGGGCTCGGCCAAGGCGACAAGCCGTATCCGCGAATCGTCGAGACGCCCGGTTTCTACCTCCATTTGACGGACAATCAGAGCGGCGTCCCACGGGCGGGGTTGACGTTCGCCGCGCAGGTGGGCGGTGGAGTGTCGGCCTGGAGCGTGGCGGAGGTCGTTCCCACCGGACGCTGGGCGCACGTGGCGGTGAGCTGTCCCGGCGGCGGCCTGGACGGTGCCCCCACCTTCTATGTGAATGGGCGGCGGTTGGCGGGCGGGCTGGCGCCGAAAACCCTGCCGGCTGTGTTTCGTGGCGGCAAGGCAGCGTTCGGAAACTCGCCCGGCGGGACGCGGCCGTTGCAGGGTGCGCTGGCCGACGTCCGGCTGTACGACAACCTCCTCACGCCGGCCGCGGTCGCCGCGCTGGCCCAGCGCACGCCCGATGGGGACGCGCCGGTCGAACCGCAGATCGTCTATCGCGACGAACTCCCCATCGCCGACATTTCCGGCTGGACGCAGCGGCAGACGGTGATTGCCGCGGGAACGCCCGACGTCTACCAGGGGCATTCAACCACGGTCCTGCTGCCGGATGGGCGGACCCTCCTGGCGGTCTGGACGCTCGAGCACGGCGGCGCGGCTGGACCTGCGGCGCGCAGCGACGACGGCGGTTGCACCTGGACACGGATCGACGCTCTCTTCCCGGAGAGCTACAAGACGCACCGCAACTGCCCCGCCATTTATCGCTTGGTTGCGCCGGACGGCCAAGCCCGGCTGATGATCTTCACCAACAAGAATGGCGTGGGCCGGATGGTGAGCGAAGACGACGGCCGGCACTGGCGCGAGCTGCCGTCGTTGCCCCTGGGGCGCGTGGGAATGCCCTTCACCGGCGTCGTCCGGCTGAAGGACGGCACGACCGTCGCCTTCGGACAAGTCGGGATCGAGGGTGGCCGCCAGTCCGAGACGGAAAAGGCGGGCCAGAGCGTCTTCATGATCGTGACAGCAGACGGCGGCCTGACGTGGGGTGAGCCGAAAGTGATCGCG
>CAYSCH010000052.1:32423-34809 GCA_964429355.1 uncultured Planctomycetaceae bacterium | reverse complement strand
GCAGTGGTGTGGTTGAGAGGTCGCGATGGTAACAACAGAAGCCCTTGGTTCGCGGCCGAGGGAGTTGTCGAGGAGCTGTTTGCTTTGGTCGGCCGTGGGATCGACAGCCGTGGAGTTGCAACTGCGATTTCCACAATGCGTGAACGACACCCAGAAATTCTTACCATCGGGTGACGCGGTCACCAGACGCGCAGGAAGGGCCCAAGATAGCGCCAGGCAGCCATAACGGCTCGGAAGTCGGGGTAGGTACCGGTTCTCGCGCCACTAGCCCATGCGTGCGCCTGTGCCCAACAACTCCGGCCAATTCTCAGCCCGGTTGTCGCCCGCCCGATTGAGCCCTGGGGACGACTTGGACCGTCACCTTGATGCAGCCGTCGTTTTGCTGGCGAGTCTGGAATTCCTGATTGTCAGACCATCCAGATGGAGCAGACGACAACAATGACAACACATGTTGTCACCTCCTTGGAGAAGGGAGAGATGGGTGATGACAACAATCCCTGTAAGGGATGTTGTCGTCATCATCTCCTGGACGTTACCATCATGGCACCACCGCGACCGCGTGCCGAAACGCTCCCATGGCAAAGGGGTCGAATCAGACCGAGCCATCACCCACTGTTTGCTGCCTGCAGAAAGCTCCGCCATCGGGTGGCGCGAAGCGCTCCCTCGGGTAACAACCGTCGCCCGACATGCGCCCGACGCGTCCGAACGTTTCGATGACTTCCCGGATCCGGCTGTGGACGAGACGGTGATGCTGCCGTTCCGTGCCCTCAACCAGGCACTCGGGACCTGCTTGGCAACCTGGCCGGAAGCTTCGCCGATTGTCCCCCCGCCTGCTACCGAACCAATTGCGCCCCACCCGAGAGAGACGCGTCGAATTCGCCGCGACCTATTGGGGCTGGATCCGGTGTTGAACCGCCACGCCATCCGCCAACGACTGGGGTGGGCGCAGGTGTGGACGAAGGAGGAAAGAGCGTCCTGAGAAGGGCAGAAGAGACGGGAGTGCAAGACAGAGAAACTCCGTACAGATTGAAGCCAGCACCTGGTTGATGCGCGATCCAAAAGACCACGGCGCAACGTAGTTTTACGTCGTCAGGTTCCGGGAAGGCCCAGGTTTCCCTCGCATTCGCGCCCGGTCAGGCCTGTTTGGGGCCCGAAACCGGCGGCGAGGTGGTCAAAAAACGACCAGTATGGGGGGGTATTGGCCGTGAATTTGGGCAAGTTGCGGACGGGCAAAGAAAATGAAACGACGCAACCGATTGAGGGAACGACAGTTACAACAAAAGCAAGACCGTCACATCCCCTTGTTGAGGGGATGACCCGATGTCACGCGATTGCTTCGTGCTTTGGGCGCGCGAGATTCCGGGGCCTTTGTACCGCCTTTTCGGGATCATATGGCCTGGCGGGACGCCCTGGAAGCCACAGGCTGCCAGGTAACCATCGCAGACAGCGAGCTTCCTGCCCATCCCGAGCAATGGATCCGCGTCAAGCGGGCCGGCGGCCCCCTGGGCTTCTTCAACAAGCCGTTCGAATGGGGCGGCAAGCTGACGGGAGGCCCGTCCCCGCTTTCCAATGCCCTGGTTGGCAGCCTCCTGACAGGCGGCCTGGGCTACGGCAGCGGCTGGCTCTTGGAGCATCTGTTCCCCAAGAAGTACGTCCAGCGGGGCCGGCTACGCAGGACGCTCGGGCTGTTGGGGGCTGCAGGCGGTGCTCTCCCAGGGGTGCTGCAGTATGGCCAGAACGCAGCCACGGCGCAGGAGGCCGGCAAGCCGCTCGGCTGGCTCGGCACTGCCACCACGCCCACGGAGAACGTGCCTGTCAACCCGGCGGCCCTGCAGCGCCTCCAGGAGCAGACCCGCTCGATGGGGCCGCATGGGGCTCATTATGACCCGGCTCGAGCCGAGTATGTCGGCGAGAGAGAGCTCCGGGCAGCCCACGAGCAGCTGGGCGCCTCGGCCCTGCCTGACTATCTGGCCAACAGCCTGGCAGGCCTGTTCAAGACAGCCTATGACGGCGGGCAGGCCGGCGGCGTCGGGTTGCGGGCTGTGCCCATGGACGCTTTCAACCGCGCGATCTGGAACGACGTGCAGGCGGGCATGACCCCCTCGCGGAACATCTATGGCACGAAGAGCCCGTGGGGAGACAACTCACAGGCCATGCACACGCCGCCCCAGCTCGGGGCAGCCACGGCGGGGCTGGTCTCCGGGATCCAGGAGATGTACGGGGGCCAGTCGGTGCTCAGCCCGATGCATTTTGTACGGGGCTTGGCCACGGCGGGCGTTGGCTGATTCCGTCAAGGGTCGTTCGTCTGTTTCGTGAAGTCCCGTGGCCGGGGGTCGAAAGGGGTTTGGCCGGCGGCTTGGAAGACCGGTGCGAGGTGTTGCTCGAC
>CAYSCH010000052.1:30384-32413 GCA_964429355.1 uncultured Planctomycetaceae bacterium | reverse complement strand
TCGGATCGCTCGAAAAACGGCACCAAATGGCCGGTTGCTGTAAACATCTGCCAGGTTGTCACACTGAACGGCTTGGCCACGACAGTGGAAGATCGACATCACCTCCCCGCCAGCGAACCGGCGAATGAGGTCCCCGGCGGTCTTTCGCAGTTTTCCGAAGGACAGGGCGTTGATTTCGTTGCCGTCCGCTTGGATTCGCTGGATGAGCCCGGCGAAATGGTTGGGGATCTGTTGGTTTCGGTTGCCACTCTTCGTCGGTTTGTCAAAGGCTTCACTGTTGTTGTTGACGAGCAGTCGCGCCGTCGGGCCGAAGCCTGCCTGCTTCTTGCGACGCTGGAGTGCCCAGGAGAGTCCCTGGACCGTCAGCGGGAACAGGATGTGTTCTCCATAAACGCCGTTCTTCCGTCGAATCCGTTTGATAAACGAATCGGCGTCCGTCGTTTCATAGCCAAGGATCTCTCGATAGCGGGGCTCGTGCGCTGTTTTAAGATGGATCTCGTCGACCTGAAGAGTGGCGATCTCCGCCACACCGAAACCGCAGTTCAGGCCAAGCAGGAGCAGCAATCGGTCGATCGGACGGCCGTAGCGCATAAGCAAGATCAGTTCGTCCAGTGAAAACGTGTCGACCTGCTGCAGACTCCGGGCTCGATCGCTCGGCAAGATGGCCACCTTGAAGGCAATTTCGCTGAAGTCTTCCGGCTTACGCCAGCCGTATTGAGACGACTTGTGAAGCCAATGAATGAACTTTTTCAGGGCCGCTATGTAGTGGGAAGCCGACTTGGCTTTGATAGGCTCTTTGCTGTTTTTGCGTTGTGGCCGCCGGCGCCAGTAGGCGATGAGTTCCTCAACACCTTCTGCATCGAGATCCGCAAGCGGCAGGTCTTTATGATGTTCGAGGAGCGTCTGGATCTGGCGGACTTGCGTGTGCCCCCAAGGAGTTATTCTGTTCAGTTCGGGGCGATGATACTCTTTCTCGATCCAGCGTTGGAAGGCCCGTAAGGCGTCGTGGAGGGAACCGATTGGCAACGCGATTGGGCGATTCGCGGGCACTGACTTCGCTTCTGGCGCGACGGTTGGTGCCCTGCCCAAAGACACCGTTATGGCGTCCGCCGGGGCGGGACTATCGATCCTCGCGGCGACCGTCGAAAACATCGGGCCCCCATAAGCCGTCAGCCCGGCCTTTTCCAGGAGGGCCTGGGCCGCGGACATCGCGTTGACCTGGTCCTCGGTCAGGTGAGGGATGCTTATCTCGCCTAGGACGGTGGGTAGTGCATCAATTTTGCGGAGTCCCTTCAACCCGATCCCGTAGGCATCCTCGTCGGATGGGACGAAGCAGATAACCGGGAAGCGGGACTGCAGTCTGCGGATACGGCCAGCGTACGTCAGCGGCCTTTCGCCTGGTTTCGTCGGGACCGAGACCTCAGTCGCCCCACTGGCGACGTGTTTGGCGATGTCGAGGAGGTCCGAGGGCCAGAGCGGGCGGGGGCCCCCTTTAATCCGCTCAATTTCCTCCCAGAGCTCCAAAATCTTCCGTTCCCGCCGTTGAGCCTCCCGAAGATCTGTCCCCAACAGGAACTTGTGCTGCTGAATCTTTCCAGTCTTGCTGAGCTTCCAGCCGACTTGCCGCGCGTAACAGCCTCGAGCATTTGGCTTCCAAGATCGCCTCGTTCGAGTGGACATGGGACAGGTCCATAGAGGGGCTTTATCGGAAAACAGGGGCCGAAATGGCACGTCTTATCGGAAAATCTATCGGAAAATTCCGGCAGATTGCTGGTGCGGCGAGGCGAAAACGGGCATCAGAAATTCCCGTAACACCAATAAGAATAGCCTCTTACATGCGGTCATGCAAGAGGCTTGTGGAGTGGAGGATAACGGACTTGAACCGATGACCTTCTGGCTGCCAGCCAGACGCTCTCCCAACTGAGCTAATCCCCCGTTTGAAAACCGAAATAAAGTATAACCATTTGCCTGAATACGTCAACGGGGGAGAAAAAGCGCGTTGGCAAAAAAGGAGCAAAAAGGGGGATAT
>CAYSCH010000052.1:11882-30374 GCA_964429355.1 uncultured Planctomycetaceae bacterium | reverse complement strand
GCTCACGAACCTGGGACCGGTGTCGTCGACAGAATTGAATTTAGCAGTGCCACGCCGGTTGGTCAACCGGGGCTGCTCCCTATCCATCGGCAGGAAACCGGCTGAATCCGCAGCTTTCCTGCTCCCCACCGCCGACTGACTGCTATTGTTGAGGCGCATTCGATCGGGTAGCATGAGGTACCCTGGTACGCCTATCCCATAAGTCAGGGGGGCTCCAGACGGTCGTTTTGGAAAGGATTCCGAAGGATGGAAACGACTCTTGCACAGTTGGCCGAACTCGTTGGCGGGGAATTGTACGGCGAGGGCACCCTGGAGATTCGTGGCGCAGCCCCCCTCTGCGACGCGGAACCCGGCCACATCACGATGCTCGATCGGGCCGATCGCGAGGCGTCCCTGAAGAACTGCCGGGCCACGGCCATCCTCGCTCCGCGGGATCTTGTGCCCAACGGACGCCCGTTGATTCGGGTGGTCGACGTCCGCGGGGCGTTCGCGACAATCGTGGCCTTCTTCCGGCCCCGGAGATCGGCGGCCCAACGGGGAATCAGCCCCGACGCCTTCGTGAGCCCCACGGCAACCTTTGGCGAAGATATCGACATCCACCCTCGCGCAGTGATCGGCGACGACGTCGTGATCGGCGCTCGGGTTACCGTCCACTCGGGTGTGAAGGTCCAGGCGGGATGCCGGATCGGCGACGACGCCACCCTTTACCCTAACGCCGTTCTCTACGAAGACACCGTTGTGGGCCCCCGCTGCATCATCCATGCCGGCGCCATCCTTGGGGCCCACGGATTCGGCTACGACAGTTCAACCGGCGTTCACAAACTCTCTTCGCAACTGGGTAACGTGATCCTGGAGGCCGACGTCGAGATCGGGGCGAATACAACCGTCGACCGGGGAACCTATGGGCCGACGGTGGTCGGCGAGGGAACCAAGGTCGACAACCTCGTGCAGATCGGCCACAACTGCCGAATTGGGCGCCACAATATGTTGTGTGCCCAGGTGGGGATCGCCGGCAGCACGACGACCGGCGACTACGTCGTCATGGCCGGGCAGGTTGGAGTCAAAGACCACGTCCACATCGGCACGGGAGCGGTCCTGGGAGCGATGGCCGGCGTGATCAGCGATATTCCGCCGCATAGCCAGTATGTCGGCATTCCGGCCACGCCTGCCAGAGAGCAGGTGATCAAACAGGTTGCCCTGGGAAAACTGCCGGAAATGCGGAAGCAACTGAAGCAGCTCGAGAAAACCGTCGAGGAACTGACTCGACAGATTGGTGAACTCGTCGGGTCGAACGAGAACCTGGCCGGATCGTCCAAAAGGTGATACTCGCAGGCCCGTGGACAAGGATAAAAGCAGCCGGTAGGAACGCCCCGCATGGCCCCTTGCAGCGACATCGCGAAGCCTGACTCGCCGCTAGGCGACGGGAAAGTGCGCCGAGTCGGGCTGTTTGCCGGTTGGGGGCGCTATCCGGTTGTGATCGCGGAGGCGCTGCGCGAGCAAGGGTGCGAGGTCTACTGCCTGGGAGTACCGAATCACGCCGATCCACAACTGGCGAAGGTCTGCACGGATTTCCGGCTGTGCGGAATGGCCAAGTTCGGCTGGGCAAGCCGCTACATGCGGCGCCACGGAGTCGAGCGGGCGACAATGGCCGGGAAGATCTTCAAACACCTGCTGTTTCAGCCGTTTTTCGTCCTCCGGCAGATGCCCGACCTGAAGACGTCGCGGGCATTCCTGCACCACTTTCTTACCCGTCGCAAAGACTGCAAGGACGACACCCTGATGGGCGTCGTCGTGGAGCTGTTTGAATCGGAGGGGATTCACTTGTGTCCTGCCACTGATTTTGCCCCCGAGCTGCTGGTGAAGGAAGGCCTGCTGACCCGGCGGAGCGTCACCGCGGCGCAAAGGCTGGATATTCAGTTGGGCTGGCAAGTGGCCAAGCAGATGGGACGGCTCGACATCGGCCAGAGCGTGGCGGTGAAGAACCAGACGGTGCTGGCGATCGAGGCGGTCGAGGGGACCGATCGCTGCATCCAGCGGGCCGGCGAGCTTTGCCGGTCCGGTGGGTTCACCGTCGTGAAGGTCGCCAAGCCGCAACAGGACATGCGATTCGACGTGCCGACGATCGGACTGAAGACGCTGGAGACGATGGTTGCCGCAAGGGCCAAGGTGCTGGCGGTTGAGGCCGGCCGGACGATCATCCTCGACGAGCGGGAGGTCGTCGGCTTTGCCAATCGCCACAACTTGACGATCGTGGCCGTCGACTCGAACAAGGTGGAGGCGGCGCGGCCGGCCGCGTGACTGAAAAGATACGAAGCACGAAATACGAAACCAATCCATATCTGACGATACCCAGGTTCGAAACTTCGAGGTCGGCGAGATGTCGCTCCTTCGAAGGACGCCAACCTGAAAGATTCTTTCGAAACATCTCGGAGCCCCAGAAAAGCCAGTGCTGCAGGGAAAGGTAGAAGAACGAGGATGCTCCGCATTCCCGCAAACTTGCCGAGCGTCCTACCCGCAACGTTTCTTTCCTGAAAACGCGATTCTTCAAGTCCCACCGCAAAGGCAGCACGAGCCGGGGCTCCGAGATTCTTTTTCTTCTGCAAAGGCAGCCCAAGACCATCCTCTGTGGCTGGACATGGGCCGCTGCGGCGCTGTAGGATTCTGCCCAGCGTAGCATCTGTCCGCGACCCGCCGAAACGTGAAAGGACCACCCATGGGAGCCGTGTTGATCGCCGCCTCGCCGAATCAGCAGATATTGGTGATACTCGCTGTCAGCGCTTTCCTGGTGATTGGCCTGTTCGTCATGTTCACCGTCCTGGCCACGAAGTACTACAAGCGATGTCCCTCCAACGCGATCCTGGTGATCTTCGGAAGGATGCGACAAGGAAACGATTACGAGTGTTTGCATGGTGGAGCCCGTTTCATTATCCCGATGCTGCAGGATTACCGCTGGCTTGGTCTCGACCCGATCCGTGTCGAAATCTCCGGCCCGGCTGCAACGGATGAAGTAGCAAGGTCGCTGCTGCTCCCCAACGTGTTCAATGTCGCGATCGGCACCGAGCCTGATCTGATGCAGAATGCTGCCAAACGTCTGCTCGATCGTTCCTCCGCTGAGATTCGTCAATTCGCGGAAGATGTCATCGTGGCCCGACTCGATCGCATTCTGGCCGAGCAGCGGAGCCGACCGGCGGGCGACGCTGACACCGTGATCGATTCGCTGAACAAGTCGGTCGAGTCCAATCTCAACCAAGTCGGATTGACTCTGCTCAATTCGCGCCGGGCGTAGAATGCCATCCGCAAAGTCTCCGTTTGCAGTCTCCCTGTTTCTGGCGGTCCTGGTCATCGGCTGTGCGCGGGACGAGGCCGCCGAGCCGTCCAGAGGAGATGATGCCGAGATTGACGCCGGCTTGCGGGCAAGGGGTTCTGACTGGCCGTGTTTTCTCGGGCCGACCCACGACGGAAAGTCGGCGGAGACAGGGATCCTTGGCGAATGGCCCGAGGCGGGGCCACCTGTTGTCTGGCAGCGCGCGCTGGGTGTTGGCTACGGGATCGGTTCGGTGGCCGAGGGCCGGTATTACCAGTTCGACCGCTACGGGAACGAGGCGAGGCTCACGTGTCTTGACGCCGCAACCGGCCAGTCTCTCTGGAAGTTCGGCTATCCCACCCAGTACGAGGACTACCTGGGCTACAACAACGGCCCTCGCTGTTCGCCGGTGATCGACGAGGGACAAGTCTACCTGTACGGTGTCGAGGGAATGCTCCACTGCGTGGACGCCGGGGATGGGAGACTGATCTGGAAGGTCGACACGGTCGGGCGGTTTGGGGTGGTACAGAACTTCTTCGGTGTGGGGAGCACGCCGGTGGTTGAAGGGGAACTGCTCCTGGTGATGGTTGGCGGAAGCCCACCGGAGTCGCAGGAGGCGGGACGCTATGACATGGATCGCGTCGAGCCGAACGGCACGGCGATTGTAGCCTTCGACAAGCAAACGGGCCAGGTCCGCTACACGGCGGGAGACGAACTGGCCAGCTATGCGGTGCCGCGGCTGGCGACGATCGATGGGCGGCGGTGGGGATTCCTGTTTGCCCGCGGTGGATTGATTGGCTTCGAGCCGCGGTGCGGGAGCATCGACTTCCATTTTCCCTGGCGGAGCCGGATTCACGATAGCGTCAACGCGAGCACGCCCGTCGTGGTCGGCGACGAGGTGTTCATCACCGAGACCTACGGCCCCGGTTCGGCTCTGTTGCGGGTGAGGCCCGGGGGCTACGACGTGATCTGGCAGGACGGGCCGCAGCGCGAAAAGGCCATGCAGGCCCATTGGAATACGCCGATCTATCACGAGGGGTATCTCTACGGCTCCAGCGGGCGGCACAAGTCCAATGCCTGCCTGCGCTGCATCGAGTGGAAGACCGGCAAGGTCATGTGGAGCGAGCCGAATCTGACACGGGCCTCGCTCCTTTATGTAGACGGGCATTTTGTGTGCCTGGGAGAAGACGGCGTGCTCCGGCTTGTGGAGGCCACACCCCAGGAGTATCGGCCGAAGGGGCAGCTCGTTCTGCGCGACGAATCAACGGGCGAGCCGCTCTTGCGGGAACCGGCCTGGGCGGCACCGATCCTCACCCACGGGCTTCTGTACGTGCGGGGCCGGGATCGCGTGGTTTGTCTGCGGTTGATAGAAGAATCTGGGGGGTGAAAGGAGCGTTAGGATCGGAAGTCGAATTACCTCCCAGTCTGGACAGGAATACCGGGACGATAGGAGTCTCGTTGCTCAGGTGATGAACTGCCAATCGTGAGGCCAGCCTACGCGGCTATCCTGCGGGCAGGCGTGTCGGTGGAGGTGCACACGCGGAGCGTCACTTTGCGGTGAGTTGGACGCGGTGGTATGGTAATAGGCTGCAAGGAGAAATTGGGCCCAGGAACGGCACGAACCACGCGAAGAATTGGGAGAATGGTGTGAGGAAAGGTATTCTGTTGACGGGAGGTGTCCTCCTGGGGATGACGGCTGGCATGGTGGGCAGTCAGGTAGCGGCCAGTGACGGCCAGAGTGTCTATGACGCAATGGAGACCTACCGCCAGGCGCTGGTTGTCGAACGTTCAGAAGATCCAAGGGATATGCCGCTTCCAGAATTTGCAGCCGTCTACGATGGCCGGAAATGGGGCCTATCGACGCGATGGGATGACAGCAATCCCAATTCGCTCAACGTCCGCCGCAAGATGTTGGAAAACGGGATTCGGGGCACTTTCTACCTGAACTCCCGGGAACCGGAAGAGGAGGCCGGGTCGCTGGCGGCCAGGCTCACCGGCCAGGGGGAATGTTCCGTCGGCGGACACAGCGCGACGCACCCGCGTTTGCCCGAGCTCTCGGTCAACGAGACCTTCTACCAGTTGATGGCGAATAGGATCACCCTGGAATCCCTCACGAATCGCCCAGTCAATTCGCTGGCATTTCCGTACGGGGGCTATGACGACAAGGCCCGGCCGGAGGTCCTGGAGGGGATCAGCCAGTCGTTCCTGCGAACGGGCTACCACCACTGCGTGTACGCGGGGTTTGTGAAGGGCAATCCGTTCCTTCCGCCAAACCTGGTTTCCACCGGGTTGCAGGTCGTTCCCGGCGACCGGAAGGTCGACGCCGAGAAGTTCTGGGCCCAGATCGAGAAGGTCCGCCAGTTCGAATCGCAAAGCCGACAGACTTCCGACTGCATCTTCCTGGGCGTTCACCCCTGGCAGGAAGGCGACGAGCTGGAGCGGCTGGGCGAGGTGATGGGAAAACTCAAGGATTGGGATGACTTCTGGCATTGCACACAGACGGAGTATGCGGCCTTTGCCAGGCAACGCCACGGCACGAAGATCGAGGCGCTGGCGCCGGGAGAGTTTGCGATCGTGCGCCCATGTGCGACGGAACTGGGGAGCGATATTCCCCTGACGCTGGTCTTCGAGGGCAATTCCGTACGATCGGCCAGGGTGGATGGAATGGTGTGTGCGGTGCGACAGGCCGAAGGGAATACGATCGTCAACGTGCCGCACCATCCGGAACATGGCGTGCCGGTGAAGATCGCCGAAACGACGGAAGGGGTCAGCCGCGAATTTCCCGGACTGACGGCGTCGCTGACACTCGATCCCAAGACGGGCCAGATCGCCTATGCACTCGAGAACGGGACCGACGCTTCGCTGTCAAATGCGGTGCTGACCATTTCGCTACCGCCGGCTTTCGAGCCGGGAAGGCTGCGATGGAATCGTGCAGAACTGGTCACCCAAGATCGTTGGTCCGTCACCGGCGTCGCCGCGAAAACCAGAACGGGAGAGTACTGGCAGACCGGCAGGTATTATACGGCCGCGCAACTGGATTTCGTACTCAACGGAGAGCGGGGGCGGTTATTCACGACGTGCACGGTGGGGCCGGCGGTGGCGGAATGATGAAGAGGCGGAGGTGGAGGGATACAGGGGGTAGAATGATGCGATCCGGAGGCGCCGGAGTTGGGCGATCTGCGCTCGCGAATAGAAGGGGAACGATCCATGATTCTGGCAGTCGCTATTGTGGCGGGACTGTCGACGCTTGTGTTGCTGTTCAAGCCGTTTTTTGGTGGGTCGGAAGACTTCTTTGAGTGTCTGCGGTATTCTCTTCAGCCGGACCTTCTCTCGTGGATCCAGGGGGAGTGGGGAGAGGATTGGTGGGCCGAAATGAAGCTGAGCGCCTGGCTGGGCTGCGGAGCGGCCGTCGGGTTTGGAGTGAATGTGGGGCTGGAGAAGTTGTTTGGGTGAAGGGGCCCGATCTGCGGCGATGTAGCACCGAGTGTCTTCGGGCGCGGCAGGGCGATCAATGAGCGGCCATGTCGATCGGAGGGGCGGTTCCACCCGAGCCCTCCCCGTCGTTGCGATGGGGAGGGGATTCTGTTGGTCCTTTGCGCATGGTCCCGATCGCGCAAAGATGGAGGGCGAGCGACGGGGTCGCCACTTCAATAGCCGGGCTTGCTGCGGTGATACACGTGACCAAGGCGGCGTTGTGAGAGGTGGAGGATCGAGAAGCCGGGCTGGCGCAGGATTGTGTGGTATACTTGCCGGTTGGTGCGGCATGGAGTGATGCTACGGGGGTAGCCATGGAGCGGACGCGGGGAGCAAATTGCGCCGACCGATCGCGGATCCGCTGGCGTTTTGGCACGAGACTCGCCCTCCTAGTTTGCCCCATCCTCTTCGCCGTGTTTTGCCCGTCAGGTCTGCCCGCTCAACAAATCTTGCCCTGGCGTGACGCTCGGCAGTCGGCACTCGTCGATGGGGTGAAAATTCAGATGAGCGGCCGGACGGCCCAAGTTCCCGTCGGGCCGTTCGCTGAGGATGTCATCCGGCCCTGCGAGCAGGCAGAGGCCGAATTGGCCGAAGGAAGGCTGAGGGAGGATTCCCGTCGGGAGGAGTGCGTCGATTTCTACTATCGCGGCGCTCTCCACGCGTGGAGGGGCCTGGAAGTTGGATCGAACCTGCCGGCGACGGATGGGAACTGCCGGGCAGCGTATCGAACCTATCAGAAGTGTCTGGACCATCTCCTCTTCGCCGCAAGCCGTTTCGGGCGGCTCGACCCCCGCTCCCGTCTCATCGTGGGTGGGCCTGCGGGCCAACGGGAGATTCGGATCGCCTATTACGGGTTCGCCTGGAAGCCTTGCGACTTCTGCCAGGTGGTGGCGGCGAGCGAGTTTCAGAATGGGGAATTGCAGCGACGCTATGGCACGGACGGACTCGGAATCCCCCTGGTCATCCTGCGCCGGGCGAGCGGTGAAGAGCCATTCTACCCGGCGGCCATTCCGTTTGCGGCGACCGCCGTACTCCGCCCCGCCGCTTGCGTGGAGTCAATGTCGGGTGGGCATGCAGCCGTGGGCACGGATGGCGTCGATGCGGTGCTGGAGTTCTACGACCCCCATCTCTTCGAGTCGCTGCCGCTGGGGTCTGCGACCGCTCGCCTCGCACGAGACCTCTCGGCCCCGTTTGCCTATATGGTACGGGAGGCGCCACGGCAGTACTTCCAAGGGTTTGTCGCTCCGGCCGAAAGCGAAGTCCAGCCGGAATTGTTCATGATCGAGCCGTACCAGCCGGGCAAGATTCCGGTGGTCTTCATCCATGGTCTGCTTTCCGACCCCATCACGTGGGTCGACGCCGTAAATGAACTTCGCGCACAGCCGGATCTCTACGAGCAATACCAGTTCTGGTACTACCGCTACCCGACCGGCGGCGTTGTGTTGGAGTCGGCCGGGAAGCTGAGAGAGCAACTCGTTGCCGTTCGAGAGAGATTCGATCCGGCGTGCAACGACGCCGCGATGGCTCGCATGGTCTTCATTGGGCACAGCATGGGGGGACTGATCGCCCGGCTCCAGGTGACCCATTCCTCTGACATCCTCTGGCGCCACGTGGCCCGGCAACCGCTGGAAGCCGTTCGCGCCACGCCCGTTATGCGAGAACGATTGGAGCGGGACCTCTTTTTCGATCCGTCTCCCCTCGTCGGCCGCATCGTATTCATCGGAACGCCGCACCGCGGAGCCGGCATGGCGCAGCGCTCTGTAGGCCGCTTCGCATCCAGCTTGGTGAGCCCTCTCGGCACCGAGGACCCGCTGTATCGGCAGCTCATGGACGAGAACCGCGATATCTTCTACGAATTCCTGTGGCAGTCTCCCCCCACGAGTATCGACCTCCTGGAACCAGACAACCCTCTGCTCCGAGCCTTGGCGCAGATGCCTGTTCGTCGCGGTGTTCAGTTTCATTCGATTATTGGCACGGGGGGAACGTTGCTGATCGGTGAGCCGGGTGACGGGGTCGTTTCCGTCTCGAGTGCGAGGTACCCCGGCGCATGCAGTGAATTGTTTGTGCCGGCCCGTCATACGGTACTGCACCAGGATCCGGCGACCGTCGCAGAACTGGCACGAATCATGAGAGAACACGCAGCGAGCCGCTGCCGGTGATGGCTGTCGCTGCTGGGAGTCGGACGTTAGTAGAGGGGGAGTGGGGTTCAGGGGCGGAAACACATGGCTGCAGGTCCGGTTCAGAAGCCGGGCCTGATGTCTGTCGACTGACGGTGGCCTCCCGGGAAACGGACACTACGATGGCCGGCTGGAGAAATCGATACTGAGTCTCAGAAGTTCGACGATCAGGCCGGAATTCAGGTCGCCCGGTGTCCCCTCTTCTGTCCCCTGCTATAATCTGACCCAACAGCGAGGAAGGAGAACTGCGATGCTTCTGGTTGCGGAGTGGGTACAGGTTTATGACCGCTTGGGCCCCCTGGGCTCGCCGTTGGTGGCAGGCATACCGATCTTGTTGCTGCTGGGGCTGTTGGTCGTCGGCGTTTCGGCCCCGAGGGCGGCCCTGGCCGGACTGGCTTCCGCCCTGGTGGTGGCCATTGCGGCCTACGGGATGCCGGTTGATTCGGCGCTGGCGGCCGCCGGGTATGGGGCGTGTTTTGGGTTGTTGCCGATCGGCTGGATCGTCTTCTCCGCGGTGTTTCTCTATCACCTGACCGTCCGTTCCGGGCAGTTTGACATCGTCAAACGCTCGGTGGCGGCGATCTCGCCGGACCGGCGGATGCAGGCCCTGTTGATTGCCTTCTCCTTCGGCTCGTTTCTGGAAGGGGCGGCGGGGTTTGGCACTCCGGTGGCGATTTCCGCCGCGCTGCTGATCGGACTGGGTTTTCGGCCCCTCTATGCCGCCGGCCTGGCCCTGATTGCCAACACCTCGCCGGTGGCCTTCGGCGCACTGGGCACGCCGATCATCACCCTGGGGCAGGTCTCAGGCATCGACGAGTTTGCCCTGTCGCAAATGGCTGGGCGCCAGTTGCCGCTGTTTTCACTAATGATTCCTGCGTGGCTGGTCTACGTCATGGCGGGCTGGAAGGGGGTGAAGGGCTGCTGGCCGGCGGTCCTTGTGTGTGGCGGAAGTTTCGCAGCGATCCAGTTTATGACGTCGAACTTCCACGGTCCGACTCTGGTCGACGTGCTCGGCGGCGTGGGGTCGATGATCGTGCTGGCCGTGTTTCTCCAGTTCTGGCAGCCCAAGGAGATCTGGCGATCCGACGGGGGCGGCGAGGAGGATTCGGCGGAGGAACAATCGGCTGAAAACGCCCCGCCCCTTACTGCCAGGCAGGCGGCGTACGCCTGGACGCCCTGGGTGGTGCTGTCCGTGATGATCTTCGTCTGGGGTGTTCCAACAGTGAAGACGGCCCTGAACGGCGGTCCGAAGGACTCGCCCAACTTCCTGGCCGGGATCAGCCGGCATTCATTCGACGTTCCCCATCTGCACAACCTCGTCTTCCGCAATGCCCCGGTGGTGCCAGTGCCTTCGGGCTCCGATCGGGCGGAGAAGCCCGAGGAGGCCGTCTATCAACTCAACTGGCTCTCGGCCACCGGGACGGGCATCTTTCTGGCGGCGATCCTCTCGGCCTTCTGGCTGCGGATAGGAGTGCGAGAGTTCTTCCTGCAGATGGCCGACACGGCCTATAAGGTCCGCTGGGCGGTCTTCACGATCGCCTGCATGCTCGCCTTGGCGTTCACCACCAAGTACAGCGGGGCAGATGCTACGCTGGGGCTGGCGTTTACCAGGTCCGGCTGGCTCTATCCGTTTTTCGCCCCCATGTTGGGCTGGCTGGGAGTGGCCCTGACGGGCTCGGATACGTCGTCAAACGCCTTGTTCGGCAGCCTGCAGCGGATCACGGCCGAGCAGTTGGGACTCAACCCGGTGCTGATCGTGACCTCCAACAGCACCGGCGGTGTGATGGGAAAGATGATCGACGCACAGAGCATCGTCGTGGCGGCGGTGGCCACAGATCAGCCGGGGAGCGAAGGGCCCATCCTGAGGTTTGTTTTCTGGCACAGCCTGGTGCTGGCGGCCCTGATGGGGCTGTTGACGCTGCTGCAGGCGTACGTGCTCACGTGGATGATCCCCGCAGCGTAAATGGGAGCGGGCATGGAATGCTGGAGGGGTGGAATGATGGCCAAGGCCAGTCTTCCATCATTCCAGTACTCCCTGTTCAGGATCCTGTCGCGTCCCTGCCCAGCTTGTCACTCGCGCTCGCGGCTCATGTCACCAGGCAACCTTGACGACCACCTTGAGGACGTCAACGGGCTCGGTGGGCGAGGCGTGGAGTCCGGGGGAGTGGATGTCGTGGGGGGCAAAAATTGCGAACGTGCCGGCCGTCAGCTGGAAGAGATCGCCGGCGGTGCGGTAGAAAGCCACATCCTTCTCAACGTCGTACGGCGTCTCGATCTCGGTTCCCTTTTCCAGGGGGGCCCAGCCGATCCGCTCGCTGCCTTCAACGACGTACTGCACATCGAGGTAGCGGCGATGGGCTTCCCAACGCCCGCCGGCGGGAGGTTTGGTGGCATAACGCTGGACCATCGCGTAGAGACGATCTCCGTCAAGCTCATAACGGCCGGGGGAGAGGGACTGAAAATCGGTCTTCGCCAGGTAGGCCAGCGCGGCTTCAATCGGCCGGCTGAGGGGGCGGTACATGGCGGCGTGTTCGAGGCGATCGAGGATCATGAGCGAGTCTCCTCACGAAGGAAAGGTGCGGTTTCGATGGCTGAGGATGGAGTGGGGGAAATCGAAGGCTAAGACGTTGGAGCTGTGGAATGCGGAATAGGTCTGGCATCCTTCGCCGCTGCCGAAAGACGAAGGTGTTTTCGGCCTTCCCCGCCAGGTGCCGGTCTGTGAATTCTGCAAACACAATACCATCTTCCCCAGGCTTGCCATAGCGGGGGGTATCGTCCCTGGCCGGATTGCCCGGATTGGCAACAAGTTGCCCTCGCCCGGAGCCAACTTGTCCACCTTCTGTTGATGATTGAACATAGGTATATTAATAGAGGTCCTGCGACTGCAGAAAACGGCCCGAGAATCGGGGCCAAATGGTCCCTGCGATGTTGCCCCTGTTCGTCCGCCGTCGACCTCCGTAGAATGTCCGGCAACCTGACGCGGTGGACTTGCTGAGGCTGGTCGGAAGAGGAAGGACGCCGTCGTTGGAGGCGGCAAGTGCGCGGATTGTGGAATGAATGGAGTTATCATGGCTGGTGCTGTGTCTGTCGAAAACGACCTGAACGACCTGGTGACCGAGCATATGCGGACGGACTTCGCCCGGCTTCACGTCGATCAGACGGTTGGGGAGGCACTGGCCGCGATTCGGGAAAAACCGCCCGAGGGGCGGATCATCTACTTCTATGTTGTGGACGACGAGAACCGGTTGAAGGGCGTCGTGCCCACTCGTCGGCTGCTGTTGAATATTCCCGACAAGCGGGTCGGCCACATCATGGTGAGAGACGCCATCGCAATTCCCGGAACGGCCACGGTCCTGGAGGCCTGCGAGTTCTTCATGTTTCACCGCCTCCTCGCCTTCCCGGTGGTCGATGAAGAGCGGCGGCTCCTGGGAATTGTCGACGTTGAACTTTATACGGACGAACTGGGCGATATCGAACGCAGGGAGGAAAGCGATGAGCTGTTCCAGCTCATCGGTGTTCATCTGACGGAATCGCAGCAGGCCTCGCCGTGGATAGCCTTTCGCAACCGATTTCCGTGGCTGCTGGCGAATATTGGCGGGGGTATCCTGGCGGCCTTTCTTTCGGGGGTTTTTGAGGCCGAATTGCAGAAGGCCGTGGCCCTGGCCCAGTTCATCCCGGTGGTGCTGGCGCTGGCTGAGAGTGTGAGCATCCAGTCGGTGAGCCTGGCCCTGCAAAGCTGGCGAGGGCAGCACCCGACCGTGGAGGCGATCCTCAAGAAACTCCGGTCGGAACTGGTGACCGGCCTGTTCCTGGGGATCGCCAGCAGCGTGGCAGTGGCCACCGTCGCCCTGATCTGGCTGGGCCAGGTGCGGGTCGTCCTGTGCTTGCTGGGCGGCATCGCGGGGGGCGTCACCTGTGCCGCAGTGATCGGCGTGGCGATGCCCAGCCTGCTGCGGCTCCTTCGACGTGAGCCGCAGGTTGCCGCGGGCCCCATTGCCCTCGCCTTGACCGACATGGTGACGCTGCTGATCTATTTCACCTTGGCGCGGTGGTTGTTGGGGTAGGTTGGCCGGTTCCTTTCGCTGGCGAGTCAGAAGGAGGGATTTGGAAGTTCACCAGTGATAGAGGTCGTATTTCGGATCGCCGTATTTTCCGAAGTGCTCGTCCACCCGTTGGGCCAGTTCATTCAATCAGGTGCTCTCGGGCTTCGGCTCATCCGCTTTCTTCGCCGCCGGGTCCTCTGCAGGCTTTTCGGCGGCCGCGGGCGGGATATCTTCACCGAGCAGCTTTGCGAGCTGCTCGCCAAGCTCCGGCCCGCGCGGATTGATGGCGATCACTTTGCCGTCCTTGCCGACGAGCGTTACATTCGGAATTCCATAGATGCCGTAACGCGTCGCCATGGTTTCCTGCTCGGCTTGTGCCAGGTCCTGGTCCACCAGAATGGTCCAAGGCAGTTCGTTATCTTTCAAGAATGAAACCAGGGCATCGCGATCCTGATCGATGCTGATGCCGAGCACATCGAACCCGCGGTCATGGTACTTGTCGTAGTTCTCCCGAATGTTCTTCATCTCTTCGAGGCAAGGACCGCACCAGGTGGCCCAGAAGTCGATCAGCACGACCTTTCCTCGATAGGTGTCCCACTCGAGTTTCTTGCCGTCAGGCGTCAGGCCCTCCAGGGGCATTTCGTTGCCCATGAGTCGAAGCCGGCGAGCGGCGCCGGCCATTGTGGCTCCCACCTGAACCGCGTTGGGGTCTTTCATGCCTGCGAAAACCTTGCCGAAACGTTCGTAGTAGTTGGCTACTTCTTCTGGTTTCAGAACCTGTTCCAGTCTGCCGGCAACCTGCCTGGCCAATCCGGCCTCTTCGGGACTGGGAGGCGACTTCTCGAAGAACTTGGCGAGGTCTTCGGCAAAGGATAGATAGGCCTCGTTGCCGGCCATGCCGAGCCCCTGGAGACGATTCAGGAGCGAGTCCAACTCAACCAGCCGGACGAGAGAACCGAAACCGGCGGCTTCGAGTTGGGCAGGTAGCGCGGCGCGTTTTTCCGCGACCGACTCGTCCCCTGCCCGTTCCAGAAGGCTCAGTGCACCCAACTTGTACTGAACCGCCTCATTGGCTTGCGCCTCGGACGGCTTGGCAGCCAGAATTCGATCGCTGGCCGTCAGGATCGCCTGCCCGATCTCGCTCAGGAATGCTTTGATCGAATCCCGATCTTGCGCGGCCGGTTGCCGCGATTGCAGGCCATCCAGGAACTTGAGGAGCTCCTCGGGAGTTCCTTCGGGAACCACGATCTTGGAGTCGGCCGCGGCGGCTGTCGGGCTTGTCTTCGCCAGATCGGCCGGCGTTGTCGGCACCGGCGAAGCTGGGGGGGCTGCAACCTCCGCCTGCGCGGCAGAGGAATCCGCGGCCGGAGCCTGGGCGGAGGGCCCGGTGGCCGGCTGCTGATCCGCAGTGTTCTGGGCTGCCGGTGCGCCGTTGCCGCTGGAACAACCGAGATGGATCGCCATCAGGCCGACTGCTACAAGTGGGGTCAGATAGGCAGCGGTTACAGATTTAAGGTTCACGAGAAAGATCTCCTGGGCATGGGTGCAGGCGGGGGAAAGGGTTGGACGAACGCTTCGGACAGGGCTGTTGAGATTCTTGCCTCGAGAGGGTTCGTGGCAAGCCCTCGGACCGGAATCACACATCTTCTGCCCCCTTGGGCACAGGTCGGAGGGTTCGATCGTGTCAGAAGGGAGCGGGGTCAAAGGGCATGGAAGGCCGTGATGATATCCCAGGCCTCCTGGGCGGTCTCGGCGTAAGTGATGAGGTTCAGATCGCGATCATCGATGGTTCCCTCGTCCGCCAGATATTGAAAGTCGATCACGTTCTTCCAGAACTCCCGTCCGAACATGATGATCGGCACGTCCTGCATGCGACCGGTCTGGCGGAGGGTGAGGGTGTCAAAAAGCTCGTCGAGGGTCCCGTACCCACCTGGAAACACGACGAGTCCTTTGGCCCTGAGAAGGAAATGAAGCTTGCGGAGGGCAAAATAGTGAAACTGGAAGCAGAGGTTGGGGGTGATGTAGGGATTGGGACGCTGTTCCATGGGGAGCTTGATGTTGAGCCCCACCGACTTGGCTCCAACATCGTAGGCACCACGGTTGCCGGCTTCCATGATGCCAGGTCCTCCGCCCGTTACGATCACGTAGTCCCGTTTGACTTCCGACTGGCTGGTCGAGGAGACCAGGCGGCCAAACTCTCGGGCAATGTCGTAGTATTGGCTCTTGGCGAGGATACGCTCTGCCTTGGCCACATCCCGCTGACGCCGCGAGTCATCGGGCGTTTCGGCCAACAGGGCCTTGGCGGCCGCGAGCCTCTTCTCCGCAGCCGCTCGTTGGACAATGCGTGTGCCGCCGAAAACCACGATCGTGGAGGCAATGTTCTCGTCTTCGAAGGCAATCTCCGGCTTGAGAAGCTCCAGTTCCATTCGCGCCGGACGCAATCGGGGGCCGGAAAGGAAGTCGATATCTTTGTAGGCCAGGCGGTAGCTGGGTGACTGCAAGATTCGCTCAATGTTCTTGGCCTCCTCCTCGTCATGACTCATCCGCGTTGCTCCTGTCAGCCGTTGGAATGCGAGAACAGTTCAATATCCCCCTGAAGAACAGGTTACTGGAAAGGAGGCGGGTTTGGAACAGCGATCAGCAGCCGGCCTGCGACACACCGAAAAGAAGTTCGGCCAGCGGGCGCCACTGGACAATCCACACGAGCGAACACAACCCCAGCCAGGCAACGGGGGGTACCCGGCCCCACGCTGCCCACAAGAACCCAATGGCCTTGGAGAGGAGGGCGAGCACGACCGCGGCTGTCCCCACGACCAGCAGTGGCTGCCAGCCGAGGAAAGTGCCGGTCAGGACGGTTGCCGCGAGCAGGTCAGGATACCGCGACGGTTCGAGTAACTTCCATGCCACCAGGCCCAGCAAGACGCCCATCGCCAGGCCGGCCAGACAATCGATGATTCCGGGGGTGGGCCCCGTCGTAAGCATGGCCGCTGGCTGAGGCAGCAAGTGGGGCCAGATCCAGGCGCCCAGCACCCCGACCATCAGGCCCGGGAAGAAGAGCCGCATCGGCACGTCATGCCCGTCGTAGCGAATCAACGAGGCGCAGAGCAGGCTGCACAGCAGAAAGAGATGCCATCCCATGATCCCGGCCGATTCCGAAAGGGTCAGCTCCGGATAGATCAATCCGTCGACTACCGAAACCGGCCGGGGTGGCAGATTCCCACCAAGGGTTGCTCCTTCGACGAAAATTGCGAGCAGGAACAGGGCCGCTACCGCGGCTTCCACGGCCGGATATCGGACGGGAATCCAAGTCCGGCAATCACGGCAATGCCCACCCAGGAGGAGCCACCCAAAGACGGGCACGTTGTCGTGCCAGCGGATAGGATGCCGGCAGCGGGGGCAATGAGAGCTGGGAAAACTGAGGCTCATTCCGACCGGAAGCCGATAGATGACCACGTTGAGAAAGCTCCCCACGCAGCCGCCGACAGCCGCCATCCAGAGTGCAGCAATCCAAATGTAGGCTGTCTCGTTCATACGTTTCGATCATATCCTGGCAGCGAAGCACAGGCTACCAGGGGCGATCGGGGGACCAGACCGGGCGCTGACGGCGAGGAGACTCCGTCTTCCGCAGCGGTACCGAAACCGGGCGGGTCTCCGCGTACGGCATCTCGATTGGCAACCGGTCAAGATCGACTTCGCCACGATTCTGCTCCCGCTCTGGAAGCGGGGACGGCGAGGCGGCAGGAAGGCTCGATCGGCTTCGTGAGCCGTTCCCTTGCGGTTCCGGTCTTGACGATGCTTCGGTTGCCGGCCTCGTGTCGGGATCAGACGATTGGCGGGCCATGGAGATCGTGCGGGCCGCGGTCTTGGACCGTGCGGAAGCCGTCTTTGCTGGGGTGGCTGTGGAGTCTGCGGTCAAAAGCTGGGGAGCGGCAGGAGGCGCGGCGGAAGGCATAGCGGGCACGATAGGCTGTTCGTTGGGCCGAATTGGCGGGCTATCCGAGGCCACCCAGCGACCGCGGCCGCCCAGCTCGATTTCGACATTCGCGTCCGTTTCCAGTCTGCGTCCGTCGCTGGTTGTGTATCGCACGAACAGATGCAGCCGGTCATGGCGAGGAGGATCCCCCGGCCACGGCAGCTCGAGGTGAAGGCCCGGCATGTCACCATCCCGGAACAGTTTGCTGGCTTCCGCCGCGTCGAACTGCCATTGGGCGTAACGCGCGGTCGCTTTGGGTTCGGCTGGATCGATCAGGGCCACAGAGATATCGGCAGCTTCGGCGAGCATCTTGCCTGATCCATCCCAAGGCTCCACGACGATCACCAGGCCGTCATCGCCCGGTTTGTCGTCCAGATGGAGGGTCCCGATCATGGGCCCCAGAGCAATCCGTTGGATTCGGGAACTATCCAGGGAGATCTCGTCGGAGGGCACGATTTCGATTTTCGGTTCCGATAGGGCCGGCGCTTGGTGGCTTGCTGGGGCGACGGCAGCCGCGGCCCGGCCACTTGTCGACTGGCCGGGCATGGGCGACAGGGGGGCGGCCGAGGGGGCCGGTAGGAGCGAATCCGGAACGGTCCCCTCGGGAGACGGTTCGGACGGGAATTCGATGACAGGCGGGCGTAAGCTGTCGGGATCGAATGGGACCGCTTCCGAAGGTTCGGTGCTCTTCTCAGGAGATCTGCGGCGCCGGGGGGCTGGCTCCTCCTGGCGGTCTTCGGCCGACGTCAGACGCTCCTTGAGCTCCGAGTTCTCCTCTTCGAGCGACTGGACCTCGAATTCCATCTCCCATAGGAGCCCGTTGAGCTGGGAGTTCTCTCGTTCCAGCGCGCTGATTTGTTGTTGACGCACTCCACAACAGCCGCCGGCCCCGAGGCAAGACAGGGAGAGGAAGAGGATCCAGCAGGATTTCATTTTGCCCTCGCAGGTACGGAGCGGGAAACCGCTTGACTCGCTTCTGGCCGGACGCCGACTTCCAACGCAAAAAGTCGACCGGTTGGTCGGCGAGCCCCCCTGAGAGCTTGTCCGCATCCGTGCGTCTATCAATGCCTGGCTTTGCGGACCGGCCGGGAAACGAATTCCCGAGCGATCCTTCGACGCGACGCCATCCATGCGCCTCGCCTTTGGTTCTATTTCTGCTCGATTCGTTCGATAACCTCGTCGATCAAACCGTAATCCCGCGCTTCGGCGGCCGACATGAAGCGATCGCGATCGGTGTCCTTCTCGATCTCGCTCAGTTGGCGACCCGTGTGTTTGAGAAGAATATTGTTGAGTTTGTCTTTGATCTTCCTGAACTCCTTGGCGTGGATCATGATGTCCTCCGCCGTGCCTTCCATACCGGCCAGCGGCTGATGAATCATGATCCGGGAATTCGGGAGAGCCTTGCGTTTTCCTGCGGCGCCTGCGGTGAGAAGGACCGCACCCATCGACGCGCACTGGCCGACGCAGTAGGTGGCTACATCACAGCTGATGAACTGCATCGTGTCGTAGATCGCCAGACCG
>CAYSCH010000052.1:6742-11872 GCA_964429355.1 uncultured Planctomycetaceae bacterium | reverse complement strand
CCGGGGAATTGATGTAGAGGTGGACGTCGGCCTTGGGGTCCTCGGACTGGAGGAACAACAACTGGGCCACGATGGCGTTGGCCACTTCGTCGTTGACGCCCGTGCCCAGGAAGACGATGCGATCCTTCAACAGGCGACTGTAGATGTCCATCGCCCGTTCTTCGCGACCGCTCTTTTCGATGACGTATGGGATCAACGGCATGAGTATCTTCGCTCCATATGGTTGGGGCCGCCCGACACTGGATATATCTCACTTCGGCGGGACGATCAGTCCGCTTCGTCGTCGGCGTCTGCCGCCGAGCGGGTCTTCGTCAGGAGGTCGTCGACGATGCCGTATTGCTTGGCCTCGTCGGCTGTCATGTAGAAGTCACGATCGGTGTCCTTGGCGATCACATCGATCGGTTTTCCGGTATGCGCTGCCAGTATCTGGTTGAGCGTCTCCCGAGTCTTCAGGATCTGCTCGGCCTGGATCTCGATGTCGGAAACCTGCCCGCCCACGTTCCCGTACGGCTGGTGGATCATGACCTTTGCGTGAGGAAGGATGAACCGCTTGCCCTTGGTGCCGCCGGCCAGAAGCACGGCGCCCCCGCTGGCCGCCTGCCCAACACAGTAGGTTGCCACCGGGCACGTCAGAATCTGCATCGTATCGTAAATGGCCAGCGTGGCATTCACGCTTCCCCCGGGCGAATTGATGTAGAAATGGATGTCCTTGCGGCGGTTCTCGCTCTGCAGGTACAGCAGCTTCATCACCAGTTCATTGGCGTTTTCATCGACGATCACGCCCTGGAGAAAGATGATGCGATTCTCCAACAGCAGATCGCCCAACGTCAACTGGCGCTGTCGCTGATAATCTCGGTAACTCGCCATCGGTTCGACCGGCAGCGGAAGGAAAGGACGGCTCATGACGACTCCGATGGGGTCCAAAGGGGGCCGAATGGTACAGTCCGAAACTCCTCAGCGGAGTCCAACGATGGACGCCCCCAAGAAGACCTCACAAAACCTGCGAGTTTCCCACGGATATGGGTGTGCACAATCGGTGATTCTGTAAGTGGTTCCAAGAGGGGCCGGACCGCTGATCCCGTTTTTGTGTTATCTGTATTGTAGCTGTTCGGGCCACAGGCAAAGGGGCTGAACCGCCAATCGACAGGCTCCATCGATCGGCTGAATCGGCCCGTTCCGACCTCCCTCTCCGTCGGACGCATTGGGGTTCCGCACAGAGACTCGTAGGGCGGAGCAGTTCGCAAACCGGTGGCCTGAGGGAGGGCAAGACTGTAGCGCAAACCCGCGATTGACACAAGAGCACATGCGACAGGCACGCCAAAAAAGACGTTCCACCGTGACCTTCGACTTCTCCCCCTACCACCGAAAATACCTCGAAAAGGGGATAGTCTTGGCTGCAGTGCTCTAGAAAGCCTACTCTTCGCTGCTTTCCTCGACCTTTTCTGGTTCGCTCTCTGCCCGAGCCTCGGGAATCTCGGATTCAGGTTCGCCGCCCCCAGCCGCACGGTCAATGGCCGACGAATCGGTACGCTCCGGCTCATAGGGCACTTCTTCAAAGGTCGCCTCCGCCAGAATCAAGTCGATCACCTTTCGTTCGATGATCTGATTCCGCAGCGCGTCCATTGTGCCACTCTTTTCGAGGCGAGCCCGAACGCGACGTGAGGTCTCTCCGCTCTGCATCGCAATCAAGGCGATTTCGGCGTCATAATCTTGTTCCTCCGCCTCCAATTGCTGATCCTCAGCGATGCGTTCGAGAATGAAATGCTCCTTCAAAGCTCGCGCAGTCTCTTCACGGCTGTTCTGACGCAGTTGGTTCTCGTAGGCGCGAATCTCATCTTCGCCAAAACCACTACGCTGAAGTTCCATGACGGCCCGGTTCATCTCCCGTTCGCTCTGACGCTCGAGAAGTCCGGGCGGAAGTTCCCAGTCGGCAGCAACCGTCAACGCGGCCGTTACCTGCTCGCGGGCGCGCCGGTGCTGCTGGTACTCCAATTGCCGGTGCAGATTGTCGCGAACCGCATCACGCAAATCCGCCTCCGACTCGAAGTTGCCAATCTTGGCGAGGAACTCGCTCGTCAGTTCCGGTAGCTCCAGTCGCTTGACCTCGAGGATCTCGAACTGGGCGGTCACTTCCTGACCCCGAAGGGCATGATTCGGAGCGTCGTCCGTCAGCGTCGCCGTTGCGGTAACCGTGTCTCCAGGCTTGGCTCCGGCCATCAACTTGTCGAAATTCTCGATGGTACCGTCTCGGAAGCTGAGCGACGAACGGATCCGGATGACTTCCTCGGCGGCGCTGGAGAGCGTTTGGCCGTCGTGGATGAAGGTCAGATTGGTGGTGATGTAATCTCCCGGCACGGCGGGCTCATCCTTGGGAATCAACTGACCGAATCGCGACAGAACCCGCTCGAACTCGCGGTCCACATCCTCATCGGTGAATTCCCGAACCGGACGCTTGATCTTGAGGCCCTTCCACTGGGGAGTCTCAAATTCCGGACGCACCTCAAGGTCGAATTCGAACGTCATTGGCCCTTCGTTCGGCAATTCGATCGCTTCAAAGTCAAAATCCGGCTCGCTGATGGGCGAGAGGCCCTTGTCGTCGCTCACCTGCCCAATGCTGTCCATCAGGAGCGAGCTCTTGACCCGACCCGCCACATCCTTGCGAAATCGCGTCTCGATCAGTTTGCGCGGAGCCCGCCCAGGACGAAAACCCGGCACCTGGGCCGACGTCATCAGTTCGCTGAATTCCTTGTCAAAGTACCGATCAATGTCTTCCCGGGTGATAGTCACCGTCACGTGGCGTTCGCATGCGCTACGCTGGTCAATCTTGACATCCAGGGAAAGCGAAACCGGCTCTTCCGGAGCCTCTTGATCGATATCTTCCTCAACAGCGATATCCTCTGAAGAGGGGAGAGATTCATCCTCGGGGCGATCGGTCTCGGCCATGCTCATGCTTTGCAGAAAAAGGCTGCCTCAAAGAAATAGAAAGAGCGGGTGATGGGATTCGAACCCACGACAACAACGTTGGCAACGTTGTGCTCTGCCAGCTGAGCTACACCCGCAACTGCCGGGCCGCGAACTCCACCCAGGATGGATGCTCGTCGACCTCGAAAAACCGAATTATAAGACTCCCCATCACGTGTTCAAGGGGGGTAACGGGGGCGTTCGGTCAATAGAACGTATTGCGTCCAGGTCGTCAATGCCTTCCATCAGAAACGAGCCTCTCCAGACTTGTCGCAAATCCGTCCTCGCCAACTACATCGAACACCCAGGTTTCCCCTCTTCTTTCGGCCGGCAATTGGATCGGCCTTTCCCCTATTCGCGACACCCGGGCGTAATCGATACAACCCTAAACGCTTGCAGGCATATGGTTTGCTGATTATCATACGGCAAGCTTCGCGATTCTGGGCGACGACTTGTATCGATTCAGCCATCTGCCGCAGCAGAGTACCAGGTTGGAAGGCGGCTACTCGATGTACGCGACCCTCGTCGTGGTGGTCGGAACGGCCGACAAACGACAGCTCAATATCCGGCTCCCGGCTGTGCTCGGCCGCAGCAGGCAGGCGGATCTCACGATCGCTCACGACTTGGTCAGCCGCAAGCACTGTGAACTGCGAGAATACGACGGGGCCGTTTTGCTCACCGATCTTGGGTCCCTGAACGGAACTTTCTTCCGCAATCGCAGAATTCAGCGGGTTTCTTTGATGCCCCACGACCGTTTTTCGATCGGCCCCCTGACGTTCGAGATCCAGTATGACCCGGTCTCGCAAGACAAGCCGGCGATTGGCTCAAACGCGGCCAATGCCATGAATTCCGTTCCGATCGAGCTTTCCGATGGCATGCTGCCCGTTCCGGTCGAACTTGACGATCCTGTGGAGCCTTCTGGCGGTATTCCGGCCGGTGATCCATCCCTGGCGAGCGACAAGGGGCAGACGATCCGGATTGACCCACCGGCGTCGCACGGATGCCATTCCGTTCTGCTGGACGTACCCACCGGCCAGGTTTCGCGAGACGACAAGAAACCGCTCGACCGCTGACGGAGGGGCCATCACATCGCTCGTCGAGAAGGCGACCCACCGGCTGGGCCAGGCGTGCAGGCCCAAAATCAATCCCCGATGGCAGCGGACGGATCCTCGATCATGTCGGTCACCTGGAATGCCTTGTGCCCCTTGAAGGAGCCGGGCGCGGCGTGAAATTTCGGCACACCCTGCACCGAAACCAGCAGAGGTGAGCGAATATCCTTCTGGGTTGTTATGATGTCGCCGACCTGGAGCCCGACCAATTCACCGGTCGTAATACGGGTTTGAGCGAGGCGAACCTTGAGCTCCACCAGCGAATTACGCAAGGCGCGGCCGATCTGCTGGATCGACTCGTCGGACGCCTTGCGCTTCCCGTAGGTTACCCAACTGTTCGCCGACAACTTCCCGCTGATTCGTTCGATGGAATTGTAAGGGATGCAGAGATTGAGCATCCCGCGAATCTCGCCCAGTGCCACTTCAAAACTGATCAAGACCACCACTTCGTTCGGCGGCACAATCTGGACCAGTTGGGGATTGCTTTCAACGCGAACCACCTGCAGTTGCAGTTCGAGTACGTTTCGCCAGGCCTGGGTCAGTTCCGCCAGGAACAGATCGGTGATCCGCTTGACCAGGAGGCGTTCGATCTGGGTCAGGGGCCTTCGGGCCAGGGGACTGGCCTCGCGGCCGCCGCCAAGCAGCCGATCGATGATCGGATAGAGAATGGAAGGATTGATATCGAGGATCAGATTTCCTTCGAGCGGCTCGGCGCTCAGAAGGTTGAAGCAGGTCGGATTCTCCAGGCTGAACACGAACTCGCTGTACGTCAACTGGTCGACGCTCGTCAGTTTCACCTCGATCATGCTGCGGAGCATGGCCGACAGGCCGGCGGCGAAGTTCCGGCTGAACCCCTCGTGGAGCGTCTGCAAGGCGCGCATTTGCTCCTTGCCGACCCGTTCCGGTCGCTTGAAGTCGTAGGGCGTGATCTTCTCTCGCGGCTTCGAAGGCACTCCTCCGGGTGCTGGTGGAGGGGCGGACGGGGCGCTCGGTCTTGCCACCGAAGCGGCCGACTCGCCGGTCGTCGCCATCGCAGACAGAAGACTCTCGACCTCCGCCT
>CAYSCH010000052.1:0-6732 GCA_964429355.1 uncultured Planctomycetaceae bacterium | reverse complement strand
GACGTCTCCACCCATCGATTCAATCCTTGAATCCGTGTAACCTCACGAAGAACCGTCCTTGTCGCCCGAACTGCCCGGCCAACCTTCTGCCGGAGTCGGTCGCCGCAATTGCGCTCTATTTCCTTCTTCGTCCAACTACTGACGAATCTGGCCTGATCCATAGACCACGTACTTGTAACTCATCAGCTCATTGAGCCCGCATGGACCGCGAGCGTGGAATTTGTCGGTGCTGATGCCGATCTCTGCTCCCAGGCCGAACTCGCCGCCATCGTTGAAACGGGTGCTTGCATTGATCATTACGGCGGAACTGTCGATCCGCCTGGCAAATTCCCTGGCTGCCGCCAGGTCCTGCGTCACGATGGTCTCCGTGTGGGCGGAACTGCAGCGATTGATATGTTCCACGGCCTCGTCCAGAGATCCCACCACTTTGATCGACATGACCGGCCCGAGGAATTCCTCATAGAAGTCTTTTTCCGTGGCCGGTTTGGCCTCAGGCACGATGCGGCAGGCCGCCGCATCGCCGCGGAGCTCGATTTTGTGCTCGATCAGTGCCGCGGCAATTCGGGGCAGGAGCGACTCGGCAACACCCGCATGGACCACCAGCGACTCCGCGGCGTTGCACACTCCCATTCGCTGGCACTTCGAGTTGACAACCAGGTCAACCACCATACTGGCATCGGCAGTCTGATCGATGTACACGTGGCAGTTGCCGGCAAAATGCTTGATCACCGGCATCTTCGCTTCCTCGCTGACCCGGCGGATGAGCCCCTCTCCGCCACGAGGAATTGCCACGCTGATGTACTGCGGCAGTCTGAGGAAGTGCCCGACAGCCGCGCGATCGGTCGTCGACACCAATTGAACCGCATCGGCCGGAATTCCTGCGTCCGTGGCTGCCTCGACCAGAACCTCCACAATGGCTGTGCTCGAATGGAAGGCCTCTTTGCCACCCCGCAGTATGACGGCGTTGCCGCTCTTCACGCACAGGGCTGCAGCGTCGGCCGTCACGTTGGGCCGTGACTCGTAGATGAAAAAAATCACTCCGAGGGGAACTTGGACCTTCTGAACCTCCAATCCGTTTGGACGAACCGAGGAATCCAGAATGCGTCCGACGGGGTCCGGAAGCATTGCCACCTCTTCCAACGCCTGGGCAATGGACGCAATACGCTCCGGCGTCAGACGCAGTCGGTCAACCTGGGCATCCGTCAGTCCGAAGCCCGGCGCCGCAGCCAGGTCGACCCGATTGGCCTCGGCCAACGCGACCGATCGCTCGTGAAGGAGCCGCACGCTGCGCCGGAGCCAATCGTTCTTCTGGTTCCCCGTGACAAGCGCCAGTTCCGCTGCGGCCCGATGAGCCCGCTGGGCAACCTCGACGCAGTACTCTCGCAGTTCTTCTTCCCCGTTGTTTGCCATCACGAAATCATCTCTCCACAAACCATCCGGCTGGCGATTCGACTGCCACGGAAACGCGACCGTAATCGTGACCGATCGCCCAGAATTCCGGTTTCATCTCCCATTGTATCGCACCCTGCCAATGGCCCCCAGCACGGAAAACTGCCCGTGGCGGAGGCTTTTCGGATGGCTTGCGTGGGCACACGGCCAGCCGCGAGAGTATCTCCGACGCCCGCGATCGGGTCAACGGCGATTCGGTCCAGCATGGCAGAAAAAAGGGGGGTATAGGAAAGATGCGGCCGCCCTCCCTTGCCCAATCGCACGCCTGGCATCTTCCGAGCTGTGTACCACGAACCTCAAAGATTGCTGCGTGTTTCGCAAACACTCGCGACTTGTCGGGAGCAGGCCGTTGGCAACCGAGCGACAGCCCCTGTTGGCTCACCCGCCCCGCCCTGGGTAACCTGTGTGGTCTTGGGGATGTGCTTCCGGGCGATCGATTCGTGCCGGACGCGTCCCAACTCGGGCGAGGTTGGGACGCGTCCGGATGACCCTGGCACGGTGGCAAAATCGACGCCCGCGTGGCAGTCACCGTGGCGAGGTGTAACCGAGGCCGCTCCTGGCAAGCGCTCCCGGACTGTCATGCGTCGTTTCGAATTCGCCGGTTGATCCACCACATTCGGTCGCGAAGCGATCGTTGGCACACGACAATCGCTCGCGCGGGCGTCGCAGTCGTTCGGAGGCGTCCGAACACCAATTCGGGCATTTAGTGTGTCACTCGCGGGTGACAAGCGTTCGATATCGAACCATTCCGTGGTGTTCGTTGACCGACTCAAACAACCGCTCGCTCTTGCCTTGTTGCGCGGGAATAACACATTCCATCGGTGTCGGCCGACAGGTTCGCAACCTGTCTCGGACAGAATCCATTCCTGCCCGGCGGCACAACTCCCGAATCTGCGTCGATCCCAACATGTCGGACTTGGATAGGCGGGCCGCCTGTTGGCGGGGCTTCAGAGCGACCTCGTCCACGCCCCCGCGACAGGGGGCGATGTATGCCAAGTTCCGATCAGCAACGGCTCAAGCGACAGCGCGATCCAAACGTGGAGCAACCAACAACTGGGTTTTCAGGATTCGTTCGCCCGTCGATCCATAAAACAGGATTCGATTGCGGTCCGTCTCCCAAATGGCCGTGAACTTCACAGCCCGGGGGCCATGAAGGCAAAAGTACATTCCGCAGGGACGGCCTCCCCGACGGAGTACGCGTTCTGTCAATTCGAAAGCATCGAGTTTCAATTCATAGTGTTCGCACAGGGTCTCGTTCACGAATTCTCGAAGGGCATCTAGGTTGCTAATCTGGTTCAAACGAGGGTGCATCTTGCTGACAATCCTCCGTGCTGAGCGCGGTCTTAGTGCGGGATAACCAAGATGCGCAAATGAAGGAGTTTAGGGTGGGTGCTGACAGAGGTAACTATCGGCAAAATAGGCAAGCAAGTTTCGAGCGGAAAACGTCAATTTAAGCAAGAAGAATAAGATAGTTAGTTTTCTCGGCGACGCTATTCCATGGCGCATAGGCACCTAGAGCAAACAGACTCTGAAGAACCTCAAGCCAAGTTATTTTTGCCTAAAGCCCTGTCTTACCCAAACGATCCGTCGACTCTCGCCGGATTGCCTATCTGTTTTCGGCAGCATAGGCGTCAAATACCCCTTGAACCTTTCCGGTTTTTTCGTCGCCCTTGTGAAGCAGTACCCGATAGCGAAGCGTCATGGATTCGCCCGGCTTGAGAGTGTGCGATCCGTCCTTCGAGGAGTCGTTTTCGAAGTCATGGACGCCAAATGGGTTGGCTGCGAAAAGCCCGTACGTCCTGACATGCCAATAGGTGGGATAACGGAAGCTGCTGGGGTGATTGAGAATTGCGATTCCAACCGTCTCGCCGTCCACGGGGCCGTAATAGTCGACCCAGGAGGCACGTTTTGCCCACGCGTCACCATCGCGGTGGCCTTCCGAATTCACAATGTGCCCGCCCCAACTCGGGTCGGTCTCCGGGACTCCCTGACGGGCATTGGGTGTCGCGGCGTCCACTTTGATGGTCCCCGCCACGCGGACGCCAAAGGATCCTTCCTTCGTATCACCGAACTTGACCGGTGTCTCGCCCGCCTTGACGACGATCTCCACATCGATCCAGCGAGAATCGGCATCGGCACCGAATACGAAGGTTCTCTGATCGCTGCACTGCACGTTTCCTTCCCGATCGACCCATTGGGTTTCCGCCGCAATCCGTCCCGTCGCACCACTGGCCAATTCGACAAAACGAATGTGTTTGATCTGCTCGCGGTCCCAGAAACTCAGCCCGTTGACGTCGCCGTGGTTGAACCAGAGCGACCGGTGGTGGGGATGGTCCTTCCGTTCCGACTTGTGTCCTTCCGCCATCGGATAAGAACGAGTCATCGCCTTCCCGGTCGGGCCCAGAATCGGCCAGAGGATGGGTGTGGCCCGGTTTTCGTCCTCCCCGAACCCGGTGATGTATTCAGTGAAAAACTCTCCATCCACCTTCACCACCGCCCCCTTCTCGGAAGCTTCTACCGTGATTTCTGCGAGCGCCCGGCCAGCTATCCCCATGACAAGTGCTCCAACCATCCCAACACAAACAATGGCACGCAACATCGAAGTACTCCTCGTTTTCGCCGGTTGACACTGGTTGACTCACGGGCCGGTCCGGTTGGCCAGGCAAGCCTGGGATTGGCTGCATCGCAGCGTGAACGCCTCGGCGGGGTCTAAGACCAAGAAAACCCGCCAGGCAATGGGTATGCAGCAAAGAACACGGCAGTGGACGCACGCGCCATAATACTCCGTCCCAGTTGGTCATGCCACTCTCCGCGGAACGACGGAAGGACGTTCGTGCAGGCCGTGAGCATGGGTCCCGCGATCACCGACGGTGTTCGGGAGATTACCTCCATTTCGCCCGTAACTCCGCACTGGATCCTGAGTTGCGGGCTTGATCCGTGATCCGCATTGCGGACCTTGGCTAGCGTCGGAAGAGGGCCCCCATTGCACCCATCAGGAGAAAGAAGCCGAGAATGCTCAGCTTGACCACCAGGCGACTGTTATTCCACGCGAACTCTCCGGCATCCTTTCTCTCGCCGTTTTCCCCATCCTTCCATCGCAAGTAGACACCACAGTGGGGACAGTTGTCGCCGGCCTTGATCGTCTCGGGCAGTTCCTGATTGCACTTGGAACAAGACCAGACGGTTCGAGTGGCGAAAGTCGGACCACTCGGAATAGGCGCACTCATCGGCATCTCTGCAGGTGGCTGAGGAGACGAGAGACTGCTGCTCGGTGGAAAGCCCGAAGGACCACTGGCATACTCAATTTCGTACTCCATCTCGCTTCCTCCCCCAGAACCGCTTGAGGCCCCCTCGGGCGGATCCGGGCCGCTGGAACCTGGGCCCGGAGAGTTTGCCATCGGATCGCTCTCTTCGCCATAGCCGGTTCCTCCCCCGGAAGTTCCGGCACTGCTCTCTCCTTCCCCCGCCCGTTTCATCTGCGGTATCTCCCCGATGCGCCCTTCGGCGATGAGAACTTGAGCGACATACGCTTGGTCTCTGGGACTGAAGGCGTCGTAGCGGTACGAGACTCGGTTGCCCTCCTTCAGTAACTCGACTCTTCCGCCGGAGAATCCGGCGTATTGGGCGAGGATTTTGTTGCCCTGAAGGTCTTGCCAGGTTCGCAGTTCACCTGTCCCGTCGTCCGAAGTCTCCGATGCCACCGGGCCACCGATTTGCTGCAGTCCCGTACGACGGCTTTCCTTCGTTCGCTCGGCCTCCATCTGCTCACGGATGTAGGCCTTGTCCAAATCGCTGAACTGGTCGTACGGGCATTTGAGAATCCGATTTCCCTGGCGAAGAACGACCTCTCCCTCGTGAATCCGAACATACTCAGCGCTGATCTGATTACCCGCCACGTCGGTCCATTTGCGGGCTTCCACCGGGGACCCCAGCAAAAACAAAACACCCCAGGTAGCCAGAAGAACCCTCCCATACATCGGAATACCCCCCGTGCGTCTCAGACTCTGAAACGGAATCGCGACCATATCCGCCGGCTGCTGATCGGCCGCGCCCACGAAGCCGCGCCCCATTGCAGAATAAGCAATTCTCGACAGTTGTCAAGCGCTGAAGGACGAACCAATCCGTTCTTCGGTCCTGCTGGCTGGCCCTGGGGCAAATTGGGCTGCATCTCCCCCCCGGCACAAGGCCTGCGCCCTCTTCCTGCTATCCCTCCCTTGATCTGGGGGGCCACGAAAGCTGTCCTGCGATTGCCGTGTCGTCTCGCTCGCGGAAGCTGCCAGGCAGCCGCAGGCCTTGGCTATTGCCACGGAGCAGAAGAAGCTGGTCCCCCCGATGCTGGCTCGGCTACTGCGAGGGCTGCATCCGGGTCTGGTATTCCTGAAACGGAACTGGCCGAAATATGGCCATGAATTGATCCGTTTGGGCGACCCGGCTCTTGTCCGACTCCAGGAGATGGGGAATCACGCGATGATGACTTCGCGCGGACAGTTTTTTCTCGCCAAGAAGTCTCTCTCCTTTGGGACGTACGGTTACCTGAACCTCCTCGGGCATCCGGCCCAAACGCTCCAACGTGCGATTTAATTGGAGCCGGAGGAAAGGTGGTCGCGATCCCGGATTGAGACGGGCGTTCAGAAGGCAGTACCAGTCGCAGAAATCCAGGTAGAGCCGCAAAACGTCGCTCCGTGTCGGTTCGACCGTCTCCACTTGGTAGGTGAGCCATGGACTGTGCAGCCGAAGTCCCCCTGTGGACGAATCGTATTCCTCTTCAAACTCGGGCGAGGCTGAGAATCGCAGAAATTCGTCGGGTTGTGCGGCGGCCCAGGTTTGCAGCCGTTCGGAGAGCAGTTTCAAATCGGCGACGGACAGCTCGGTGCGGGTCTTCTGCACCGGGTCAAGCAGCACAATTCGACCGGCCGCTGGATCGAAGACTGTGATCTCCTGCGGGTGCTCGAGATAGTCGTACACAAGATCCTCATAGAAGATCGTGGTACTTTGAGTCGTCGGCGTCTCTTCGTCTCCCTCGAAAATCTCGTTTTCGACCCGGAATTCGTCCCCCAGGATCGGAAGCGTCCCGAAACCCACCAGGCAAGCGATGGTCAGCAACGCCCCTAATTGGCGGGTCAGTCCTGTCAACGGCTCTCTCATCGCGACGATCTCCACAAAAAAGAATCCTCCAAGCGTCCGGCCGGGAAGGCGAGATGCATCGGCATGGGCGGGCGCATCCGTTTGAAGTCGCCGGTTGTAAATCTCACTTTGTCTCGGTTCGACCACTGGTCGCCCGGG
>CAYSCH010000051.1:30833-35238 GCA_964429355.1 uncultured Planctomycetaceae bacterium | reverse complement strand
TCCGGCTCGATGTAGATTAGCGCGATCAGGTAGTCGACTGGATCGAGCAGTTGCGTGCCGCGCCAGACGTTTTCTTGCCTCAACTTGGGCTTGTCTGTGTGCATATCCTCCTCCAACCGGAGCAGATAGACCTCGCCGCAATCCCGCACAAACACGTATTCATCGTGAGAATACCGCTCGAAGGCAAAGAACTGGCCCGACCAGGGCACCCAGAGTTCGGTGACGAGCGTCCAGGTGTTGCGGACCTCCTCGCCTTCCTCCGTCGCCACGCGTTTGCTGCGGCAGTCCCACATCTGCATGGTATGGCCGACGGTCATGAACAATGTCCAGTGGTCCAGGGCGTGGGGGATGAAGTCAAAACCGCCGTTTCGATGACAGAACAGCTCTCCACTTTCGGCAGGGCTAATCCAGTCGGGATTCACCGGATCGACGCCTCGTACGGTCAATGGATCGAGCCACGACAGTTGTTCAATCTCTTCACCCGTGCTGAACCGTCTGACATCCCCTCTGCACTTCTCTCTCAACACCCTTTGACCCGGGAGTGGAGCAACATCGTTGGACTCCTCGAGTTCGGCACATTTGCCATCCAGAGACGTGGATCGCCACAGTTCCGAAGTGTACGTCCCGAAGGAGCCGTATAGACCCTCGAATACCAGCCATAGGCGTCCCTCCTCCCATTGCCATCGCCGCAGCAGTGTAGACGTCTGCCCCTCGATAGAGGCGGTCTGAATGACAGAAGGTGATATTCGAGCTGATTCGAGATCACCGTGACACCAATTCAGAGCGTCATACTTCTTGCCGTCAGATTTGCGAGTCTTCTTGGTCCGCTCAAAGCCAATGAGTACCTTTTCCTTGATCATCCCTACGCACATCCGCTGTGGCGTCTCGCCTTCTGGTGCCCCGAACTGTGCATCGGCCTGTCTTATGGGCAAACAACCAATGCCATCGACAAGATACAACCCCAGGGCGAGGATCATTGAGCAACGGAACGATCGGTTCATCGGAGAACTCCATTTCTGACAACGTGCACGGTTTCGCGTGCTGGGAAGTTGATTCCATTTCCGCGGCAGTTCTCATTGTGGGGACGTCTTAAAGGGGTCGGATGTCTTTACTCTGGTTTGACGCAGAAGGCCAGGGGCGACCGCGAGGGCGAAGCGTCGATTCCAGGCCTAACTGCTTCGTGGTACGCTGTTGCCAATCGGCGTCGCCGAAAGGCGAACCACGTACCACGGAACGCCGCAACGCTGCCAGTTCCGCCTCGGTTTGAGGAGCTTGCACGTGCTGACGCCAGCGCCTGGGAAGCGCCACCGGGCCGGCGTCCACCAAGCCAGCACGGTTGCCGTGCGTGCGATGCCAGAGGCTCGACCAACGCCACGCATCCGCCTCGTCCACCATGTTCGCGCGCAGGGCGTTTCGCTCCACGTACCGCAAGACGGTCAGAAGATGGTCATCTTCCTGAATCGGGAACGACTTGAAGCGGCCTTGGTACAGCGGGCCGGTTCCCGCCGTCCGATGCGCCGCGTGCCAGCGCTGCGTATGCGTCACCGTAAGCCAACGCATGAACTCCGACAGGTCGGCATCCTCACGCGGCCAAAGCACGAAATGCCAATGCGTCGACAGAACGCACCACGCCAACACACGCATCGGCAACCGCTCCTTTGCCTGGCCGATGATCTCCTCGAAGGCCTCGAAGTCTCGCTCCTTGGCAAACAGGCGCATCTTGCCCACGCCACGGTTCAGTACGTGGTACGCATATCCTCCACTGGCAACTCGCAATCGTCGTGGCATGACCTGAGATTACCATTCCCCACCACGGCTGTCCATGGTAAAGACTCCCGACCCCTTTACACGTTCCCTTTACACGTTCCACCACGGCTGTCCATGGTAAAGACTCCCGACCCCTTTACACGTTTCAGCTTCACGGCCAGATCGATATAGTCGGCCTCGCTCCACGCGATCGGGTCCGACATGCCCATTTGACGATAGAGCCCCAACGCGTAGCGTTCGACCATGTGTCGCCCCGGCTGCGTAACGATCGGCACGCCTACCCCAAACGCGTCATAGCCGGTCAACGCCGCACTGTACGTCGGCATGTCGAGAACCACGTCCATCACGGCCAGCAGACGCATGTAATTTTCGGAATTCTGGGAAGGCAGAAAGAGAACGCGGCGGGCAAGACTGCCCATGGATCTTTCAAACCGTGCTTTCAGCAGTTCAGCCGGCCGATGCTGCCCTCCCGCCAGGATCACGATTCGCCCCATAGCGTCGCGTTCGAGGATCGCGTGAAGCACGCGATCAAAATCCGGATGGAATTTTGCCAGTCGCTGGGGACAGAAATACAGCGGGCCCGATTGAGGGAGCCCGAAATCAGCCCGGCTAGACGGACCTGCCGCTCGTGGACGCACCTGCCACGACGTGGCGCTTTCAAAGAGCAGCAGCTTCTCCGTGTAGTCCTCCGCGGCCTCGACGCCGCGTTCAAACAGCCGCGACGAAACGCAGTAGTCGATCGAGCCTATGCCGGTCGTGCCGTGCATTCCGAAACCGATGCACTGCACGGGGGCCAAGGGCAAGAAGGGCAAAAAGTAGTTCACCAGGTCCGTGCCGGGAGTCCAATGCACCACCACATCGCATTCGGCATCGTGGAAGACTCGAAGAGCCCGTTCGATATGGTTCGGGAAAGAGATCCACGAAACATCGGGGGACATGACCCGCAATCGGCAGGTTTCGGCAAGCCCGTCTGAAACCAGACCGACCACCTCGAATCGACGGCGATCGAGCCGTTCCATGACGCCGGCAAAACCGCGAATGAAGCCCCCCTCGTGGGGCCGCGTGCATGCGAACCCCACGCGGATCTTCTTTCGCCGCGTAGGTTTCGGTCGCTCGCGAGGAAAGTGCGGCGCAAACACTCCGGCGAATTTCTCCTTGATCCGCCGATTGCACACGCCATGGTGGGACAAGTGAAAAGAGGGCATGAAGCCGTCGCGCAGCGCATGCCGCCAATCGACGGCGGGCGGATCGGCCAATACCTCGTCGAGCTGGGCCTCCAGCGTCGTGCGGTACTCCGCGATTTGGGCCGTGTCCTGAAAGACCACCGGGCATATTCCAAGATGCCGCAGCCTCCAGAGCGGTCGATCCGGGCGAAGAACCGCGGCCTGGTGAAATGACGCTCCGGCCTTCTCAAACTCGTTCAAATCCGCATACACGAACCCCAGATTCAGATGGCTGTCGGCAAATGCCGGGTCGATCGCCAACGCCTTTCGGAAGGCCTCGGCGGCTTCGTCAAATCGCTTCAACGAGGCAAGGGCACCTCCTTCCGTGTTGTAGATCTCGGCGGTTCCCGGCGCCACAGCTTGCGCATCGCGGCACAAACGCAACGCCTCCTCGAAGTCGCCCCGTTCGAGGCACAAGGCCGCCAAGTGGCGAATGGCGTCGCGGTGCCGGGGTTGCCACCGGAGTGCGTATCGCAGGGATACGTCCGCTCTCTCGGTTTCTCCTCGTCGCATCTGCATGAGCCCCAGATTGGCCCACGCATCCGGATAGTCATCGCGAATCCCGATTGCCTTCTCGAAAGCTGCGGTGGCTCCTGCAAAGTCCCCCAGTTCCTTCAATACGGCCCCATAATTGTTCCAGTAGACCGCTTTCGAGTCACAAAGGGCAAGCGCCCGCTGGATTTCCGTTTTTGCCTGCTCGTGTTGTTTTTTCGCAAAACTGACCAATCCGAGCAAATGCCACGCGCCGGCGTGGTCGGGCTCGATGGCGAGAATCGAGCGGTAGACCTGTTCCGCTGCCGCGATATCGCCTTCCTGGTGCCTTTTGAGCCCGACCTGCAATTGGGAGGCCGCCGTGGTCATGGGGGCACTTCTTTACCAGCGCGATTATCCGGGGATGAACCATCCGCCACTCACGCAACACGTCAGCAGTAGAAACGTAAATACCCTGGCTGTCAATAGACTGGCCAATAAATTCCACATGCGAGCGGCACGCCCGCGGGGAGGCGCCGACGCAGCCTGCGCAGACTTCCCATAACGCAGCGGTCGAGTATTTTCGTGTATTTCCTGGAACAGGGATTTCCTGGGAAAAAAGTACAGACTGGAGGGGTCAATTTGGGGGACCGGCAACCTGTTGATGAAATACTTCAGATTTCAGATCGACGTGGTCCACACCGCCGAGGAGTCGTTTCTCGAGTTCCAAACGACCGGCGACTAGGAACGGATTGAAGAGAGCCGCGATGACGTGAACGCAAGGGGAAGATTAGGGGAAGGAAAGGAGGGGTCTGTTTGAACAGGCAGCAGAGGAATCGGAGGGGAAGAAGGGCCAACAGCGAGGGACAAACCGAGGCTATCGTGCGTAGAGGATTGTTTGTCGCGCGGAGCGCGAGCGCGCGCGGAGACGCAGAGGATGAATT
>CAYSCH010000051.1:0-30823 GCA_964429355.1 uncultured Planctomycetaceae bacterium | reverse complement strand
GGCCACCGGTCCCTTTCTCTTCACCGAGGATACGTGGTGACGAAGTGTCCGAAACACTGGCAACAAGTGGCACACTACGTGTGGACCGCTCGATCAGGGCCACCGGTCCCGCTCATGAATGCTCAGGGCGAAATGCCGGTTACTCGTGCGCAGGGCGAGGGACCGCTTACTTCGTGCGCGGCTCATTTTTCGCGTGCGCACACTTCCTATTCTGCTCCGGCTGCCTTTTGCCTCGCCGCACCGGTCGAAAATACGGACGGACCCGAGCGAGGGCGACGAGGGCCGCTGGTGCCACAAACCACGCCCTTCGCTACGCTCAGGGACGTGTCACCGCGGGGCAAGCCCACGCGGCTATCTTCATGACGACTATTTTTCTGGAATCATGCAAGGCCATTTAAAACGGGCGCCCTGCCGTCAGGATGTCGCCGGGTTTCTGGTCAATAGTTCGCAATGATGGTCGCTGTGCCTTGCACGCCGGTCAGAAGGATCACTTCTTTGTCGGGATCGTACTCCGGCCAGTCCTGCCCATTCAGCGTTACGCTTTTGATCGGCTTGGCCTGCGGGTGCCGAAACCGCAATTTCACCGTCTGGGGTGGATTGCGAGACGGCATCTCTACGGTCGCGGTGATCTTGTCTCCGTCCCCGTGCGAAACGATCTCGTAGGCCACGGTTCCGAAATAGGTCGGAGCGTTCCCGACGCGGATCGTCTTGCCCGGTTCGAGCCAGACCCGAGGCGTCGCCCTGGCCAGCCACAGGGTCTGGCCCTCCTCCATCACCAACAGGTTGCGGAAGTTCTCCAGGAACCAACCGGCCGTGCCATTGTCGGGGGCCGTACACTCCGTGAATTGGCCCCATTGACCCCATTCCCACATCTTGCCATCGGAGCCGACCATGCAGGCATAGGAGTTCATCCAGAACCGCAGGAAATTGGGCACATCGTCCTGAAGCAGGTAGAGATTGGCATTATGCGAGGCTTTCGGGAGACTTGCTCCATAACAGTTCCAGAACCAGGCATCGGCGGTGGAAAGGCCCTTGTTTTTCCGCGCTTCCTCGAGCTCCTGGACGGCGCCCGCCGAGGTGCCAACCTCCTCCATGATATCCAGCGTTCCCAGCATGCGGGGGTCGTTGGCTTCGAGTACCGCAAACGGTTCGGCCAGCGGCAGGGCCCCGATGATCACGTCGCCCTGCGGACGTCCGACGGAAGGGAACTCCAGAGCCAGCATCAGACCTCGGGTGTAGGCTGCGGTGGGCGCCGAACCGTGGAAGACGCCGTCGCGTCCGAGTCGCACGGGAGAAAGGGCCGCTTCCCGATCCACGGCCCGTCGGATATCTCTGCGAAACGTCTCTGCCTCGGCGCGGTACCTCTGGCCGGCCTCGGGATCGAACTGGGCCAGAGCGTCGGCGAATCGCTGGAGCCCTTGGAGCGAGAAGGCGTTGTCGTAGTAGTACCAGCGCCAGTCGCATGCGGGCAAAGCGTAATCGCCCAGCATGTATGGAGGCATCAGGCCGGCGACCAACAAGTTGCCCCGATCAGGAACATCTTTCATATAGGAGTTGCGCTGGCGGATGATCCAGTCGGCCGCCGCCTGCAATCGATCGCGGTGACGCCCAAACCACTCCTTGTCGCCCGTGAGGAAATAGCGTTCCGCCATGCCGAAGAGAAGCCGGCCGGTCGAAGCGTGGGTGCCGTCATGGCTGTATCCCATGTCGTGCCGCATGCTGGCGGCCAATTCCAGGGCCCCGTTGCCATCGGCATAGTCGCCGTCGGGCTTGGCTCCCGGGGCCTCGAGGAAATGCTGATAGACCTTGTCGGCCTCGTCGTGCAGCGCGACCATATCCATCTGCCGGGCGACCCGCCCGACTTCAAACGCCAATCCTCCCCACATGTGCCGGCCGCGCAGTTGATGCGAGGCGGCGCGCCAGGCATCCGTCCAACGGGCGTCGGAAAGCTGCACCTGCATCGGCGGGTCTTCCACCGCGGGAAAAGGGGGCACGGCCGGCTCTTCCGGACAACGCCACAAGCGGACCTCTCGCATGAGTTCCTCCCAGGAGACGGCCTCGCGGTGTTCGCGCGTCATCTGGCGGACGCTTTTGAGGTTCTTGGCGGCCAAATCGGCCGCGAACTGCCGGGCGGTCGCCCCGCTGCCGGCCTTCGTGACAAAGATGCCGTGCTCCGGGATCAAGATGGGTCCCTTCTCGAGGTCGAGCGGGCGAAACGTCAGTCCACCCGTGTTCGTCCACAGGGTCACCCGGCTGTCGAGGGTGGGGCCGGGGACCGGCGGTCCGGGCGCCGTTGTGTCAAACAAGACCGATGCGGTGACGGTGGGCGTATCCAGGGCACGGCGGTCGCAGGGAACGTACAAGAGCGGCAGCGCGATCCCGCGTCTGGCGCCGGCCGCTGCGCAGGATTGCCACGCGTGTGGACCGGTAACCGTCGTTCCCTTGTCGTCGGCCAATGGCGAGACCTGGCTGATCAGGCACAGATCCGATTCGAGCCGTCCGTCAAAGCCGGCTTCTTCGGATCCTGGCTGGAATCCCCACTCGATCTCCACGTCCATCCGTTTCCAGGTCCCGATCGTGGGGCTGATCAACCGAATGACAGGCACGGGACACGCGCCCCCCGCGGGCGTCTTTTCGTCGTCGCAGAAGACGGCGACCATTTCCGTGGCGGAACCCCTCCGGTGTGTCCGGCCGATCACGGTGGGAATCTCGGCAAGGCCCGTATGGTCATAAGTCCATGTGCGGCGGTCGGCCGAGATCTCGGGCGGGCCCAGAATCTCATCGTTGCACCACCCAAACCAGCCGAACGCGCTGGGATACACCCGAACCTCCACGGCCTCGGGCAAGGGAACTTCCCGGCCCTCGGGCCAACCGAGTTCCACGCGATAGTCTGCCAGCCGCACCGACCACAGCAACCCCGCGAGCAACCGGCCTGGCGGTTTTGGGGGCAACGGTGTGAGCAGATCAGGCATGTCATAGTACAGACTCTTCAGCGCGTCGGCGCCCAACTTATCGAGGGCCGTTCGATAAACCTTGTCGATGCGCTCCAGACGCCGGGGAATGAACCAGGCTTCGGGTCTCTCCTGGACGGTCAGGTCGGCTCGCCAGGTATAGAACCAGGGCGAAATATCCACGGTTTGACCTTCGAGTTTGTCCAGGGCGGCCGTCTCGATCGCCGCCGATCCGGTGCCGGGCAGGTCCGCCGCCAGGGCCAGACGGGCGCCGTCCGTTGAAAGGACACCGAACAACAGGACCGTCGTCAGCAGGCGTTTCATGATTGGTCTTCTTTGAGAGAGAACTGGACGCACAGGAAATCTGATTTCCCACAGGACTGAAGCTAGGCATGGAGGCCTGGCCAGTCAAGGGGTTTGCAGGGGTTTCCTGCCAGGGGCGCCCACGGCCGCTCCAGGTGCAATTCGGGCGATTCCAGGCACTTTGGCCGTAGCTTGCGGTTGCCACGGCAGAACGGCCAGGAGTGGGCGGCGGTCGGATGCGATCGGCTCATCGCCTACGTTTGTTTCGAGCACGTGCTATTGCCTGGCCCAACCGAGCTACCGGGGAGACCGCTCGCGCCGGGTGCTTGCAGGCCCCCTTGCCCCTTATGCCCTTCTGGCATTATCCTGCGACCATCCCCTGAGGCGCAGTCTCGGGGAAATGGAGAGCCTGTTGAGAGCGACCGGAAGAAATGAACGGCGTCTCCGGGAAAACGGGGTGTTTTTGCCATTTCTGCCGGCCGCTCTGTGGAATGAGTCGCTGGATCGAAGGAGCCACCTGGCCTTGAAGACGAACTATCTCCTGATCGATTTTGAGAACGTGCAGCCAAAAACTCTGGCGCTGCTGAACGGAGCTCCGTTCAAGGTCTTCGTATTTCTCGGGGCAAATCAGTCCAAGGTGCCGGTCGAATTCGCGAAGGAACTTCAGAAGCTTGGTTCTGATGCGGAGTATATTCAGATCTGTGGGAGCGGCTCCAACGCCTTGGATTTCCATATCGCGTTTACGATCGGTGAGCTATCCAAGGCAGATCCAGATGGGTACTTTCATGTCATATCCAAGGACACGGGATTCGACCCCCTGATTGAGTACGCAAAGAAGAAAGGGATACTCCTCCATCGCAGTAAAGACATAGGTGATATACCTCTGCTCAAGCTTTCGAATGCCAAGACTGCCCCGGAAAAAGTCGCGGCGATTCTCAGGAACCTGATCCCTCGCGGTGCATCGCGACCGAGGAAGGTCACGACACTTTCCAGCACGATCAATGCACTGTTTCAGAAGACGTTGTCGGAAACGGAGCTCGCGGAACTGATTGCGTCGCTCGAGAAAGACGGGCACATTTCCATTGAGGGGGAGAATGTCACCTACCACATGCGGTCTGCCGACTAGCCCGGGCACACCGACCAGCAGTGCGTGTGATCCGGTAAGAACGCAGGTCAGCAACTGGTCGATCACGGCCTCCTGACCGACGACCACTTCGTGAAGACTGGTGCGAATCGTCTGGATGCGATCGGCAAACAGCGCCAACCGCTCCTCGGCCAGCCCACGATCGGTTGACTCCACCGCCATGCCAATTCCTCCCCTGGAATAGACGCTCCGAGAAGGGAACTGACCGCTTCTAGCCCCCACCGGGGCATGGGCTCCCCTCCGAAACCGATGCTTACCCTAACGATTAGCAACGGCCACGTCAACTATTTTGCAGATGAGAGGAACCGAGAGTACTTTTTTACCCCAGGTTTTGCAGCATTCGTCAACGATGGAACGTATCGCGACCGTAAACGGGGCGATTCCTTTCGGAAGACAGTCCCTCGCTCCGGGCTGTGCAGTCCCTGCTGGCGGCGGCTGACCGGAACCGGTTGTGCTGAAGCGCGGCCTATGCGGCGAGCCTGCGCCGACGGGCGGCAAGCATGCCCAGGCCGCTGAAGGCGCCCATGATCCAGGTGACGAGCGAGGAGGGTTCGGGGACCGCGACGACGCTGGACTGAGGTGCAGGCGGGACAGAGTCTCCGAAAACGGCCACCTCGGAAATCGAGAAGTAGTCGGCCCAATACCCGAGGGCCCGAAACCCTGAAAGGGTTACCGAAGTGGTGGGTAACGAGCCGAGTGCCTCATCCAGCGCCAGGACGATCTTCTGATGCGCATGGGGCTGGGCCGAAGTGTTCGGCCCGAATCCGGTCGTCGCGATCGTCTTGAACACTCCCTCAATTCCCACATCCACGGCACACAAGTTACCCGGAATGCCATTCCTGCGGGTTTCGAAAGAATAGAGCCAGATCTCAGAGACCTTGGTGAGACCATTCAGATGGAGTGTGAGCTCGGGCGAATCAGAAATGCAGAACAACTGGGTGTTGAGATGACTCTTGCCAATCAGGCCGTCGTTCATCGTTCCGGATCCGCCGGTATAGTTCCAGGTTTCGTCCGGATTGGGCGTAATCGTACCGTCATAGACGTGCCGCCACGAGCCAAAGCCGACCCCCCGCGCCCGCTCGATATCGTACGAGGTGACAATCGCTGCCTGCGAACAAACCCCACCAGCGAGGACAACGATCACGATAGCAGCCGCAGTCCAAGATCTCATAGCCAGAGAACTCCAAGTTGAACCCGAATCGCCTCTCACGTCCGTTCCAAATGGTAATCTGAGGCTCCTCAAAATCAAGTAAATTCCATGAAGTTTCGTCAATTTCGTGCCAGCCAAACTGTCCAAACGAGCCAGTTTACGGCATCGATTCTAAGAGATTTGGGCAGATTGCAGAATCACTACCCCTCGAACGTTGGGGAGAATAGACAATTTGCCATTCCTGAACTTTCCGCAACTGGAAGATGTAGATTATGGGGCGACCAGCGAGAGCTGAGCCTCGATTGCCTGAGTTGTCGGAATGGTGAAAACTATTGCCATGGATGAAACGACCAAACCAAGACGCCGACGGATTCAATTCAGCTTGCGGACGCTTCTTGCCCTCGTGCTGCTCGTCAGTATTGGGATGAGTTGGCTTGCGGTGGAGATGCGAGCGGCAAAGAAGGAGAAAGAGGCGACTGAAGCAATTAGGTCACTTGTAGATGGGGGTGGTCAGATCTCGCTCAGAATTGCTCGGGCAGAACGGCTGATCCCCAATTGCATATTCGCTCTTCTGGGGCAGGACTCCCCTCGTAATACCGAACTAATCCGACTTTATTGCTCCCGATTCGGAGACAAGCAAGCAGAATTGTTAAAGGATTTGCCGCATCTGGAATCGCTTCATCTGACTGGTACGAGGATCACGGACGCTGGGCTTGAGCACATAAGAGGTCTGCGGGCTCTTGAGTCATTGGGGATTAGCGGCGGTGGAATTACGGACGCCGGGCTCAATACCATCGCAAGCCTGAACGTCCGGGAGTTGTACCTTCACCGCACGAGAATCACAGATACCGGGCTTGAATACATCAATAAGCTGCGTGCTCTTGAGCTGTTGAGTCTTGATGGCACGGAAATTACGGACGCCGGGCTCAGACGCATCTCGGGACAGAACATTGGAGAGTTGTATCTTGACCGCACGAGGATTACGGACGCTGGACTCCGGCATCTGGCTGGATTGCCTAACCTTTGGCGACTGTCGCTTGCGGAGACACGAGTGACCGACACTGGTCTGGAGACACTCGGAAGACTGGAAGGTCTCTATGAATTGGTCCTCGATGACACAGAAATCACAGATGAGGGGTTTGAGCATCTTGAGGGATTGCCAGTGCTCAACGCGCTGTCATTGAACAACACGGCAGTCACGGATACGGGGATGGAACTCCTGTCAGGGATGGTAAACATGTGGCAGTTGTCCCTCTGCGACACGGAAATCACAGACGCCGGATTGACATGTCTCAAGGGACTGAGAAATCTCGAATCGCTCGCTATTGCCAAGACCCAAATCACTGACGCAGGGCTTGAGCACCTTCATTCGCTTGCGAAGCTAACGAACCTTGAAATTGCAGACACCCGCGTTACATCGGAAGGAATGCGTAAATTGCAGCAAGCCTTACCCCAATGCAAGATATCGATGGACTACTGGTAGCATAAATCGGCTTCGGTGAACCGTGTTGTCTCCTTTCAATAGAGGCTCTCACTCAGCAAACAAGCAGTAAGGGAAAAGAAGCGTCCGGTGGTTTCAGTTCAGATTGCGAACGCTGCTGCTTGCCGTTCTTGTACTGAGCCTGCCGTTGTCATGGTTTGCTTGGAGGATGCCTTTTGGTATACGTGCGGTATGCAACACCTCGCAACAAAAGAAGAAGGACTCGCGTCTAACGAACGCAAGTCCTTTAATATCAACAAGTACCGGAGGAGGGACTTGAACCCTCATGAGGTTGCCCTCACTGGATTTTGAATCCAGCGCGTCTGCCATTCCGCCACTCCGGCGTGGGGGAAGGTCCGGCGAAAAACCGAACCGGTAAGGCGAAATTCTACGACACGACCCGGGCCTTGGCAAGGCAGGGGGGTAGGGAGGGGAGCTTTGAGCGGGTGGGATGGGTTTCAGGTTCGGCAAGCCCCCGGTGGGGACGGCGCCGCCCTGGCCCTCAGGCATGGCACGGGCTACATTTTCTCGGTTCCGCAATCGACTCTCTGAGGACCTCCCATGCACGTGGTTCTGTTCGAAGATGCCCTCGTTCGCCAGCTCCATCCGGTCGGCCTTGGGCGTGCCGCTTTTCAAATGAGTTGCGGTAGCTACCGCCTGATTGACCTGGTAAGGAGATTGGAGCGGCCGGTCCGCGCGGTCGTGAGGGCCCATCTGCGCGGTGTGCTCGAAGACAACGAGCCGGGCCTGGTTTCCGGCATGGCGGACCTGGAAGAACGGCCGATCCTGCTGGTCAACGCTCGGCTGCTCCCCTCGATTCGGGTGTTGCGTCTATTGGAGGATCTGGTGCGGAGCGGGTGTCCGTGTATCGTGCGGTCGGGCGGGAACGTGGCGGCCGCCGTGCTCTCGCCCGATTGCCCCCGTCCGCCCTTGGAGTCGTCCGGGTCGCGGTGGAACGAGTTCTTCGGCGACTTGCGACTCGGCACGGAAACGATCGACGTCCCGCTGCTGGAGTATCCTCACGACCTGGTCCGCTATCACGCAGAAACTCTGGCGGTCAACCTGGAGGATCGGCTGGTCGGCGGAGGATACAACGAAATCGAGCCAGGGGTGTTTGCCAAGCCGGGTTTAACCGTGGGCAAGTACGTGGTGTTCGAGCCGGTGGGCGGGCCGATCGTGCTGGAGGAGAACGTCGCGATCGGTCCCCACTGTTATCTGAACGGTCCGGCCCACCTGGGACCCGACGCTCGGGTGATCGAGCACTCGGCCCTCAAGGATGGTGTCGCCTTGGGGCACACGACGAAGGTGGGAGGCGAGGTTGAATGCTCCACGATCGAGCCGTATACGAACAAGCAGCATCACGGTTTCCTGGGGCACAGCTACCTGGGCAGTTGGGTGAATCTGGGAGCGGGGACTTCGAACAGCGATCTGAAGAACACCTACGGCACGGTCGCCATGGAATACGACGGCGCGCGGGTCGACACGGGGATGCAATTCATCGGCTGCGTCGTGGGAGACTACGCCAAAACGGCGGTCAACACGAGCATCTTCACCGGCAAGACGATCGGGGCCTGCAGCATGGTCTACGGTTTCGTGACGACCAACGTGCCCAGTTTCGTGAACTACGCCCGCAGCTTCGGCCAGGTCACCGAGGCGCCGGTCGATGTGATGGTTTCTACCCAGAGGCGGATGTTCGCGCGGCGTAAGGTGACGCAGCGGCCGAGCGACATCGACCTGTTGCACGCAATGTCCGATCTCACGCGGCACGAGAGGCACTTGGCAACGCAGCCCTTGTCGCTGTGACGGGCGAGCGGCGTCAAAGCGAAGCCCGGTAACTTGCCCGGGGTCAAATTTGAACGTCCAGACGGACTGGTCGTCGTGCAGAGGCCCAGGAAGAAGACGGCAGATGTCATATCATGGAATGAAGGAAACAACCGCCGTTACAGTCATCCCGGTTGGGCCAACGTGCAAGCTGGATTTCGTGTTCGACACGATCGAGAGCGTTTTCCACTATATCACCTCGGCGAACGTCTTGATCGTGCTCGACGACTCGGGCAAAGGGAGCGGTAGCGCCGTCCAGGAGCGTTTTCCCGAGGTCGTTGTCTTGCCGACGGAAAGAAACTACGGGAAAGATGCAGGGCTGTACCTGAACTTGTCCCGGGGGTTCGCATTTGCCTATGAGAATTACGCCTTCGACGTTCTCTTGAGAATGGACACCGATGCCCTGGTCATAGGCCCCGATCCGGAGGTGGATGCCATCGGCTATTTTCACCGGCATCCTGCAGCCGGGATCATCGGTTCGTATCGGGTCGACTGCAACGGCGACACTCGAGATTTCTCCTGGGGACGGAATCAGCTCGCCAAAGAAGTGAGCGTCATGGCCGGGCAGGTGGGGCGAGATCCGCGGGAGGCGGGGCGGCAGTTCCTGCGCAAGACCCTCGATCAAAGCCGGAAATACGGATACGAAGACGGGGAGCACTGCATGGGAGGGGCCTACTTTGCCAGCCGAGAGTGCATCGCAAGGCTGTACGAGAATCGCCTCCTGTTTCGCGAAGAGATCTCCTGGAGCAGACTTCAGGAAGACATGTTGTTTGGCCTGTTGATGTACTGCGTGGGGTTGCAGCACGGAGATTTTGCGACGGGCCAGTTCCCAATGGGGCTCCGCTGGCGCGGTCTCCCTTGCTCCCCGGAGGACCTCGCCAGGAGGAGAAAGAAGATCACGCACTCAACGCGGTTCTTCAAGACCCTCACCGAACCCGAGATTCGGGAGTATTTCAAGGCGAGGCGTCAAAAGGACCTTCCGTGACCCGCCGGTGGCCGACTCCGTCGCAACTTCGCGTCCTGGCAGGGGCGTGCTCGTATCTCGGCCAGAAAAAAGGGGCGGCCTTTTGAGGGCCGCCCCGGATGCGTAGCTGGAATGAATGGGGGTGTCGATTATCGATCGATTCTTGGATTACGCGCTTTTGTTCTTTCGTTCCGGCAGGGGGAACAGCTTGGTGCGGCCGTAGACGACGTCGTCGGTAATACGGTATTTCTGGCCTCGTTCCTGATCGGGGAGTTCGAACATGATGTCGAGCATCACCTCCTCGACGATCGCACGGAGGCCGCGGGCGCCGGTTTCTCGCAGAAGTGCTCGTTCGGCGATGGCTCGCAAGGCTTCGTCGGTGAAGGTCAACTCCGCCTCTTCCATGGCGAACAATTCGCCGTACTGCTTGATCAGGGCGTTCTTCGGCTCCTGCAGGACCCGGATCAGGGCCTCGTGATCCAGCGGAGTAAGGGCCGAGACCACCGGCAACCGGCCGACGAGTTCCGGAATGAGGCCGAACTGGAGGATGTCGTCGCTGGTGACCTGGGGCAGGGCTTCGGCCAGTTCCATGTCGTGATGGTTCTGGGCCATCTGGGTGAAGCCGATGGTCTTCTTTCCCAGCCGCTTTCCGATGATGTTTTCCAGGCCGACGAAGGTCCCTCCGCAGATGAAGAGGATGTTCGACGTGTCCATCTGGATGTATTGCTGCTCGGGATGCTTGCGTCCGCCTTGAGGCGGCACGTTGGCGGTGGTTCCTTCGAGCATCTTGAGCAAGGCCTGCTGGACGCCTTCGCCGGACACGTCACGGGTGATCGAGACGTTCTGGCTGGTCTTGCCGATCTTGTCGATCTCATCGATATAGAGGATGCCCTTCTGGGCGGCCTCGATATCGAAGTCGGCGGCGTGGAGCAGCTTGAGAAGGAGGTTCTCCACGTCTTCCCCCACGTAGCCGGCTTCGGTCAGCGTGGTGGCATCGCCGATGGCGAAGGGAACATCGAGAATCTTGGCCAAGGTCTGGGCAAGAAGCGTCTTTCCCGAACCGGTCGGCCCGATCAGGAGGATGTTGGACTTGTCGATGACGACTTCGGAGTTTTCGCTGCGGTGGACCAGCCGTTTGTAATGACTGTGGACGGCCACCGCCAGCACGCGTTTGGCGTTTTCCTGGCCGATCACGTACTCGTCCAGTTTTGTCACGATCTCACGCGGCGTGGGTATCTTCGAGAAAGGCTGCTTGGAGGATCCGCGGCGGCGGCGTTCCTGGTCCAAGATCGATTGGCATAGGTCGATGCATTCGCCACAGATATAGACGTCGCCGGGACCTTCGACCAACGGTCCCACGTCTCGGTAGCTCTTGCGACAAAACGAACAGAATGCGTTCTTCTTCGTCGCCCCAGTTCCTCGGCGGCCAGCACCGAAATCCCGTCCAGAGGGCATATTCACTCAATCCTTTCGATTGTCTGTTCGCCGGGCACGTTGTCCGTGCAAACCGCGGGTGTCAGACTCCAGGTGTCGCTCGACGGCCGGCTGCCAGCTTTGGCAACCGATTCGGCCTCTGGGCATCCATGTCCACGCTTCTTCGAGCTTGGGCGCCAATGGTACCTACGCGAGTAGGTCCTTGCGGGTTTCCTCCCTCTCCCTAGGGAACTGTCCACAAACCGGTACGACCGACGCGATCCCTGTCTCCGGACAGGTCTGCGACGGACGTCCTAACCCTTTCCCTTGTTATCCTTTAACTCGTCTTGAAGTTGTTCCGCCAATGTAGTCTTTATTGTTCGGAATTCTTCTTCGCTGAGGTCACCCTGGCCATGAAGTTCTCGAAATTTTGAGAGCATTTCGCTCGCGACGGGTTCCTTTTGTACCGTCTCTGCCCGGATTCGCATCGTGACGTAAACTGCGATCGCCACCAACGCAGCAAAAACCGCCAGCCAGATGACCAATTGAACCACGGGATCCTTCAAGAACTCGGCCATGCCACGCCCTGCACACCCGACAGACTCGCCACCAAACGCCCTGATCGGGCCATATACTGCATTATGTCCTGCCCCGCAAATTCCGTCCATAAGCTGCACCCTCAGCAGAGCGCCCACAAGGCTTCACGGTAACCACCTGCCAGAACCCGTCCGCTGCCCGCCCCGCGACTCTTGATCCTAAGAGAGAGGGGTGGTCTTTCGCAATCCGGGGGATGAACCGCATGCGTGAATCGCGTGAAAGTCGACTCATACTCCCCAAGTTACCAACGCTGCCAGGTGTCGTGTTGGCCGCGAAGTACTACAATGATGTGCGGCACTTCCGGACTTGCCGATCCCGAGTCACCGGGTGCACACGTGGGCAGGGATCAAGGGGGACGATTGTGCCGGAGGCCATTGGATGACGATTGCGTTTACCTGCCCCCACTGTGGGCAGCAGACGGATGTGGCCGACCGATTCGCGGGACAGACGGGCCCCTGCTCGGCCTGCGGGCAGACGATCCGGGTCCCCACACTCGAGACGCCATCCGCTCTGCCGCCGCGCCGACAGCGGTCCTTTCTCGGTTGCCTGACTCTTTTCGCCGGCAGTTCCCTATTTCTTCTCTGCCTCGGCATCGTGCCGGCAATGATGAATCGAAACATGCCCGGCGCTTGGGACGCCATGCGGCGAGCCGAATGCCGCAGTCATCTGGAACAGATCGCCACGGCGGTCGGCCTTTACGAGGCCGACTTCGGATGCCTCCCTCCGGCCTACACGACAGACTCGGAGGGGAACCGGCTGCACAGTTGGCGGACGTTGATCCTGCCCTACCTCGGCGAGCAGGCCATCTACGACTCCCTGCAGCTCGACGAGCCTTGGGACAGCCCTTCGAATCGGCTCTGGCACGACACGCCCATCGACGTTTTTCAGTGTCCAGCCGATTCAACGGGCAGTTCCACCGACAGCAACTACGTGATGATCGTGGGCGGGGAGGGGGTGTTCGACGGCAGGCCGCGAAAGGCCGTGGAGGTGACCGACGGAACCTCGAAGACAATTCTGGTGATCGAGATGACGGGCAGCAAGATTCACTGGATGGAACCGAAGGACTTGGGGTGGGAGGAGACCGATTTCACCCTTGGCGGAGCAAAGTCGGTATCGAGCGAGCATGAAGGGGGATCGCACGTAATGATGTGCGACGGGACCGTGGAGTTCCTCGCCAGCGGCACTCCCGCGGCCGACATTCGCGCCATGGCGACCCGCGCGGGGGGAGAATCGGTGCCGGGACTTGCAGACGTGGTAGAAGAAGATTTCAGCAATTAGGTGGGTTCAATCATGCCGTTTCAATTTGAGTGCCCGCACTGTGGACATCAAACCTTGGTCGACGACCGCTACGGCGGCCAAACCGGCCCCTGCGCCGGCTGTGGAAAGGTGGTAACCATCCCAACGCTCGGACGTGGCGGCAGCACCGCCTCGCCGGCAGGTTCAGGCGGCGGCGGGATCGCGGTGCTGATCCTGGGCGTTCTGGTGGCCGGCGCGCTCTGCTGCGCCGGCGCCGGGTTATTCTGGGTCCGGTCCGTGCCGATGGTCGCGACTCCGACTCCGGTTGCCATGTCATCGCCGTGCAGCAACAACCTCAAGAGGGTCGCGATGGCAATGCATAATTACCATGACGTCTACAGCTCGTTTCCGCCCGCCTATGTGGCCGATGGAGACGGCAAGCCCATGCACAGTTGGCGGGTTCTTATCCTCCCCTTCCTGAACCGCATGGATCTTTACGATCAGTACCGCTTTGACGAGCCTTGGGACAGCCCCAACAACTCGCGATTGATCTCGATGATCCCGCCGGAATACCGCTGTCCGGACGACGTGAGCGCAGCCTACGATCAGACCAGCTACGCCATGATCGTGGGGCCGGGGTTCTTCTCCGATGGCCCGGCGGTATCGGCGATCTCCGATATCGTTGACGGCACGAGCAACACGATCATGTTGGTTGAGGCGCACGGATCGGGAATCGCTTGGACCGAGCCCCGCGACCTGGATGGAGCAACGATTTCCTTCCTTGCCAACACCAGGCAGCCCGGCCAGTTGCAGGGACATGCAGGGCACGTGAAGGCCGCCTTCTGCGACGGGTCGGTTCACGACTTGCCGGACACCACCCCTGCGGAAGATTTCCGCGCGATGGCCACCGTCGGCGGCGGCGAGTTCGTTCCCATACCATGATCTGGAATGACCCGGCAGACAAATCGGTCTCCCCTGGCCGGAACGGTTCGGTTCAAATGTCGCAAAAATCGAGAAATCGCTTCCGAATCAGCGCTCACCCCCCCGACAAGAGGGGGTGAAGCGATTGATCTGGACACGATTTCGCACCTGCGGTAGGTTTCGGAATCAATCAGGAGCGGCTCCAACCGCATGTTCAGGAGGAACGAGTGATGAATTTCAATTTCTTTGATTGGCTTCGGGATGGTGTCAAGCAGTCGGTGATCCTGGGAGTGAATGATGCCGTCGATTGCCTCGGCACCCCGCAGCAAAACGACGACGTCCAGCAACGGCTGATGGGGTTCCTTCAGGTCGACTCCGGCGACAGCGTCAAGCGTATCGGGTCGGCAGCCCCCCGCGGCAAGAAACTTGGACGTTCCCTGAAGCAGATCCAGGCAGACGCCAAGGCGAGTTAGCCCGCTATGGGACGGGCTTGACATCCAACCGGAAGCTGGGAATATCGTTTCCGTTGAAACGATCGATACCGACCATCATCTGTCCCGTGCTGCGTTTGATCTTCCCATTCAGCGTGGCGACGGGACGCCGGCCGGTGTCGGTGTTCTGTGTCAGGTTCGCCTCGAACGTCACCTCGTCCGGAACCGCTTGCCAGGCGGGGGCGTTTGTCAACTCCAGGGCCGAGACCGGTTCGAAGCCCTCCTCCTTCAGCACAGGAGCTACTCCCTCCAGCACACGACTCCGGCAATCTCGCCGGAGACTGTAGTCTCGCCATACATGGGCGACGCCGAAGTAGACGGCCGTACCGAAAACGGCAACCACCGCCAGGCCTGCCACCAGCCCGGCTGTTTTACCCAGGAAGGTACGGAGCCTGTTGAACCAGCCGATGTTGTGCCGCCGCTTGTAGTCGCGATCGGCGGCCTTCACGGCATCGTCCCATTGGGACTGCCGTTTCTCACTTCGTTTCGGTGCCGCCACACGACGTTTCGGTTGTGCAGGCGGCGATGCGGCCATCGACATGGTCGGCGCAGGCATGTCCTGAGTGGGGCTAATACCGGAAGAGGCCGCCGTCGTCGCGGAGAAGTCAATAGTCTCTGCGCCGTCCTTACGGGCAGGGAGAACGCTCGGGCGAGGTGTCTTGAGGGTTCCAGCGGGTACACATCGTTCGAGTTCCGCGATCACCTGGGCCATGGAACGCTGCCGCAACGCGGGAGTCTTGGCGACCATTGCCCGGAAGGTTTCATCCAGGTTGCGCGAGACGTCCTTTCGCAGAGTTCGTAGCGAGGGAATCGGCTGATCGCGATGAGCCATGATCTTCTCGACCAGCGTTTCTCCACCATACATGGCCCTGCCCGTGAGCAGATAATACAGCGTGGCGCCGAGGCTGTAGATGTCGGCCGGCCTGTCCGCACCTTTCGTGTTGACCGCCTGCTCGGGCGACATGTAGTCGACGGTCCCCATGACCTGCCCGCTCTGCGTCAAGGCAGCCGCCGTGGTCTCATCCCCGGCAAGATCGTTGACGAATCGGGCCAGGCCCATGTCGAGGATCTTCACGGTTCCTTTCTTGTCCAGCAGCAGGTTCGACGGTTTGATGTCTCGGTGAACTACGCCTTCGCCGTGGGCGTACTCCAGGCCACGGGCGGCCTGCAGGATGCAGTCGAGTGCTGTGGCTACGTCGAGCGGGCCGCGTTGCTGAACCAAGGCTGCCAGATCCTGGCCTTCTACAAACTCCATGACCAGGAAATGGACGCCGCCGGCCTCTCCGGCGTCAAAGGCCGTCACAACATTCGGATGGATCAGTCTGGCAGCCGCCTCGACTTCGCGCTGGAAACGTTGCGCGGCGCCAGGCGTTCGGGTCAGTTCGGGAGACAACACCTTGATGGCAACCTTGCGTTTCATCCGGCGGTGCTGGGCCTGATAGACCTCACCCATACCGCCCGCCCCGATACGATCGACAACGATATACTCGCCGAGGATCAGCCCCCTTCCCTTGCCGCGATACACCGATTCCGCCTGAAACCTGGTGAGCCTCCCCTTGCGGAATAGCGATTTCGCCAGATCGCTGCCGGACTGGGGCTTCTCGTTTTCGGGAAGTCCATCCAGGAAGTCCTGGATTTCTTGGGCAGACATCAGGCCGCTGGCTGCGAGCGACTGGACGAACTGTTCAAGTACGAGCGGCATGTTTACCCCCCATTCGACTGGCGACTCTATTGTAGTCCCGCGGGGTGCCTAGTCAATCAGCTTCAGTTGCCTCAGACCTTGAACCGGAGCCGGCCCGGCCTTGGGGGCTTGTCTCTCGCTCATGCCGGCTCTATGCTGCGGACGCGTCAAATCACGATCAGAGTCTTGTTTGATTTGGGGGAGGTGTCTCTATGTGGCGATTCGGCTACGATTCCAGTGCGTCGTTTATTCTGTCCCTTGCCCTGTTGTCGATGCTGGGCACAATCCTTGTGTGGCAGAAAAACCGAACGGGCAGAACGATCCATGTCTGGTTCTGGGCGGCCTTCTTCGGGATCTTGCTCGGCTGCGCAGGTACCTTCGCCCTGTCGAGGATCACCGATGTGGCCTTGAAGGAATTCCGGTCCGCTGAAACCACCGGAGCGGCCGAAACGGCAGCCCCAGGCGGTGAGTCCCCAGGCATGCCGGGCGGTATGGGTGGAGCCATGCCCGGAGGAATGGGTATGGGCGGAGGAATGCCCGGAGGTATGGGCCGCGGTCCCCGTCCCAAGCGGGAATTGACCGACCTTGTCCGAAAAATCACCCTCCTCACCGGAGACATCCAGATCAGTCTTTCTTCGGAGCAGGCGGCCACACTGGCCGCTGCTCTGAAGGATATCGAGAAGCCCGAAACCATGTCGGACGATGAGGCCAAAGCGAAACACGAAGCGTTGCTCGGCCTCTTGGACGACAACCAGAAGGCCCAACTTGAGGCAATTGGACTGCCTCGCGGTCCTCGCCCCGGCGGGGGAGGCAGTTCCGGGCCGCCCGCTGAAGACGCCAATCCGTTCGCAGACGAGGCCAGTTCGGCCGCCCTCGAAACGCTGCGCCAGCGTCTGGCTGGCAAAAAGGGAGCAGAGAAATAGTCGGCAATCCCTTCCAGAACTTCAGTTTCACTCCAGGTTTGTTAAGATGCACAAAAAAAGGGCGGTAACTACACCTCATTCGTGGGGTCTATCTGCCACGTGGCGCCCAATATTGACCAGCTTGTAAATATTCTTGCCAGGATCATACTTGTGCTGATCCGTTTCGTGAAGTAAAAAAAACTATTGGCACTTCCTCCTTACTCCTTTTCAAGGGGCACGTACTATGGCATCCGAACTTACACCTCGGGAAAAAGAAGTCGTCCGCCTCGCCAGCCTCGGCTGCACCGTGCACGAATCGGCCAAGATTCTCAAGCTTGCGCCCAGCACGGTCGACAACCACAAGGCCCGGGCCATGGCCAAGCTGGGCACCGACAAGGCCGCGTTGCTCACCCGCTTGGCGATCAAGCTGAAAGTGACCAGCATGACCGACACGCTCACTGCCATCGAGAAACGCAAGAGCGGCCGAAAGGCTGATGGCTGGAACTGAGCCTGATCTGGAAAAATGAACGCCTGGTAGCCGCCCCAAAGGCGCCTGCGGCTACCAGGCGAGATTCGGTGAGCACGATGCGGTCCGACGCCGTATCAGGCACTCCGGCAAGCTACTCCGGTCCAGTGCCGTGCTCTCTATCCAGCTTCCCCCGAGCGGTTTGGCAGAAGTAGCCGTGCCGATATTGGTCTATTGCACTCACCACAGCCGCTCCGCCACTTCCCTCCTTTCTCTTCCGCCTTGTCGAAGGCCACCCCGCTCGCCATCGGTCCCTCCCAATCGCGTGCCTCGACGGTCGTCCGCATCCCATCGGGCACATCCGTCACAGCCGGACGAGCTAACTTCTGGCCTATACTTGAGCAGCACCAGGTGACTCCTGACCAGGCTCCCACGCTGCCGCCCCCGCTGGACGACTCCCATGACTCGCCCCACTGCCAGAGTACAAACCTCCGCGGTTCGGGTGTTGACCGCGGCACTGGGTGGTCTGGTCCTGGGCGCTGCCGTTTTCGCCGTCTATTACCCCGCTAGCAACGCGCCCTTTGTTTTCGACGACGCCGGAACAATCGTCGACAACCCCTCGATCCGGCAACTGTGGCCGTTGTTGGGAAACGATCCGTCTGGCGGCCCGATCCTTGCCCCGAGAACGACCGCCGTTCACGGACGGCCCTTGGTGAATCTGTCGCTGGCAGTCAACTACGCCTTCGGCCGGCTCGATCCCTTCGGCTATCGCCTCGTCAACATCGCCATCCATCTCCTGACGGCCATTCTGCTCTGGGCCATCGTGGCCAGAACTCTGATACTCGACCACTTTCGAGGACGATTCGAACAGATCGCCGGGCCGCTGGCATTTGCCGCAGCGATCGTCTGGGCGCTGCACCCGCTGAATACCGAATGCGTCGTCTACGTCACCCAACGCACCGAACTCATGATGGGAATGTTCTACCTGGGAACACTCTATCTCGCCATCCGCTACTGGTCCTCGGACGGCAAGCCGGCACGGGCGGCCTGGCTGGCCGCGGCAACCGTCAGTTGTGTTTCGGGCATGCTCTGCAAGGAGATGATGGCTTCGGCGCCCGCCATGGTGCTCCTCTACGAACGGACGTTTCTGACCGGGTCGTTTCGCCGCGCCCTCGGCCGATCATGGCCCCTCTACGTGGGTCTGTCGCTGGCATGGCTGCCGGTCATTGCCCTGAATTTCGGCGGACCGCGTACTCCGGCCTCCGGGTTCGGCCTGGGTGTGGCGGCGCAGGAGTGGTGGTTTACGCAGGCGAAAGTCCTGTTTCTGTACTTGAAACTCGCCATCTGGCCGTGGCCACTGGTGATTCACTATCACATTCCCTACTTGCAGACCGTGGCCGAGGCCTGGCCCTGGCTGCTGCTGACCGGCGCCCTCGCTGCCGGTATCCTGGTGCTCTTCTGGCGCCGATCGGCCGTCGGGTTTGTCGCCGTCTGGCTCGTCGCGGTCTTGTCCCCGACCCTGGTGATTCCCCTGGTAAACGAAATCGCCGCGGAGCGGCGGATGTATGTTCCGCTGGCGGCTCTTGTTCCGCTGCTGATCGCCGGCGGATGGGCCCTGTGGCAGATCAATTGTCAACGCCTCGGCTGGAAGCCGATGCGAAATACGGCCATCGCGACCTGCTTGACAGCGACCGCGCCCCTGGCGATCGGGCTGGCCTGCCTGAGCAGTCAACGATTGGCCGTCTACCAGGAGGAACTGTTGCTCTGGCAGGACGCCGCGCGGCATCAGCCCGACGATCCCATGGTCCAATTCAACCTGGGAACGCTGCTGGCTGAAGCCGGCCGGCCCACCGAGGCGATCACGCACCTCGAACGGGCGATCGAGCTGGATCCCGATTTCGCGGAGGCTCATTTCAACCTGGCCCGGGCACTGGAAGAATCCGGACTCGCTCAGGATGCTGCCGTGCAGTATCGAGCAACCGTGGCACTGCAGCCCGACCATGCCCCCGCGCATTACAACCTCGCTCGCCTGCTCGAAGACAGCGGCAACTCGGCTCAGGCCCTCGAGCATTACCGGCGCGCGGTCGAGTCGCAACCCGACTTTCCCGCAGCCCACTCGAATCTTGGGATCCTGCTGCTCGGCACCGGCCGCACGCCGGAAGCCATCGAACATTTCGAAGCTGCCCTCGACGGGCAGAACGATCCGGGCAACTCCATCAATCTGGCAATGGCCTACTGGATGGCCGGTCGCACCGCCGAGGCCATTCCCCTCGCCGAAAAGGCCTTGGATCTGGCCCGCATCCGGGGCGACCAGGCACTGGCGGCGAGGATCGAAACAGCCCTCGCGCAGCTCAGGGCCCAAAACAAGTAGATCCCGGCCGGACGGGCCCTCCCACACGCACCCCCTTCGGCAATCCCGTCCCTCTGTCACCTCGATCCCATCGAGTTCCTCCAGCGCCTTGCTGCTATTTCCTCCTGGAATCACGCAAGGCCTTTTAGAGCCGCTAACAAAACCGCCGGCTGTGCACATCCATGCCCGTGGGAAACTCATACGTTCTGTGAGGGCTTCTTAGAGCCGCTAACAAAACCGCCGGCTGTGCACATCCATGCCCGTGGGAAACTCATACGTTCTGTGAGGGCTTCTTAGAGCCGCTAACAAAACCACCGAGTGTGCACATCCATGCCCGTGGGAAACTCATACGCTTTGTGAGGGCTTCTTAGAGCCGCTGACAGAACCACCGGCTGTGCACATCCATGCCCGTGGGAACCTCCTACGTTTTATGAGGGCTTCTTAGCCTTCGCCGGCAAGGGCCATGTCGCGCCCGGGATCTCCCTGCCGGAGGGCGAAACAGGCGTCGATCGCAAGTTCGTCTTCCTGATAGGTGTCGTGATCCGTGTTGACATTCCAGAGATCGTGGGCCCGATTCTCCAGCAGGTTTTCGGCCGCCAGGATACCCATGAGGATGCTGTGGTCCTGGTTGTTGTACTTGAACGTTCCGTACCGTCCGATGGGGATCAGGCCGCGGAAGGTGCGAAGGTAGTCGGCGATCTTCTCGACCTGCTGGCGATAGCCGCGGCGGTAGACCGGGTAGCACCGCCGCGTGCGAACAACGTGCCCCGCCAGGATCGGCTCGCGGTGCACAAGCCCGGCCGACCGCACCTCGCCGGCAGCCTGTTCGATCAGTTGCCCCTCGTCCGCAGTCCAGATGGGATCCGAGTCGTTGCACCAGTGCTCCACGGCGAGAATCGTTGTTTTCGCCTCGCCGTGCAATTGGGGCACCCAGTTGCGGAAGTTCGTGACACGGCCCATCTTCAGGTTGGGGTCGTGAATATACAGCCACTGATCGGCGAACAGGCGGTCGCTGCCGACGTGCAGGTAGACGAACACCGTATTGCGGAACTGCAACCCGCCTGCCGCTCGGCGAACTTCGGCCGGCACGTCACTCAATCCGTCCACAAGGCTTGTCAGCGGCATGGTCGAGACGACATGGTCGAAACAGGCCGTTCTGCCCCCCTCCAGCTTGATTCCCCACACGTCGAAATCCTCGTGAAGGACTCGTATCACGGGACTCTTCAGGTGGATACGACCCCCGTTTTCCCGCACCTGGTTGGCCATGTTCTCGTAGACGGATCCCGTGCCGCCGAGCGGATAAGGAAACCGGTCGACCAGGGTGGCGTGCCGTTTTCCATGGCGAGGCCAGAGCGCGCTCCTGACGGTCTCGGTGAACGACAGTTTCTTGATCCGCTGGGCCGCGAAATCGGCACTCAGTTCGCTGCAGGGAATTTCCCACAGTTTTTCGCTGTAGGATTTGAAGAACAAGGCGAACAGCCGGTTGCCGAAGCGGCGGACCATCCAGGATTCGAACGACTCGTCATCCGTAGCCGCATAACTTGGCCGCAGCCGTTCCTTCAAGTAGCTTGCCAGGCACCTGGCGGCCTCCAGCGGACCCATGCTTCGCAGCGCGCCGAGCGGTTTAAGAGGGTAATGCAGGAAACGGCCCTTGTAGTAGATCCGTGTGAGGCGATCGACCATCGCGTAGTCGTCTCCCACCAGGTCGAGCCAGAGCCGGTTGACTTGGGGGTCGGTCGTGAAGAAACGGTGCGGTCCCAGGTCCACGCGCTGCCCCCACAGGTCGAACGAGCGAGCCAGGCCGCCGATGTACGGTCCCGCCTCGAAAACCTCGACGTCGGCGCCGCCCCGACTCAGTTGCAGTGCCGCCGTCATACCGGCTGGCCCCGCACCTATGATCGCAACCCGCATCTGGATAACTCGACCGGTGGAAGAATGGGAATTCAAGACGAACGGCAACCTGCCGACCACTTGAAAGTATAGAGTGTAGCCAGGGGGAAAGCGGCAAGAATCCTTCCCAATAGGCAACGGCTCAGATGAATGCCCCCGCCGCGGTTCATCCCTTGGGAACGGAGAGGGGTGCGGGCAGGAACATCGGAAGTCGATTCCGAACGGCCCTGGAGCCGACGTCTCGTGCGCGGAGGGTTGTAGCTGTCCTGACGGCTGCGACGAAGAAGCCAGCACCCCCGGCTCGCGGTCCAAATTCGCCCTGGCGACGGGAACCGGAAAGAACCGGCTCCAATTGTTCACCTGATCCGCAGCGCGGAGCACGATCGGCGGTCTTTGCCCGTGGGAGACTCACACCTTTGGACAGGGCTTCTTACGACAGCTCCAATGGGTACTGGTATCTCTCCGCAACGTCGCCCACTTCCGCGAGAATCGCCTTGCGCTGGCTGTCGTCCAAATGGGGAGCGTGCTGAGATTTCGAAATGCTGCCCAAGCGCGCCAGAAGCCGCCCCGCACATCCCAGCTCGACTTCGATGCTCCCCAGGATCTGCCGCATGGTCGCCTCGGGCTGTTCGCACAGGTCTTCATAACGGACGATGAGGATCCGACGGGCGATCGCTGGATGGGCCGCCCGCAAAGTGTCGACGAAGCCGTACAGCTCCTTCCACTGAATACAATAGCCCAGGTACTCGTCGCCATGGGACCATGCCTCGAGGATCCGATCCCCCTCCACCGCATCGAATCGAATGGGAACCCGCTGCGGCCCGAACTCGAAGTGGCCTGCCGCCTCCAGATATCGAGGCACGCGCCTGTCGGCCGCGGCGTAACCACTGAACAACTGATGCTGCCGCACCAGCGAATGGACGTGCGTCAACGGGTGGCGGATCGGCACGATGAAATAGGCATCCGGAAACAGGTGCGTCAGGTACTCGATTCGCGGAACGTGATAATTGCCCTTCGCAAAGTACCGGTTGCCTCGCCGGACGAGAAACATCTTGCCGAGATGGGCCTTATAAAACCGCTCGAAATCCGGATTCCCATCCGCCGCCGTCAGCCGATGCAGGGCCGTCGTCGAATGCACGTGGGGAAAAAAGGCCTGCCACAGGGGTTCTTCCATCGCCTCAGGGTTCTCCCGGGTGACGTAGATCCGGTCCCGGTGCGCCCGTTCAACCGGTTCCTGCCGCACCGGGAACCAGTCGAGGTACCGATTCCAGAAGTAGGGAATCATCAGAAATGGAAAATCGCGGTAGCGGTGGGTGACCGCACCCTCAATGGTGGCGAACAATTCCAGCAGGAGTGTCGTCCCGGATCTCGCAAGCCCGGTGATGAAGACGGGCTTCTCGATGCGCACCGCAGCCAGCTTGTCGGCCAGCAGATTCGACTCCCAGTCGGCAACGCGGCGAAGGAACGGCTGCGATTTCTGGCAGAAACAAGTCAGAAAGTAGTCAGACGACTGGATCTTCACAATCTCGACTTCACGATGAGCATCCCCGGGACCGCCGCCGCGCAGACCGCGACGACAAAACCCATTTCCCAATCAGCCTTTGGACCCATTTTCCCCAAGCAACCGGCCACCCATGTCACGCCGAACAGGGCCAATAGGATCGGTACCAGCCCAATCAGCGTCACGGCCAGTTTCTTGGAAACGAACCCAATCGCAACACGCCAAAGTTGGACATACTCCCGGAAGAGCTGGTTCTCGTCGTCGGCCGACAGCAGCAGACGGCTCACGATGGCCAATTGCCGCCAGAACCCACCGTCGCCAAGCCTCGCCGATACAACCACCGAGAGCCATGCGGCAACCAGGCCCGCGCCCAGCCCCGCAGTGCAGGCGATCCAATCGATGAGCTTCATGGAACTCGCGAGCCCATCGCCAATTCACTTTGCCGCTGCCTGTGTCTGCGGAGCATTGTGCGGATCAGGCGAATGGGATACAGAATCGGGCCCAGCAGGGCGAGCAGAATCACACATGCCACGGCAAACAACGCGCCCAACATGCTCAGTCCCGCGCCGGGGCCCACGTAGGCGAAGATGGCACCTGTCCCCGTGGGCCAGGCAACATGCATCTGGAGCAGCCCGCCGAAAGACGGCAAGAGATAGAGAATTGCACTCATGGTTGTTACTCGTGATCAAGAAAGGATGGGCTGTAGACGTATTTGGCCGTATTGATCGGTATGCGATCTCCGGCTTTGTTGGGATGAACGTAGAGATACTCCCACACAACCTGGCCGGTCCGCAGGTCGATCTCCCAGAGGGCGCCCGAACGAGTGACCGCCATCAGAACTCGGTTCCCGTCGCGTTGCACGTCCAGATGGCCGCAGTTCAGCGTGCGGCACAGGTCGGGCGTATCCACGCCGGGCCTGGGAAACAGCGTGGTCGGCAAACCCCGTTCCAGATCGATCTTCACCAGCCGCGTGCCACCCAGCCGCTTGTCGCCTCCAAGATTGTCCAGAACCAGAACGCCCCCGTCGTAAAACCGAGGACTGTGCTGCGCGACCGTCGAACCCGACGAAACCCATTTGAAACGCCGCGAGGCAACATCCAGAATGCCGACCGCATTGATATTCCGAAGCGACACCAGCAGATCGTCCGGCGACAGCCAGGGATGGGACTCTGCGATCTGGGGCGGCACAAGCTGCACGTCGTTCAGGTGGAGAGGATCGTCCGTGGCGAAATCGGCCGAACGGGTGGCCGAATTGGCCCGGGTAAAGAGCCCTGGCCAACCCGAGTCGAAGAGCGCGTCGAGAATCGGGATCTCGTCGATCGTGTTGCCGTCCGGGTCGAGAATCAGGACCATGTCGCTGTAGATCTTCCCGCCCTCCGAGGTGATGCTCGCCTCCGTTGCCCCGATCGGGATCGGAGAGTCGACCACCCGCAGGGCCGGAACGAAGATCCGCCCGTCATCGCCCACGCTGAACCAGTGATGGGTCAACAACTCTCGCTTCCACAGCAGCTTCGAGTTGACGTCGAATCGCGCCAGACCGACGGCGAAAGGAAACGTGTTGCTGGCGTGGTACGTGACCAGCAGGCCGCCGTCGTCGAAAAGGTGCAACCCCACCGGATACGGGGCTCCTGATAGGAGCGGCACCTGCGCCACTCGCTCGAGCCCGTTCCAGACCGAAGGGTCGTTTCTCCAGTAGTGCTTGACCTTTCCCTCGCGATCCATCAGCCACGCCAGACACCCTGCCGGGCAGTGGTCGGTAAGAAACTCCGCACCGCCGCTGACCAGGAGCATCTCCGTGCCGGCTGCGGGCCCGTACGTTCTGGCCGTCGGCACGAGAACCTGGTCCTTGTAGGACTCCAATCCTCCGATCTCGCTCCCTTGGCTCGTTCCTGCCAGAGCGACCAGCGCGGTCCGAGCGTCGCGAAGCACCTGGTAGGGAAAGATCTTGTATCGCCCCACGGCCAATCCGTAGGCGAAAACACCGCAGCACAAACTGAACAGCAGCAACAGCTTGAGGGGGAGGGGCTTGCTTGGCGCGCACACCATGCCGACACGACCTTGACTGTGGGAGCGGCATCCGTTGGCGCGCAGAGCCCCCCAGCTCCCGTGGCGTGCACGAAACCCGCTTTGTCTCGCCGGCCTGCGGCGCGGCCGCCGGCGACACTATGGACGCGAGGTCCGCGCGGACCTCTTCTCTTTTGCCTGACGCGTACTACTTCAAACACCGGCACTATTCGAAGGTTTCGCTCCGAAATCCTGCTTTTCGGACTTTCCTCCAGCCCCCCCGGCGCCGTCACAGCAAGCCTTGCCGGAAAGCGAGTATAGGCAGTTTCCCTGTGGTGCAAACATTCCCCCATTTCGGAGGATGTCAGCCTTTCCCAAGGCCCTCGGCAGAATCGCCAGTCGGCTGCGAGACCACTCCGGCGGGCTCCGGCCAGATCGCTGCAGACGCCTGCCGCCGCAACCAGGGCACGAGCAGCCAGCAGCCGGCGGTGGTCACCGCGCCGATCCCCACCAGCACGTTGAACGCTCCCCGGGCCCCCCAGTGCTCCGACCCGGACTGGTAAATCCACCCGCCCACCGCTACCGACGACGACATGCCGATGTTCTGCAGGGCCATCAACAGGGCGAAGGTCGTGCCGGCCGTTTCCGGTGGGCACACGCGCGCCGTCAGGTCAAGCTGGATCAGGCAGGCCGTCATATAGGTGAAGCCCACCGCAACCGTCACAACCACCGCCGAGGTCGCGTCCCACACCGCCCAGTAGGCGATCGTTGCCAGGATGCCCAGCCCGATCGACCAGTGCACCAGCCGGTCGAACCGTACGCGGCGGCAGTAGAACCCGTAACTGATGCAAGCGGCGATGGAAGCGGCGGCCAGTACCGATACGGTCGCACCGTAGAACCGGTCGCTGAAGCCCAGGTAGGTGGTCTGGTGGATGTAGAGCACCGCCGTGGAAAATGGATTGAAACTCCACAGGAAGAGAAACCCTCCCACGCTGAGCACTGCCGGACTGGATACCGTCTTCCAGAGCGATGCCGAGGTGCTGCGAAACCCTCCTGTAATGCTGCGCGGCGGCTCCTTCACCATCAGCAGGCCCAGCAGGAAACTCCCGCCGCTCGCCACCGCGCAGATCGCAAACGCCCACCGCTGCCAGTGGTGCTCGCTCAGGTAACCACCCAGCCAACCCACCAGGATCAACGCGGCATACATGGCCCCCCACTGGATCGACTGGAGCAGCCCCGTGATCCCCCGTGGTTGGCCGTTCTCCACCATCAGGGGGTCGATCACCACGTCGGAAAAGGCCATCCCCACCGCCGGCATCAATACCAACAGCAGAAGCGGCTGTGTGGCACCGACCGGCAAGTCGCCCATCGCCAGAACTGCGAGACCAAGAGCCGCCGTCCCGCTCGTCAACAGCAAATAGCTCTTCCGCCGGTATCCGCCCAGCGGCAACAGGTCTGAAAGCAGCCCGTACAGCGGCTTCATGGCCCATGGCAGCGAGATCAAGGCGATGAACCGCGTGAACTCGGCCGCCTGGAGCTGCCACGACCGGAGCAGTGAGAGCACGGGCTGGGAGATCAACCCGTCGCTGGGCTCGGCGATTCCCTGGAAAAAATACAGGGCGCCAAACAGCACTCCCAGGCGAATCGTCTCGCGCCGGGCGCCGGGGGCAGAATGGGGTGCGGAAAGGGCGGGATTCACAGTTCAGGAGCCCCGGGGGCAGGTGCGGGACCAGAAACGATGATTATCGTCTGCTGCGGTCCCGAATTCCACCCCTGGCTGACAGGAGTCGGGAGTCGGGGGAGCAGGGAGCAGGGAGCAGGGAGCAGGGAGCACGGAGCACGGAGCAGGGAGGGAGCAGTTGAATTTTGGCACAAGTATGCCCGGGGAACAAAAAACTTGGACGAGGTTTGCTGACGGAAGGTGTTTGAGATTGCCGAGATGGGGCTTTGTGTCGAGACGTAAAACGACACACTACGATGGAGGTATGTGCCACAATTCGGTCGAGGCTGGTGGAATTGACGCAGGAGGCAGAGGTGGTTGTGGTAGTATACACGTATATACAAATAATTTCAAGGGGGAAATGGCACATTTGTACAGGTTTTGAAGAAATGGCCGTCGCCGGTCGGGTCGGCGTCGGTCGCATCTGAATCATCGGTGCCCACGTAGTCGGCCACCGCTCGGCCGCGGGCGTCGAAGACCGTGCGGCTGATGGTCCCGCCGGGAGTTTCTTGGAGCCGACGCTGCCTCGCACGGCGTTCAGGCCACACCACCCGTGGGAGACATGCACGCAGCCTCGACGTCGCTCAACTCATTCTGACGCCCGGTTGAGTCGTACCCGAAGGTCGACTCGTCGTAGTTCGTGTGTGCGCTGCCGTCGCCCGAAGTGGGGATCGTGTGATAGGCGCGAGTGGACGTGAGTTGGCCGGCGGTGTTATAGAGACTGACGGACCAGCGGGTATACCGGGGCTTGGCGAAAGTGTGTGCGAGAGAACACCAGACTCACTTCGAGGCCCCGTACACTCCGTGCAGGCTTCCCCTTTCAGCACGCGATATTTGCGGGATCTCGGCAAGGGTGAGAAAGTCCTTCCAAATGGCATGCATCTCCGGAGTCAGGCCGACAGCAATGCGTGGCGTCACTGTGAAACGCGATTGCCTCGGGAATTGAATCACAATCGCGCGATGCTGTAACGCACCACCGGGGCCGTGCCGTGTTAGTATAGTGTCAGTTACCCATCCATGAAACCAGCAGCACTGTTGTATGGATGACGAAACGACAGGGATATGTGACCCACTTCTTACTGAAATGGCACCTCCTTGTACTGTGACTGTCGGTCGGTAGGCGGAGTAGTGCAGGTATGCATACGCCCAGCCGATACACGCCAGCAGGAGCATTGCCCCGCCAGACAGCAGTGCAGGAACGAGGGGCTGAATCGCGCCGGCGGCCGAAGGTCCGTACACGCCACGTGCTACTACCCAGATTACCAATGATGGCAGCAAGAATACCGCCGCGAGTCCCGCGACAATCGCGAACACTGAATTCGCGAAGCGTCGTTGGTGTGCGGGCCATGCCTCGACCAGAGATTCGTTGTGTCGCGCATATTCTGCCAGTCGACGCGATACCCGATCGACATCTCGTGCCGAGTATTCGCGCCCGTCCCACAGAACGATCGAAGACGCATCCTTTTCAGCCATCGGCGTTCCTCGGCAACAAATATGTGGACTTGCTGACTGTCAGCAAGTCCACGGTGGCAAGCCTGCTAGAGTCAGGCAAGCGGCGACCGTCGCGGCGGTATGCAGCACATACATTCAACACGTTCATGAAGGATACAACACGACTTTTCCTCCAATATCGCCAAACACATTACCGACAATGTCGCCACAGTTCGAAAACACGTCCATGCACGCCTGCCATCCTGGCACGTTATCAGGCGTGACTATAGCAGCCAGTTCGTCCATTCCTGTGAATAAGGCATCAAAGAAGGCTGCTAATGCTGCAGGGAAGTTTCCAAAGTCAAAGAAGAAGTTCCCCCAGCAGCTCATTATGCTGCCGTCCAGCGACAGAATGATTTCTACTCCGTGACAATAGCAGCGTTCCTGCAGGAATCCCATCAAATCGTTAAAACAGTCAAACAGCGACAGTGCGATTTTGGCCTGCAACGTTGCCATAGGAATGAAGTTGGAAAGTACGTCGGCAATGGACACAAGAAAGCCCGAACAGGCCATAAGGCTCCCTGTACAAGGATCCGTCAACCAGTCGCAGAACGCACCCTTCCCGGATGGATCGACATATTGAACTGGCATTCCGTGAAGATACCCGTACAGCGACATTCCGCCCGCATAGCGTACTAGGTCTCGCTGCAACCAGAGGCCGACGCGACAATTCAACATTCGGTCCCGAACGCAGGACAAATTGCTTTCGCCGTCCACTCGGTATCCGCCGTAGCGCACTTCCACATCGTAGTTGGTTGACACGCGTGCGGCGAACGTCGACGTCAAGATACGTGGGATGCCGTAAGCTGTATACACATAGCGTTCCTGAACATTGCCACTCGCATTCACCAACGCCGTAACGTTCCAGTTGGCATCCTGCAACGCACAAAGCCGCTCATCGAGGCTGCCGTTAGAATCGGTGTCACGGTCCCGGAGCACAAAGTCGTCAATGTAACGCAGTCCCCAGACAAACTGCCGATCGGCATCTGCTGAGATTGCGCCACTGGCGTCGAGGCGCTCTTCAATCACCTGCCACTTCTGCGGATCGGTGTAGTAGAAGTGACGCGTTTCGTCCAGCGAGCCCGAATCATAGGTCTTCTTGACAACGCGGCGTTTCGCTCCGTCGTAAACGTACTCGGCAACCGTATCCTCACCCTCTTCCAGTTTGACGAGCCGATTCCAGGCGTCATAAGTGGCCGCGTACGACTGGGTCGGGTCGGCCGGCCGCGGGATGGTCGTCATGTTGCCGGCCCGGTTGTAGGCCGGGGTGATCCAGCTTGGGCCAGTGGTTTCGGCGACGTCGGTGATCTCGTTGACCGCGCTCGACGTGCGGGTTTGTTCGAGGTCCCAGGTGGCGTCGCCGTCGTCATCTTCCTTGAAGCCGGACCAGTTGCCGGTGGGATCGAGCGACCACTGCTGCTTGGAGTTGAGCGACGAGATGCTGTCCTTGCCGGCGCTGAGCGTGCCTTCCTCGGATTGGACGAGACGGTTCACGTCATCATAGCTGTAGAGTTGGTCGAGGTCGCTCGTGTCGGCCTCTTCGCGATAGAGGCGGTTGCCGGCGCGATCGTAGCCGTGTTTGAAGCGGAGGAGCTCGGCCGAGGAGCCGTAATCGTACCACAGAAGATCGTTCACGCGTCCGAATCGATCCATAGGGCCGTCGTAGAGGTCGGCGCCCGCACCGTGAGCCAGATCGCAACGCACGTCGGGTTGAACGTAGTCGGCCTGGATGATCGCCCCAGCACCGAGATAGGAGTAGTCGACCAGACGGGTGGAGCCGTCATCGTCGATGAGCGAAGCCACCCGCGAAAGGGCATCATCGCTGGAGCCCGCCGACCCGTAATCGTAATTGAGCTCGCGCCCGTCGGGGTAGGTCATCTTCGTCAGGCGGATCGTGTTCGACGAGCCGTCAGCGTAGGCGTACTGGACTTTGAGCGACGTTCCGGCGTTCACCGCACCACCGTGCTGCTGATACTCGGTGACAAGCTGCCCGAAGTCATCATAGACCGATTGCACCTGATTGACAATAGAACCTGACCCCACGGTGGGGTTGTCGTACGAGGTGATTCGTGACTTTCGGCCCAAAACGTCGTATTCCGTGGTGATTCGGCGAACGCCATGACTGTTTGTCGTGGTAATATCACAGTGCCTGGTAGAGACGCATCAGTCGGCCATGCAAGCATAAGAAATCCGGGAAGTCCGATTCGTGATGAACGGGACTTCCCGGTGGTGAAAGCTGCGTGGTTGTCAGTTTGCGTCGGAGTCAATTTGTCCGGTGACCGGAGTCGCCCCCGAGTCTGAGTCCCCCGAGCCCTTGGCGAACAAGCGCAAGGCCTCGTCTAGTGAT
>CAYSCH010000050.1:16972-35378 GCA_964429355.1 uncultured Planctomycetaceae bacterium | reverse complement strand
AGGGGGGCTGTGCTTGCAGGGACGTGTCATGAGGTCTATAGTGCGGATACAGACACAGTTCGACACGCAGCTTCGACGCCTTGCGTTATGACTTGCGATGTGGGCCGTCGAGGTGCGATTCTTGGCGTTCAGAAACGTAATGCTCTGATGATTCGCGGCCGGAGGAGCGGAGGTTCCGTTCTCCCGTTGGTTCTTCTGTCGGCATTGCTCATCTGACGGGTAACAGTGGAATTCAGATCACTATCTGGTATCGGATGCGTGCCATGGATACTGATTTCGACACGGAACTCCAGGCGGAGGTGGCCGGTCTCGGGCCCGATGCGCAGCGTCGAGTTCTTGCATACATCCGTTCGCTGAAACGCTCGCTTGCTGGCACATCGGGAAGTGTCGCTGGTTTTGGGGGCTCCATTCCCGCGAACGAGTTGGAACTCATTCAAGCAGCAATCGAGAAGGGATGCGAACAGGTCGATCTGAATGAATGGTAAGTTGCTTCTCGATACCAGTGCGGTAATCGCAATTCTTGCCGACGAAGGCGCAGTCCTCGCGGCGGTGACAGAAGGTACGGAGTGCCTTCTGCCGTCGATCGTTCTGGGCGAACTGTACTATGGCGCCAATCGTTCGGTGAGAGTTGCAGAGAATGTCGCGACGATCCAGGCCCTATGTGCGAATTTCACCGTTCTGCCGTGCGAGGAAGTGACGGCCATCGAATATGGCAGAATCAAGAATGAGCTTCGGGCGAAGGGTAGACCTATTCCGGAGAATGACATTTGGATTGCCGCAATCGCTTCGCAGCATCGACTCGAATTGTTGTCAAGAGATGTCCATTTCGATGAAGTGGGTGGCTTGAAACGGAAGACGTGGTGAAGGCCGCTCTGCGAATGAATAGTTGTTCCTTGCATCGTTCCGAAACCAGCTCAGGAGAACGACCCCATGAAACGCTCGAATCGAACGAACGAAAACACTTTCCTCCCTCGCCGCCGTTTTCTTGCCGCCGGTGCCGCATCGATCGCGGGAGTTGCCGCGATGAGCGTCCATGCGGCCGAGTCGGACCCGGGCGAAGGTCCCGCGACCGTCCGCCCGTCCGAAGGCAGACGCATTCTCCTGTCCTGCAAGCTGGGCATGCTTCCCAAAGAACTCGACGGCAAGCAACTGTCGCTCGTTGAACGTATGCGGATGGCAGGCGAGGCCGGTTTCGACGGTGTCGATTTCGATCAGGCGGGCGAGTGGAGTCCCGAGCAGGCACGCGACGTTGTCCGCGACTCGGGAGTCTTTGTGCACAACGCCATCAATCATGCCCATTGGTCAAAACGGCTCACCAGTGCCAACGAGGCCGAACGGGCCGAAGGCCGGGCGAATATCGAGCACTGCATTCGCGTTTCCCATGCCGCCGGCGGATCCGGCGTGCTGATCGTGGTCGGCCGGGGGAGCGACGGCACGGCCGAGGAGGTCAATGCCCGTGCGAAAGACGAAATCAGGAAGCTCCTGCCGCTCGCCGCGTCACTGGGCCAGATGATTCTGATCGAAAACGTCTGGAACCAGATGCACTACGTTCACGACGGACCTGCCGATCAGACCCCCGACCAGTTCATCCAGTTCGTCGACAGCTTCAACAGCCCCTGGGTCGGCATGTACTATGACATCGGTAACCACTGGAAGTACGGCCAGCCGGGCGACTGGATTCGCGCCTTCGGTCGCCGCTGCGTCAAGCTCGACGTCAAGGGTTACAGCCGCGCCAAGAACGACTGGACCGAAATCACCGAAGGGGATCTTCCCTGGGACGACGTTCGTAAGGCTCTCGATGAGATTGGCTTTGCCGGCTGGGCCACGGCCGAGGTCGAGGGCGGCAATGTCGAACGTTTGACGACCGTGCGAAAGCAGATGGAAGAGGCGTTCGGACTGTAGGCGGCCGTCAAGAGAGCTGCGTCGGCAAGATGATGTATGGCTCGCACCTGCCCCACGTCGTCAAAATGCGCGAGGTGAAAGCGGTGGCGGTCAACGACGTCGACACGACCCGGCTTCGTCGGCAACGACGCCGCCAACAAGTTCCGCGACTACCCCTACCCGCGCCGCGCCGGCTACGAACTGCCGAGGGTCTAGTGGTTTTGGAGTGCGGCGACTCGTCGCCGCTTTCCTTCAACAAGGATCCCGTTTCTCCCAAACCGCATTTCCCACCAGAAACCCAGAAAGAATAGCAGGCTCGCGCCCCGTATTATCCACCTCCATTGGAGTCCAGGATTCCGCCTGCACGATCAACGGAAAGTCGGAATCGTGGCCCCAACGTGTAACAGTCCGAGAACCCAGCATTGCATCTACCCGTCATTCCCGTCCTCTCCCTGATGGAGTCCTCATGAAGAGAATCGCGTTTCTTTAATCCTTGTTGTTCGTTCCGCGAACAGCAACTACCCAACTCCTCCTTTGGAGAGAACCGATGAAATACTGCCGACATTGGACTACGCCGCTTTGTGCTGTTGTTCTCCTGTGTTTCTGCACGCGTGCCCAGGCTCGCGACCGCTGGACCGCCGAGGAGGCCAACGCGTGGTACGCCAGGCAGCCCTGGCTCGTGGGCTGCAATTTCTCCCCGATCACGGCTATGAATCAATGGGATATGGGGCAGGCCGACACTTTCAATCCCGAAACGATCGACCGCGAACTGGGCTGGGCGGCAAAGATCGGCTTCACAAGCGTTCGCGTCTTTCTTCACAACCTCCTCTGGGAGCAGGACCGCGAGGGATTCCTCGTTCGGCTCGACAAGTTCCTCGATATCGCCGACAAACATGGTATCGGTGTCATGCTGGTTCCGCTCGACGGGGTTTGGGATCCCCAGCCCAAACTCGGCAAGCAACGCGACCCTCGGCCGCACGTTCACAATTCCGGGTGGCTCCAGGCCCCGGGCGCCGAGATCCTGCGGGATCCCGCCCGTCACGACTCGCTCAAGCCCTACATCGTGGGCCTCATTGGCCGCTACCGCAATGACAAACGAGTCCAGGCCTGGGACCTTTTCAACGAGGCCGACAATCCTAACCGCAACTCCTACGGCGCAGATGGATTCAAGACGGAACTGCCGGAGGACGTCAAGGTGGAGATGGCCACGAAACTGTTGGCGAAGCTGTTCATCTGGGCGAGGGAAGCCGAGGCGACCCAGCCGCTGACCGCCGGCCTGTGGCGCGACGACTGGTCGGACGACGAGCGACTCACCCCTTTCAATAAGCTCATGCTCGACGAGTCCGACGTGATCAGCTTCCACTGCTACGGTCCGCCACAGAACATGAAGGACCGTGTCAACGAGCTGCGACGATTCGGCCGCCCTCTGCTCTGCACGGAATACATGTCCCGTGGCAGCGGCAGCACCTTCGACCCGATCATGGGTTATCTGAAAGAGCAGAAGGTGGCCGCCTACAACTGGGGGCTTGTCGACGGCAAAACGCAGACGGCTTATCCCTGGGAAACCGGGCAGAAAAAGTACACCGCCAAGCCAGATCTCTGGTTCCACGAGATCTTCTGGGCCGACGGCCGCCCCTACGATGCGAACGAAGTCCAGTACGTCAAGAGCGTGACCGGAAAGAACTGAGAAGCCCTCACCACTGCAGGAAGAATAGTGAATGAAAAGTCTCACGACTGTCCAAGAATATACTTGACACGCGTACACCTTTCTGCTACCCTGCAGACATATGCTGCCCGATCCCTTGCTCAATCAGGTTGCGTGATTCCATGAGGAACAAGGCGACAGCCATCTTTTACCCGGAATCCCGACAGGCTCTATAGGTCCGAGTCCCATGGATTGCTCCCCACCCATCGGAATTCTAACTACCTCACTCAAACGCAACGTGTTCCGCCTGCAACGAAATCTAATCCCGATCCCAAGGCCCTGACGCCTGGAGGATATAGTCCACCGCGTCGATCTCCGCCGTGTCGTTTCCGCCGGAGTTGCTGACAGTCTGGAGCCGGTCGAAGTCGTAGACCCAAGTGACCAGGGCCGAACTGCGGAGCCGGGCCATATCGCCCGAGGCCACAAGCTGGTCGGCCAGCGCCGTGTCGAAGAGCGTGGCCTGATCGTAGCCCCCGCTTGCCCGGGCCGTGACGCTCTGGAACCCTCGCGCTCGGTTGTCGTAGCCTGCCCCCGACATGCGAGCTTCCGTACCGTCGGCGAAGAACGCGTCGGCGCCGGCCGAATCGTAGAAGACCGCCGTGTTGCTACCCCCCGCAGACGCCGTAGTGGTAACCTGGGTGAAGCCCCGAAGTGTGTTGGCGTACCCGGAGCCCGTGAGCGTCACGTTGTCAGGACGCGCGACGAGTGTGTCGTTGCCGGCCGAATCGAACAGATACGCCCTGTCGCTCCCACCGCCACCGAGCACGTAGATTTCATCAAAGAACTTCGCCCGGACCACCGTCTCGCCTGCAACCAGTCGAGTGTAGATCGGGGTGGAAGTCACGGAGTCGGCTGAGGCTGAGCCGGTAATCCGTGCACGGTCGGTGCCGCCGTTTCGCGAGTACGCGTGGACGCTCTCGAACCCCTTGACTCGCACCGAGTATTTCTCGCCGCTGATCTTGCCGACGTCAGTCGTTGCGACGAAGACGTCGTCGCCCGAAGAATCAGTCAAACTGGCTTCGTCGTCACCCCCGTAGCGCGCGTTGGCATAGACGACTTCAAACTCTCGGGCGGTCAGTGCGAAGCCGGAGCCGGTCAGTGCGGCGTATCCGGGTGAGGCGGAGAACAAGTCGTCGCCGGTGGAATCGTTGAGAGTCGCCGTGTCGGAACCGCCGCGGCCGTAGACCGTAATCGACTCGGTATTGGCAACGGAGGCCGTGTAGCCCGATCCGGAAAGGTCGGCCGAGCCGACTCGGAGCACGGCGCTGTCAGATTCATGGGTGCCGTAAAGGATCGCCGTATCCGAGCCGGCAAGGCCGTCAAACTCTACGCGGGCGATCGAGTCGCCGCTGATCTCGTATTCCGCTCCGTTGATCGTCACGCGGTGTATCGAGCCGGCCAGGAGCTGGAATTGATCGGCTCCGCTGGTGCCGCGAACGATCAGCGTATTGCCTTGTTTGGCCACAAGATTGGTAACATGGAGATCGACGTCGCTGTTGATCTGGCCGTCGGATGTGGAAACTTGCAGGTAGACGGTTTCGCCAGCCGAAAGGGTCACGTCGATCCGTTCGTTGCTGGTGTTCGACGTACTGGCGGCCAGACGTTGACCGGAGGAGTTCACCAGCACCAGGTCGACGTCCCCGCGACTATGCTGGAAGTTGGCTTCGACCGTGAAGATTCCCGAGTAGGCGGCGGTGAAGCCGTACGTCTTTGTCGACGGCGAGATTCGTTCATCGGCAAGCTCCAACTGGTCGACAACGATCGCATCGGCGAGCGCCGCCGAGTTCGTCGCCAGATGCAGGTCGAGGGTGTAGTGTCCCAGCCCGTCCGTCGTCTGCAGCAGGATCGTGTACTGTTGGCCGGCCACAACATCGAAGTTCAGGACACTGCCCGAAGATTGCTGCGCCGAGTTCGATACGACCTGCAGGTCGGCTTCGAGTTGACCGGTGGTGATCACCGACACCTCCACGCGCCCGTTGGTTGCGGCGGTGAACGTGAAGTAATCGCGGTCGGTCAGGGCGGTGATCGAACCGTCGAGCGTGACGTCGCCCGAGATTCGGCCCATCTTGTACGCCGCCGAAGGAGTCGAACCGTAGTCGTCTGCAGTCAGGACCGATTCAATGGCGGCGTTGACATTCAGGCGGCGGTAAGTGGTTCCCGTCGCGGCGTCGTAGATCTTGTCGGCCGAATTGTAGAGAGTCTGGAGGATAGTCTGGGGAGAAACGTCCGTATAGCCCGCAAACGCATAGGCTTCGCGGACGAGAATGGCGGCGCCGGCCACAAAGGGCGACGACATGCTCGTTCCGGAATATTGAGCGAAGTCGTCAGCAACTCCGTTGCGATTGCCGACGTAGTCGGGCACCGTGCTGTTGATGCTCCGGCCCGGGGCGGCGATCATCGAAGAATCGCGCTGGCTGAAGTAGCTGAGGCTGCCCGACGAATCGACCGATCCGACCGCGGTCACGTAAGAGCTCGAAGCCGGGTAGGTGAGTCCTTCCTTGCCGAGTGTCGCATATCCGTTGCCCGCCGCCGCCGTGATGAACACACCGTCGGCCGCCAGTTGGGCCAGTTCGTCTTCAAACGCCGCCGCGGCCGCAGCGCTCGTCGTGCTGCTCGACGATCCCAGGGACAGGTTGACCGTCGTGATCGGATTCTCGAAAGAGTTGAGATGATCATGCACCCACTGGAGGGCATCTTCGACCCAACTGAGTTGCGTCTGACCTGCGTCGTTGAAGACTCGCAGAGCCACAATATCGACGCCGGGCGCAATGCCGGGGCTGTTTTCGTCGCCGGAGGCTATGATCCCGGCTACGTGGGTCCCGTGCGATCCGTAGGGACCGTCGTCGTAAGGATCGGCATCGTTTTCTTCCGTGAAATCCCAGCCGCCAACGACGGTGTAGCCCTCGCCGAGCCCGCCGCCGAGGGCCGTGTGATCGTAAGCCACTCCGGAATCAATGATCACGACCGTCTGGCCTTCACCCCTGAAGTCGTAGCGGCTGAGGGCTTCGGTCAAGCCCGTCAATTCAAAGGCATTCGTATTCGTGGCCGTGAAAGGACTGGAGTACGACGCTTGAACGATTCCGTCCGATGCAAAGTCGCTAGCCGGGTTTGCGGACAGGACGATGCGCGGCTCGAAGGATTCGAAGCGTGTTGTGCGGAACGCGTCGTAACGCCTTTGCGGCGAGCGCATGATGCTGACTCCTCAGTTATGTGCGCAGGCTGGACGCCCGGACAAGCTCGTGCAAGGCGCCAAACCTGCACCGGACGGCGAATGCCGTCTCATGATACAGCGGTGTTCATTGGCGCCAATGACCGTGGATTCGACTGGAGCGAAATTTGGACGAGATCCGCCAGGAAAGCGACGAACCGTGAATCGAGCCGCCTTCCCTCGCGTCGAGTTCGAATCAACCGGCCACTTGGCTCACGCAACTATAGGTTGCGGATGTGGTCAGGGGCCGGTTTTCTCGGTGAAAGAAAATGTGTGATTTGAAATTGCCTAAATTGCCCGGCCAATGCCTTTTTGCGGCAGAGAACGATGATGCTCGAACGCAACGCCGTTCTTCATAAAGATGTCTTTTGGCAGGTACGTGGCTCTTTTACAACACTACGGGCGGAAACTTCAGTGGGATCGACGATTTTTTGGAATTTTCTCAAAGGCACGGACGTACCTAAGGCTGTCACGCCCCAATTGGGAGCCGCCACGACAGGCGGGGCTGCTGGCAATGCATTCACCACTAGATATTGTGGTGCCTGTCACCCCAGCTCCACGACACCACCCTGCCTGAATCGACCGATACCGTCTTGCCGGCTATCTCCCTGGGTCCGAGTGACTCCGGTCCCCCATACGCCCGTGCAAGCATATTGGAATTGACAGATCCCCGCATTTTCGCCATCCTTCCCCCGAAACTCGCGTCAGTCCTGTGATCTTCGCAGCAACGCCGACCAAGACGACGACGGCAGAGTTCCGCCAGGAGAACGCTGCCTGGAGAGGATCGTTTTCACGGAAGTGACGCGGAGCGATTTTGCCCCGCCGATTTCAAGGAGGATCTATGGTGCGCCGGGAGAGAGTGATCGTTGAGGGAGTGTCGCCCGACGCCCCATTGCGAGTGCTCTATGTTGGCGGTTGCGGACGTAGCGGTTCGACGATTCTCGACACGTTGCTGGGCAATCATCCGGCGATTGAAAGCGTCGGTGAAGCCTGCCACATCGTCAACAATGCTTGGTTGCGCGACGATACGTACTGCGCGTGCGGAAAGATCGGACGCGACTGCGAGTTCTGGGGCAAAGTCCGTCGTCAGTGGGAGCGTCATGTGGGGCCCGTCGATCTGACGGCCTATGTCGAACGGTCAAATGCGATCCAGTCTTGCCTGCGGCTTTCGGTGACGCGGCGCCGGCTGACCGCAGGTGCCCCCGGCCACATGGAATACGCGCGTCTTACCGTTGGACTCCTGGCAGCGATTCGCGATGTCAGCGGGCGCCAGATCGTTGTGGATTCGTCCAAGTCCTCCTCCCGGGCGCTCCTCCTTTCAATGGTCGAAGGCGTCGATTTGCGCCTCGTACACATGGTTCGCGATTGCCGAGGCGTCCTCTGGTCGGGCAAGAAGCGATTTCAGAAGGACGCGAGGGCGGGTATCTCGAAAGACGACGGAGGGAAGAGCATCCTGCGGACCATGAAGGCATGGACCGTCGCCAACCTGCTGGCCGAAGCCTTGCGCCGCAAACTGCCGCGCGACAGGTCGATCCGGCTTCGCTACGAAGACCTGATCACTCAGCCTCGGATCGAGTTGGAGCGGATCGGCCGACTCCTGGAAATGGACATGCAATCGCTGGCGGCAGCCATTGCCTCAGGACAGCCCATGGCGATCGGACACACGATTGCGGGTAATCGCGTTCGCATGTCGGGTAACATTCAACTGCGGCCAGACGTTGAATGGTTGGAAAAATTGCCGTGGTATGAACAGGCGGCGTGCTGGAGCCTCGTAGGCTGGTTGATGAAGGCCTACGGTTACCGCTGGTGGACGACACCGTTGGAATCACCCGCTCAGCGGCGGGCGGCCTGAGAACTCTTGCGGAACTTGGCCTTTCTCACAGGCGATCAGACAGGCATTGGAGGTCCCCAGCGTTGAGTCTCGCGGCAGAAAGACGCCGGATTGGCCGAATACACGCGGCGAACGTGCTTTCGGCGAAAGCCGAGGCGCAGCCTGCGCCGGTCCGCCCCCTCTCGCTCCGGCTCAATTTCTCATGGGTCCTTGCCGGAAATCTGGTTCGTGCCGCCTGCCGATATGGAATGCTGTTGTTGCTGGCCCATTTCTGCGGGCTCGCGGCAGCCGGGAAGTACGCCCTTGCCGTGGCGCTCTGCACTCCGATCTGGGCGCTGGTGATGCTCGGGCTCCGCGGGGCACAGGTGACCGACTCTCGCAACGAATACACGCTGGCCGACTATCTGGCGGTGCGGGCCGCGGCCTCCGGTATCGGCCTGATCGTGGTGGCCGGCGTGGTATTGTTCAGCGGCTACGATACCCAGGCCTCCGCAGTCATCGCGCTCGTAGCCCTCGCGAAACTGATCGAGGGAATCAGCGACATCTTCTGGGGAAGACTCCAACAACGGGAAAGAATGGATCGAATGTCAATGGCCCTGGTCGTTCAGGGGGCGAGTGAATTGGCTCTGGTTTCGATCGTCGGCAGCCTGGGAGGCAGTATCGTCCTGGTCGTTGCCTGCTTTCCCGTTGCCATGGGTCTGACGCTGGTTTGTTGGGATCTGCCGTGCTATTTCCGCTCGGTCAGGATGGATGGGGACGGATTCGATTCCGGTGCCCGATTCTGGCAGCAGCCGATACGTTGGACGGTGTTGGCACGTTTGAGCATCATCTCCCTTCCGCTGGCAGTCGTCGCGTTCCTGATCGCACTGACTCCTCAGTTGCCCAAATACGTGATCAGCGATCTCATGGGCGATGAAGCAGTAGCCGTCTACACGTTGATAACGTACTGGATCACGTTGGGTATGATGGTGGTTGCAGCCCTGGGGAATGCGGCAACCCCACGTTTGGCCAAGTACCACGCGGCCGGCGAAACTCAAGCCTTTGCCCGCCTTCTCATTCGCCTCGTCGCCCTGGTGGGGGGCATGGGAATCGCCGGTGCGGCCCTGGTGGCCTTTCTGGGACCAAGGATTGCCGCCGGTTTGGGACACGAGTATTCAGACCTGCCCCAACTTGCCGCAGCACTCAGTGTTTTCGCGGCGATGCTGTATGTGACCGGGCCGTTGGGCCGGGCCTTGACGGCCATGCGCGCCTTCTGGTCGCAGACCTTTGCCTTGGCAGCCGGGATCGTGGTTGCCCTGGCAGTTCTGCCCTGGGCGGTTCAGTCCCGCGGGCTGACCGGGGCGGCCGAGGCGATGGCGTTCAGCATGGGAGTCGTCGCCCTGCTCAGTGCCGTCCTTGTCTGGCGCGACCTGATTGGCCATGGTAATCCAGCGCCTGCTTCATCCAAGGAGGCGGTCCGACAGGCCGTGTCGTGAAATGTGTGGAATCTTCGGACAAATTGTACCCGGCGGACAGGTCGATTCTGAGGCCTGCTACCGGGCAACAGAATCGATGATGCATCGCGGTCCGGACGGGTCGGGGGTGACGATGGGGCGCCTCTCCGACCAGTCGGCCACGTTTCTGGGGGATCCTGACCGAGGGCGGATCCGAACGGCGTCGCAAAGCCTCGTCCCCGACTTCTTCCTCGGCCATCGCCGACTGGCGATCATTGATCTGGCGGAGACGGCCGCCCAACCGATGATGAACGAAGACGGCACGATCTGGGTCGTCTTTAACGGGGAGATCTACAACCACACGATCCTCCGCCGCGATTTGGAGGCCTGCGGTCATCGCTTTCGCACCGATCATAGCGATACCGAGGTGCTGGTCCACGGCTATGAACAATGGGGACCGCCGTTGCTGAGTCGATTGCGAGGGATGTTCGGCTTCGCGGTGCTCGATCTCGGCCAACGGACATTGTTTCTGGCTCGAGATCGTTTCGGCGAGAAACCCCTCTACTACCGGGCCGACCGGCACGGCATTGCCTTCGCCTCCGAGCTTAAGGCGTTGCGGTTTCTGTCGGAAGTGGCAGGTATACCGAGTGGCCCCGCCTTGATCGACTACGTCAGCCACGGTTTCATCCCCGCACCGCGAACGGTTCTCCAGGGCGTCTGCAAGCTGGCGGCGGCTCATGCGGTGATGGTCTCGCTCGATCGACCGGAAAACACTGTTCCGTATCGATACTGGTCCGTCTCTTACCAGACGGAGCCGGGCTTGGACGACCTGGCGTGGCACGAGCAATTCAACGAGGAGTTGGCCACTGCGATACGTTTGCGGCTGATGAGCGATGTGCCGTTAGGTGTGTTTCTCTCCGGAGGACTCGATTCCACAATCGTGGCGGCCGGGGTTTCGCGATCCGTGACGGAGCCCGTTCGCAGTTTCTCGATCGGATTCAGCGAACCTCGCTTCGACGAATTGCCGTGGGCCCAACAGGCGGCAGAACGTTTCAACTTGCAGCCCAGGACCCGGCTTCTCACGCCAGCCGATCTGCTGGCAGAGATCGGCACGATCGCCGACACGTTCGACGAGCCCTTTGCCGACTCCAGCGCGGTGCCCACCTACCTGGTGGCCAAACTTGCCAGGGAAGAAGTGACCGTCGCCCTGTCGGGAGACGGTGGCGACGAGTTGCTGGCAGGTTACACCCGTTACAGAACAATGGTCGAAATCGGCCGATGGATCGATTGGCTTCCCCCGGCGCTCGTCCGGGCGACTACTGGACCTTGCCGCCGTATCTGGCCGGAACACATTCGCGGCCGAGCTCTCCTCGATCTTCTCGTGCCGGGCGAAGAAGCCCGTTATCTTCGAATCTTCAACGACGAGACTTTGCGGCAGAAAATGCATCCCGAGGCCGTTGCGGGCTGGGACTGCACACTGCCTTCTATCTGGGCGCACGAGGGAGGCGAGGCGATCGATCGGTGCTGTTCCATGGATCGACAGTTGTATCTGCCCGAATGCCTGATGGTGAAGTCGGACCGCACGAGCATGCGAACGTCGCTCGAGGTGCGGGCCCCCCTTCTGGACCACAAATTGTTCGAACTGGTCGCCCGCATGCCCCTCCGGACGAGATTCGACGGGCGGATCGGGAAGCTCCCGTTTCGTGCCGCTCTCGAGAAGGAACTCGGTCGCCCATTCGTCGTTCGCCCCAAGAAGGGTTTTTCCGTGCCGCTGGGGCAATGGTTCCGCAGCGATCTGCGCGAGCCCCTTCGCTCGTCCCTGTTCCAACAGAATGGAATTGTGATGAACCTCTTCCCGCAGCAAGCCATTCGACAACTGGTCGACGGGCATCAGAACGGGGCGCGGGACCAGAGCCCTCGCCTGTGGCGGTTGTACATGCTCGCTTTGTGGCATGAACGAGTTTTCAAAGGATTCAGCGGTCAAGACGCGACGAAGGCGGCGGCGTAGAAGTATCCCAACAGCCCGGGTGATCTGAGACGGTGTACTGATGAAGCGAAAAAAGATACTGCATGTGCTTGGCAAACTGGGATGGGGAGGCGTGCCGATGCGCACCCTCGAACTCCTTCGCTACGTGGATTCCGAACGATACGATCTCTGCGTCTGCACCCTGACCGACACCGTCGGAAGTTTCGGCGAAGAGATTAAAGCGGCGGGGGGGCGGGTCGTCGGAATTCCCTACGACTTGATGCGGTTCTCCGGACGTTTCGTCCGCCTCATCCGACAGGAGCGTTTCGACGCCGTCCATTCTCATATGTACTACCAATCCGGCAATATCCTCCGTATTGCCGCCCGCTGCGATGTGCCGATTCGCGTGGCGCATTTCCGCAATTCCCAGGAACGACTTCGGACAACCTGGCGCCGGCGGGCCGAAGCCGTCCTGCTCCGTCATTGGATTGATCGCTATGCGACCGACATCCTCGCGGTCAGCGAGGAAGCGATGTCGAAGGCCTGGCGGCAGAACTGGCATGAGGATCCCAGATGTCGCGTCGTCTACAACGGCCTGGATCTGCGCCCCTTCGAGTCGCCGTCGGACCGGGCGGGTGTGCTCGCCGAGTTTTCGCTTCCGACAGATGCGTTTGTCTGTATCCACGTGGGGCGTATGGCTGCGGCAAAGAACCACCTTCGCCTGGTCGACATTTTCGCCGCTGTGAGGCAGAAGCGGGAGGATGCCTACCTGCTCATCGTCGGCGCGGGGGATCCGAAAATTGAGCATGCCGCTCGCCGGCGAGTGGCTGAAATGGGTATTGCCGATCATGTGCGGTTCTGCGGGTTGCGAAAGGATGTTCCGCGACTTCTCATGGCGGCAGACGTCATGGTCTGTCCGTCGTTGTGGGAGGGGCTCCCGGGAGTGGTGTTGGAGTCCTGTGCCGCCGGAGTCCCCGTCGTCGCCAGCGACTTGCTTGCGATCCAGGAAATCTCCCGGCATCTTCGGGGGGTCGAACTCGTATCGCTCGACGATCCCGACGAGGCGTGGGCAGCGCGGATTGCCAGGCCGATCAACTCGCCAGCCACAACTCGGTCTGCAAGGGATTCGGTAGCACGTGTCCGCGACTGTGGTTTCGGGATCGAACGCTATGCGGAAGCGATGTGTTCGATCTGGGATGGACAGCGGCACACCTCGCCCACAGGAGGGTAGCCACGATGGCACGTCTTGTGCTTGGCCTCGCCATCGTCGTGTCGGCCGTCGGGATTCTACAGAACAAACTGTGGGAGCTCGCCGGCGTGACGCCATTGCTGTTCTTCGACCTCATCCTGATGTTGCCGGCAGTTGCGCTGGGAAGTATCTATTGGTGGAAGGGGCGGTCCTATGCGAGCTCCTGGCCTGTCGTATTCTGTATCGCCTTGGTATGGATCAGCCTTTTGTATCCCGGCAACGTGGAAAAACTCCGTGGATTGTTGATTGCCGTTCTGGTCACGATCCCCCTTCCGCTCGCTGCCTTGGTCGTCGAAAAACAACTGTGGACCTTCTGCGGCAAGGTCTATGTTTGGGCGAATGCCGTGGCGATGGTGGCCGCAATCTGGTTCGAGTCGCGCGTCGAGCACAGTTTCTTGAATCTTGTCGGAAGGTTTGGTTTTCTCGCGAGCGCCGACGGAGCGTATCACACCGGAAACCCCAACCAGGTCGGTGGGCAGTTCGCCTTTGCTTCGGTTGTCGCGTTCATCCTGTATCTGAAGAGCTGTGAAGACGCCAATCAGGGAAACGAATCGAGATTCCCAAACATGTACTTGATTCTGATGGTGATGCTCTCCATCGGGTGCATGATGACGGCGTCGCGAGGAGCCTTCGTTGCCTGGTTACCTGCCATCGGAATCCTCTACATTCTGGGAACGCGGCATCTGCCGATGATTCGGCTTCGCGATCTCGTGGCCCTGTCGGCCATGGGGGGACTCTCAGTCCTGTTGCTGATGGCGGCCGGCAAGACAGCACCGTGGGAAAAACTGGCGGAACGTTTGGGCGACAAGCAAGAGATTGGCAACTTCTCCAATCGTTCGGATATCTGGTTTGGTGCCATCGAGGCCTGGCAGTCGGATCCGGATGTTCTCTGGCGCGGCACGGGTATTGGCATGGCCGACGACGTTGTGGGCCAGTTCAGCCCGCATCCAGATGAAAATGATCACGGTGTGCTGAGAAAGAACTGCCACAACGCCGCCATCGAATGGCTATTGAGTCTCGGCCTGGTGGGAATCCTTGCCAGCGGCTGCCTGGCCGTCAGCACGATCTACCAGATGTGTCGCCTCGACGCCCGGGATGACAATGTCGGCCGAACCGCAATGATCATTTGCGTGGTTCTGTTTGCGATGACCGCCGTCAACTATCGACACAAATGCTGGCCCGCCACCGGAGCCCTTGTGCTGGCCATGCTCACCGAGCCGGCGGTCAAACGCCGAGAAGATGAATTGGAGAACGACGACACAGCGACCCCTCATGTGGGTGGGATTCATTTTCGCAGGTCGCCAAATGCGAGCTCCTCTGACTCATTGGCTCGGCCAATTGTCGATCCATACGTCGCGTGCAGGCCTACACCGGCAATGGCCCCGGAAAGACACTTCAGCTAGCCCCTCCAAGCCGTGGCAGGTGTGGGCGGTCAGGAGAAAATCGACCATCGTTGAGTTTCCCAGCGGCCGATGATACTCTCGTGACCGTTTGTGCGAATCGCTCGAATTGGTTAAATTGGCGAGAAGAGAATAGAATCGGCAAAATAGGTCGTTTTTGCAGGGTTATCGGCACATTGGCAGCGACTGGATCGATTGGCTTCGACGATGTTGAAAGTGGTGGGGGCGAACCGCATATTGCAGCGCTCCTTCGGGCCAATCGGCAGCGAATGACCGAATGGGCATGTTCGATTTCGCCAAATGCGACCAACTGCCGAACGCTGGGCATCGTTGGTGCTGGAGTTATGGGAACGGCCATTGGGGCAGCCGCGGTGGCGCACGGGTTGAATGTGCGGGTCACCGACGCCAACGAGGTGATTCGGCTCCGTGCCGAGGAATCCATTGTCCGGTCCGCCATGGATCAATACGATTCGGCCAGCGGTAGCGTGGAGGCAGTCAACGATCTCGGAGAGATCGCCGCCTGTGGTCTTGTGATTGAGGCGGTGGTGGAAAACGAGATGAAAAAGTCGGCACTCCTTCGCGACCTGGACCAGCGGATGCCTCCCGAAAACTTGCTGGCGACGAACACATCGACGCTACCGATCGGACGATTGGCCCGAGCCTTGCGGAACCCTGAGCGACTGTGTGGGGTGCACTTCTTCCTTCCGCTACCGGAGCGCCCGGTGGTTGAGTTGATTTTTGCGAAAGGAACATCCGCCGGGATCCGGGCAAAAGCCATCGGCTTCGCCAGAACGCTGGGACGGGGTGTTCTGCTGGCACCCGACGCCGTCGGGTTCATTGTCAATCGATTAATGATGCCCTACGTGGGCGAGGCCATGCAGTTGCTGACCGAGGGTGTCGAGCCAGAAGCGATCGAGCGAGCGGCGGTCCGATTTGGCATGCCTAAGGGACCTCTGGCGCTCCTGGATGAAATCGGCCTGGATACGGCCCTGGACTGCGGTTGGGTCTTCTCGGGAGCGTACGAAGATCGAGTTGCCGTTTCGCCGCTCTTGGTGACGATGGTGAAAGCCGGACGGCTCGGTAAGAAGTCAGGAGGTGGGTTCTTCCGCTATCTGGCCCAAGCGGACGGCACAACGAGACAGGAAGCCGATCCGGCGGTTGCCGGCATTGTGGCGCGATGGTCGCGCAAGCCGACCGCCGCGACGGCAGACGAGGTTGCCGCCAGACTGTTTCTTCCTATGTTATTTGAGGCAGTGCAGATTTTGGAAGAGAACCCCGACACGTCTGCCGCGGACATCGATCTGGGAGTCGTACTCGGACTGGGAATGTCGCCGTTGCGCGGCGGCCCAATGTACTGGTGCGACCGTGCCGGTGCGAGACGGATACTCGAAACGGCCGAGCCGCTGGGCAAGCTGGGCATGCGAATGGTACCTCCCGGACGACTTCGGCAGATGGCGGAGCAGGGCAAAACATTTTATGAGAGAGAGTGATTAGTTATCGCAGAGACCGCTGCGTGGGCTTGCCCCGCGATTGTTGGAGTCCAGGCTTGAGCCTGCGTCCTTCAATCCCCCCCACAACGATAGTCGCGTGGGCTTGGCCCTTGCCTTGTTGTCACTCGGCGAGTGCTCCGAGGTTTGCGGCAGTCTCCAGAGAACAGGTAGAGCGGATCGAGTTTCGATTCCACGAGGACCGGCGATGTCAACCATGGTACAACCTAGGCGTAAGCCAGAATCTACAGAAAAGACCGGTTCGCGAGCGATGCCCTGGCATCCGCGGATGTGGGACGGCATGACCATGCGCGCATGGTTCTCCATGCTTGCGCGGCAGCGGTTCTCCGTGTCTCCTTCGCGATGGAGTATGGCCGTGATCATTTCGATGATCAGCCCTGTCAATTCGACTTTGGCAGCGGCCCAGAAGATCTTCTGGGGCAAAAAGATACGGCAGGCGAAGATCGAACCGGACCCGATCTTCATCGTCGGCCATTGGCGTTCGGGAACTACGCTGCTCCATGAGCTCCTGGTCCTCGACAAACAGTTCACCTATCCCAATACGTACACCTGCTTCACTCCGGAGCATTTTCTCGTTTCGCGATACCTGGTTCCCTGGTGGCTGAAGTTCATCATGCCCTCACGCCGACCGATGGACAACATGGAGGTCAGTTGGGAACGCCCTCAAGAGGATGAGTTCGCGCTCTGCAACATGGGGTTGCCATCGCCGTACCTGGCATTTGCTTTTCCCAACATACCGGGCATCGATGCGGAATACCTCGACCTCCGCCAACTGTCCAAGGCCGATCTGCAGCATTGGAAAGACGTCTTCGTTCACTTCCTCAAATGCGTCACGGTCGCGGGCCAGGGCCGGCAGATTGTCCTCAAAACGCCGCTCCACACGGCCAGAATCGACGTCCTTCGCGATCTGTTCCCCAATGCCAAATTCGTGCATATTGTTCGCGACCCCTACGTTATCTTTCCCTCCACGGTCCGCACGTGGATGCGGATGTCCGAAGACGAGGGGCTCCAGAGGCCGAAGAACGAGGGCCTGGAAGAGGCGGTCCTCGCGCGGTTCGCGAAAATCTACGAGGTCTTCGAGGACAGCAAGACTCGGATCGCCCCGGATCACTTCTGTGAGGTCCGCTATGAGGATCTAATCGAAGACCCCGTCGCTCAGGTGCGTTTGATATACGACCATTTGAATCTGAAAGATTTCGAAAAGGTGTTGCCTACGCTCCAGGAACGGGCCGCGGGTATGCGCGGCTACAAGGTGAATCGTCACCGGCTATCCGACGAGATGCGAGATCAGGTCACCGAACGCTGGGGAGATTTTATCGGTCGGTACCACTACTGGGACTCGGCACATTGACAATCATCCCCCATGCCTCAGCAGGGAAATCGATGAACATCCCATCGCAGGCCCAGCGAGCGGTTCTGATTACCGGTGCATCCAGCGGGATCGGAGCCGCCTGCGCGCTGGACTTGGCGGCCCGCGGGTTCCGTGTCTATGCCGGCGTGCGCCGCCAGGTTGACGGAGACCGTCTGGCGGCGGAATCTGCCGGCGGACTCTTGCCGGTCTGCCTCGATGTGACCGATCGCGCCCAGATCGATGCTTTGGTCGCACAAATTCGGCACGAGCGAGGGGAACGAGGGCTCAGTGGACTGGTGAATAACGCCGGGATCCTGGTTTCGTCACCGATCGAGTTTGTCGCTGCGGAGCCCTTGCGACGACAGTTCGAGGTCAACATTTTTGGCACGGTGGCGGTCACGCAGGCGGTCCTCCCACTGCTTCGCGAGGGGCACGGCCGTATCGTAACAATCGGCTCCATCGCCGGTCGGGCGGCTCCACCTTATTTCGGACCCTATGCGGCCACCAAGCATGCTTTGGAGGCAATCACCGACTCTCTGCGAATGGAGTTGCGAAAATGGCGAATCGAGGTTTCCATCATCGAGCCGGATGCCGTGGCCACGCCCATCTGGGGTAAACTTCAGTCGGCTCCGGAGCACCAGAGCGTGGTTCTTATGCCCGAGGCGAAGCGTCTTTACGGCGACGACTTTGCCGCCATGATGGAGGCGTCGTGCAAGATGGATCGTCGCGGAATGCCCGTCGATCGTGTCGTACGGGCAGTCCACCATGCCTTGACCGCGCGACGCCCCAAGACCCGCTACCCTCTCGGATTCCGCACCCGTCTGGCCGCCTGGGCCATCAGCCGTATCCCCGACCGCATTCGCGACTGGTACAT